>JAIMAU010000001.1:332675-665350 GCA_023511795.1 Armatimonadota bacterium | reverse complement strand
GGTAGCCCGTAGGGGATTCGAACCCCTGATCCCGTGGCTGAGAACCACGTATCCTAGACCGCTAGACGAACGGGCCGCTACTTTCGAGCTACGAATATTTTAGCAAAATTCAATCCCTTTGTAAAGGCCAATTGCACCGCGTACGACTTTTTGTTCTTAATTAATCTTACTGCTAAGCCCAACAAAAAGCTCGACCACTTTTGCAAACTCTATAATTTTACTTCTTCTTGGTCGAAGTTTGCTGCTGCTGAGCCGCTCGCATTCTAGCTTTATAGGCTTCCTTCTTTCGCTTTCGAATCCTCCTTAACTCTTTCGCTCTTATTCGCAACTTATTACCTCCCCAAAATGCCCAAGTTTATCACATACTCAATATACATTGATAGTCTTTCTGCGTCAACCTATTGGGTTAAAGACAGGAGCTCCCGATGCATCTTGCAATTCTATCGGGAGCTCCTTTTCTCGCAGGATTAGTATATCAGCATGGTCTCATGGACAGGGAAAAAGTCAAAAGTCCGATGAGTCGAGAACCTAGGGAGCATAAAAGCTGCGGCTTTGTCACAGCCTGCAATTGCCCCGCGAACTTGCGCCAATCCGGAGTAATATTCGTTATAGCGGAATGAAGATACTTCTCCGCGGAACAATGCGTGCTTTTCTATGCCCTCCTTCCAGATATCATAGACATCTGTTATATCCACATAGACGTTTGGCTCGAACTCAAGCGCATCTTCCCAATTGTCTGCAAAATACAACTGCTTTATCCCATGTGCAGGCAGTGCGCGTTTGATTCCAGGAACAGCGGCGTAGAAAATACCTTCAACTACATTATAGTGTGTATTGATGTGGTCCTTATGAAAGCTTCCCTTCCAATGGGTAATGACAATATCTGGCTTGAGCTCTCGAATCACATCGGCGAACATCAGTTTACTTTCTTCATTTAGGTATGTCTCGCCGTCTTTAAATGGCATGATTCTAAGATCACATCCCCAAAGCTTTGCGGATGCCTCGGCTTCCTGCCGCTTTTGAACCTCATACTCCTCGGGAGGCAGTGTTGGATGGCCCTTCTCGCCGGGTGTCACTGCGACTATGGTGGCTTTGTGCCCTGCCTTAACATACTTTGCAAGCACATGACCACATGTGATTTCGGCATCGCCAATATGTGCACCAAAAAATACGATGTGAAGCTTATCAGACATTTAGAAAACTCCTTTCGACTTTGAACTAAATTGCTTTGAGATAGCTAGCCAGCAGCAAGCGAAAAGTTCATAGCAGTCAGCAGAAGAGGCTGGATTTTTTAGCCTTGGGCAATTTGTTCGTTTGCTTTCCATTTCCTTTATAAGTTGTCAACACTCCGCGCGGCAAGGCAAAGTGCACCAATCAATCCAGCACGATTTCCAAGCATTGCTTTTTCGATTCTAACTTGCTTAGCTGAAAAAGGTTGGGCATGCTCCCTGGCAATCTCGGCAACTGGCTTCAGGATTATGTCTCCTGCATCAGCTACTCCGCCGCCGATAATTAAAACTTCGGGATTGAGCAAGCTAATCACATTTGCGGCTACAATTCCCAGATATTTTGCCGTATCGTTAACTACTTCCTGGGCCACTGGATCGCCCAATCGAGCCGCCTCAAAAACAATTCGCGAGTCGATTTTTTCGATATCGCCTCCAGCAAGCTCTGTCATTTTAGTTTTTTTACACTTGGCTGCTTCGCGGCCCCTGCGGCCAATTCCTGGGCCAGCAGCAAGTATTTCTGCGGAACCTCCGGCCTTGTATTCCTCCTTGAAGAGGCGGTCTTCGCCAATGACAAACCATCCCACTGCTCCTGCTACTCCGCCACTTCCTTTGTAAAGCTGACCGTTAACTAAAATACCGCCGCCAATTCCAGTTCCTATAGCCATTAAAAAGACATTCTGCGCACCCTGCCCTGCGCCTTTCCACCATTCACCAAGGACAGCTACATCCACGTCATTTTCAACGAGCACCGGAACACCAAACTCTTTACGTAGAATCTCTCCAAGAGGGATATCACGCCAGTCGGGAAGATTCGGCGCCCACACGACAAGTCCCGTCTCGCTCACTGTAATTCCAGGAACGCCTATACCAATTGCCGAGAGCTCGCCAATCGGATTTGCGACGGCGAGCTCTCGAGTTACATCAATAACCTGATTTACAACAGCTTCAGCACTAGATGTGTCTGTTGGGCGCTCGACAATATGGAGTATTTCGCCCTCTAGGTTGCCTATCCCGCCAGAGATTTTTGTCCCACCAAGGTCAATGCCAATTATGAGTCGGCGTGCCAACCCTGCAAGCCTCCCTTGCGCATCATAGCGTAGGTGCGCTTTTCTTTCATACCCTGTTTGCGGTAGAAGCGCGCAGGGATTGGCTCATCAGCCCAACCGAACCATACGCGATCATAGCCGTTGTCCTTTATCTTTTGCAGAGCCTTGTTGAAGATTACCGTGCCGATATTCTTTGAGCGGAGGTCGAAACGAACAAGGAATGGGCCAAAGTGCGACTCCTCGATGTGGCAATAGCCTACGATTTTGCCGTTCAACTTTGCAGTAAAGAAACGAACATAGTTCTCTGGGCTCTGGTTCATAACAATCTCCACATGTCTGTACCAGTCGCCCGGGAAATTATGCCACAAGAATTCGAGCAGGTCGAGATGCTCGCCCTTTTCAAGCGGCTGTACTGTTATGTTTTCCTTTCTAAGCTCTTCTTCAATCTTGGCAACTTCTTCAGGATAACTCCAATCCGTTAGAGAGCGTTCCATGTAATGGGCTACGTGTGAGGTCCAAAAACCGAACTTTTCGAGGAGCTTAATTGCTGCTGGATATTCCTTTACATCTACGCCAGGGAAGAAATACTTGGGCGACGAGCCAGTAAGCCCACAGACAAAAATCTTGTCTCTGTTTTTCCCTTTGATGAACTTAATGCATCTGTCAATCAATTCCGAGCCGATGCCCTGCCGACGAAAGTCTGGGTGAACCATAAATACTGTAATCCAGCCTCTATCCAACTCATAACCGCGACCATCATTTGGTGTACGACGCACCTGCGAGATTGCAAATCCAACGATTTTGTCGCCGGCCATTGCGACAGGACACCCATCTGGATGTAGATTTGGATCTGAAGTAATCTTCTCATCATAAGTCGCGTCGTCAATCGGATCGGCTGGCAGACAAAGGTTCCAAAGGTCCATGACTGCCTTTCGATCGACAACGGGGTCGAACTGCCTGTAAGTAATTTCTGCCACCTGAAAACCTCCTTAAATATTTTTATAATTCAAGTTTGGGAATGCCACATTCCCCGAGTTTGATTCTTTAGAAGCCTTTTGCGCGACGCTTGTATTCTCTTGTGCCTATTTCGACAAGATCCTCCGCGATTCGGTCGCCTTTCACGTTTAAAGTCGCGTTTACATAGAGCTTGACTCCCCGCTTTGTTAGAATGTCTGCCACAGTCGTTACAACAGCATTCGCTACAGTAATAAATCCCAGAGTTGAACCAGGACCGACTTTTTGTTCCAAGCCTGGGACTTCAATCATAGCATCGCCAAAAGGCACACAGCTATCAATAACGATATCTGCTACTTCGTATAGCTTCTTTCCGGACGAGTGTCTTGATTCTGTTTGTTTCGAGTGCTCAAGCGAAGTCGTCGCAACTACAGTTGCACCTTGCTCCTTTGCCGCTAGTGCCACATCTATAACAACGCAGTTTATTCCCGAATGGGAGAATACCCACATGACATCGCGAGGGTCGAGATCATAATTTTGCATTATAATTCGGCCATAGCCCTCAACGCGCTCCAGGAAACAAAACTGTCGAACACCTGAATCGCCGACAACATTCGTAAAATACGTGAGCGCCATTTCGCCAATCGGATGGAATCCTACAAAGCCTCCCGTTCGGGGATAAACCTCCTCCAAAGGAATATGGGCATGACCCGCTCCGAACATATGCACCCATCGTTCGGCCTCTATGGCATCTGCCATGACCGTTGCCGCTTTCACGATGTTCTCCGATTGGGTTGTCTCGATGCGATCCATAATTTCTTTAGCCTTTGCAATCCATTTAGATCCAAACATTTCCATTACATTCTCTCCCTATCAGCTTTCTTTTGGCTACTCCTGCTACACCGGCAAAACCAAAAAGGCTAACCGGGCGCCAAAGGCACCGTAAACATTTATAACACAAGGAGGGATTGCTAGTCAATCGTTTTCAGGGGCATTTTTAACAAAATTCAGCCAATGTAATCGTTTTCTAAATACCCTAATACGCCAAAAGTCGCTTTATTTATAGTTTAACGTTTTGCTTTAGCAACTCAACGCTTGTAATCTAGCTTTCCTAGAAAGCAATAACTATCACCTATTTGGATGGCAAAATCTAGCCCCGAGAAGATGCTAGTTTTCCAGCCAATTCCTCCAGCTCATAAACAACCGAAACATCAACTGTAACATAGCCAATTGGGACTGTCTTTATCATGTTTGGGCCGTGGGAATCCGACCCGCCGGTCGCTATGAGGTTATACTTTTCAGCAACTCGAAGGTAGTGCTCAGTTTGTGCGGGCGAATGCTCAGGATGATAAACCTCAATACCCTTCAAACCAACCTCAACCAACTGGGGAATCAGTTCATCATGTTTGCTGGTCCCAGGATGGGCAAATACAGGAACACCAAGTGCTTCTTTGATTGTATGTAATGCCTCAAACGGACTTACCTTGTAGCGTGGAATGTATGCTGGGGCGCCGCGAGCAAGATACCTACCAAAAGCGTCGCCTGGAGAATCTGCGTATCCTGCGCTGACGATTGCTCGGGCAATGTGAGGCCTGCCTACCGATCCCTTGTCTGCAACTTTGAGTACATCATCAAAGCTAATATTAACGCCCAATTTATTCAGACGTTCGACTATCCTTTTTGCGCGGTCCAAGCGTCCTTGTCTTAAATTTTCTAGATGTCTGCGCAAAGCAACAGATTCATCATCTATAAAGTAGCCGAGAATATGGACTTCTTCGCTTCCTACGTCAGTGTTTATCTCAATACCAGGCACAACTTTGATGCCAATCGTTTTTCCCGTCTCAACAGCTTCCCTAATACCGTCAACTGAATCATGGTCGGTTATGCCAACTGCAGCCAAGCCAATACGCGCAGCTTCACGAACAACTTGCTCGGGAGTCAAAGTACCGTCCGATGCTGTAGTATGCACATGAAGATCCGCTTGACCGCCTCCACCCATTTCCAATAGCCGCCTCATCGGCATGTTGTTATTACCCAATTTCCTAAGAAAACGATTAAAATCTATCATAGCTGAATGCAAACGTCAATAATTAAAAGAAGGTAAATCACCGCTGAACGTCGCAATTAAGTCTAGTAATGGGGTTAGGAGGCATTTATTGAGCCAGCAGGAATATTATGTGCTGGAAGTACCTTGTAAATTTTTAAATGACTTCCAGCAAAGACATGCGGAGACGTCCGAAGAAGTAGTTTTAGTACTTCTTCGCCCAAGCAGACGCATCCTTGTGCACACAAAGGCTTTCTATCCCAGCAATATTTATAGGCTCCCAAGTGGCAAAGTAGGCAAAAACGAATCTCCCATCGAGGCAGCCCACCGTGAAATTGCTGAGGAAACTGGTTTGCGGCCGTCCGAAATCCAAAAAATTGGTGAGATAATATACATGCTTCGGAGCAATAACTGCAAACAAGAGTTTAGGTCCCACGTTTTTCTCTGCGCTGAAACCTTTGAAAAACCGCAACCAATTGGTAAAGAAGAGGAAATAACTGATTTCAAAGAAGTTGATATACTAGAGTTAAAAGCCATCGCTGACCAGCTACGCAATCTTCCTGGCGAGTGGTCAAGTTGGGGGCAGATGCGTGCGGTCGCTCATGATTTTGTTTATTACCGCTTGAAGTCTTTATTTCAATTTGACAAGGCGAAATAGGTATGCTATCTTCGTGATAGCCTCAAGAAAGGAGCAATCTATAATTGTCATCACAGCCACTGGGCTATTTTGCGTTTGTACTGCACTCTCACATACCATATGTGCTGAGTCATGGGCGCTGGCCCCACGGTAGCGATTGGCTACTCGAGGTCACTGCGGAAACATATATTCCGCTACTAGACGCCCTATACAGCCTTATTGAGGAAGGATGCTCTCCAAAAATTACCATCGGCATTACGCCGGTCCTTGCCGAACAGCTTGCAGACGATTCCTTCAAATATGAGATGGCGGCTTACCTGCGCATGAAGGCAAAAACCGCCTTGGACAATAAAAAGGATTTTTCCCGATTGCATGAAGAGCAATTCATCAGTCTTGCAGACTTCTGGCATGACTTTTACTCTAGAGCGCTTGACCATTTTAAGAACAAGTACCGCCGTTCCCTTCTTAAAGCATTCGCGGAACTCCAAGATGCTGGCCACATCGAAATTATGACCAGCTCAGCAACACATGGCTATTCACCTCTGCTTTCGCAAGACGTAAGCATCCAAGCGCAGGTAAAGCAGGGAGTTGCCACATACAAGAGACATTTCAATCGCCAGCCGCTAGGATTCTGGCTTCCTGAATGCGCATACCGTCCTGGGTATCGGTGGTCTCCGCCAGTTCAACCGAAGCATCATACTATTGAGCCATACCAGCGCAAGGGAATTGAGGAATTTCTTGCAGAAAATGGGTTGAAATATTTTATAATCGAATCGCACCTCCTCCACGGCGGAGAAACTAGAGGGGTCTATATCGACAGGTTTGGTGCATTACAAAAGCTATGGGCGCAGTTTGTACAAGAAAGGCCTGACATCTCCGTTGCCAAAACACCTTATCAACCGTATCTTGTTAAATCTTCTGAGAATGCAGAGAAAGCCTCGGGAGTTTTTGTCTTTGTTCGCGATGAAGCAACCGGCTCACAAGTGTGGAGCCGCTGGCAAGGATTCCCAGGCGACGAATGGTATCTCGAATTCCATAAAAAATATCAAACTGGCGGCCTTCGTTACTGGCGTGTAACCGGTCCAGATGCTGACTTAGGTGCAAAACAAATTTACGAAGTAGACCGAGCATTTAACCGAACATACGACCATGCAAAGCACTTCCTATGGTTGACTAAGGAGATTTTCCGAAGAGAAAATGCAAGTGGAAGAATACCTATCATATGCGCACCTTACGACACCGAACTATTCGGCCACTGGTGGTTTGAAGGGATAAATTGGCTTAAAGAAGTCATCAAAGGCATGCATTACGACCCAGAAATTCAACTTGTAACTTGTTCGGAATATCTTGAGAAGAATCCGCCAACCGCCGCAATTTCGCTTCCAGAGGGTTCATGGGGCGAAGGTGGATTTCACTACATGTGGCTAAATCAAAACACCGAATGGACATGGTCACACATTTATGATGCGGAGCTCGAAATGCGAGAGCTAGTGGAAAAATACGCCGACAATGAAGAGCTCTTGCCAATTCTGAAGCAAGCCGCACGCGAATTATTCCTACTCCAATCGTCAGACTGGCAATTTAACATCAGCACGGGTGCATCAAAAGATTATGGTGAAGCGAGACTAACTGAACATTGCAAAAACTTTAAACGGCTGGCAGAGCTGTTACGAAAAAAGGCAGCTGGTGAGAAAATCAACGAAGCCGATTGGGTCAATTACAAACTATGTGAAGAGCGCGATTGTCTTTTCCCTGATATTGACCCCTCCTGGTGGAAAGAACTCGACAAATAAGCTTAAACATTGTTTGGAAACTTGCATTTCTAAAAGTGAAAGGATACAGAGGAGCCCAAAATTAGGACGAAAGTAAAGCAGAATGAAATTTCAACCTAATGGTTTCTATATTGCTTTCTTAGGCACCAAAGGCATTCGTCAATATAGTGCCCACCACATAGCCATATCTTGACAAGAAACCATTACCTGCGTTATACTCAGCCTGCCGCAACATTCCGAGGCTAAAGGATTGCTTTAGGAAGCGCAACGCGTTGCGTTTCCCATTCTTGGAACGTTCGGTAAATAACTAACACGACTTTAATCCATGAAAGGAGCCGTGTGATGCCTAAGATTTACATCATCGACGTAACAAATCGCGATGGTGTACAAACATCGAGAATCGGAGCTTCAAAGCTCCAAAAGACACTGTTCAACGTTCTGCTCAATGAAATGGGAATCTTCCAAAGTGAATTTGGCTTCCCATTTGTAAAGCATGAACAAAATTACTTGAACACCAATCTTGAACTTTGGGAAAGGGGAGTGCTTAAACCCCTAAGACTTGAAGGTTGGTGTCGTGCGATTCCTCAAGATGTCGAGAAAAGCTTAGAGCTTACAAACGTCAAAATGCTGAATCTCTCAATCTCGACTTCCGACCAAATGATAACTCACAAATTCAAAGGCAAACTCGACCGTGAAAGCATAATCTCTGAAATGAAAGATGCAGTTACATTGGCCAAGGAAAAAGGTGTCGAGTGGGTTGGCGTCAATGCAGAGGATGCATCTCGGACAGAGATGGATTACCTTATCCAGTTTGCTCAAGCGGCGAGGGAAGCTGGCGCAGACAGTATCCGATACTGCGATACCTTGGGATACGATGATCCTACGACCATCTACCACAGGATAAAGACTTTGGCTAAACATGTGGGCCTCCCAATAGAACTCCACTGCCACAATGACCTGGGTATGGCTGTAGCTAACTCAGTCGAAGGCGCAAAAGGCGCAATTGATGCAGGCGTTGATGCTTTTATCAATACCTGCATCAACGGAGTTGGCGAACGCGCAGGAAATGCTGACTTAGTTTCTTGCATCCTGGCGCTACGCTACTCAAGTGGATTCAAAGATCTATCACTGCTAGATGATAGAGTGGACCTAACAAAAGCATGGAAGATTGCAAAATATGCTTCCCATGTGTTTGATATCCCGATTCCAATAAACCAGCCTGGAGTTGGAGCAAACGCATTTGCGCATGAATCGGGCATACACGCCGACGGCGCGCTGAAAGACCGACGAAATTACGAACTCTACGACTATGAAGACCTCGGTCGGGGTGAGCCGGAAATTATTCCGACGGGTAGAATCATCACAACGGGCGCCTATGGTGGTATTAAAGGCTTCCTCAAAGTTTATAGTGACTTGGGGATAGAATTCGAAAGCTCAGAAAAAGCTGAAAGAGTGCTTGAATTAGTGCAATATGCAGATCTCCATACGTCGAAGCCTCTGCACGAACTCGAGCTAAGATTCATCGCTGCTTATCCCGAAGAATGCGCTAAGATAATGACCGTAAATCCGTAGAGGTATCCAGGAAGATTGATGTAGTATAAAACCAAACCAGTGGCGTGAACTTTCCGCCACTGGTTTGGTTTCAGGCAAAATAGGAGCTAAAGCTTAAATGAACGTTGCGCAAAAGATAATCTCCAGTCATCTTGTCTCTGGCGAGATGACGCCTGGCAATGAAATCGCACTGAGGATTGACCAAACCCTTACGCAGGATGCGACCGGCACGATGGCATACCTTCAATTCGAAGCCATGGGTGTTCCACGCGTAAAAACAAAGCTTTCGGTCAGTTACGTTGACCATAACACACTCCAGACCGGCTTTGAAAACGCAGATGACCACCGCTTTCTCCAAACAATTGCGGCAAAATATGGAATTTACTTTTCGCGACCAGGCAACGGCATTTGCCATCAGGTTCACCTAGAGCGATTTGGAGTGCCCGGACAAACACTTCTCGGCTCTGACAGCCACACGCCGACGGGTGGTGGGCTTGGCATGATTGCAATCGGAGCCGGTGGATTAGACGTAGCAGTGGCAATGGCAGGCGGGCCCTTTTACCTTACAATGCCCCAAATTGTTCTTGTGAGACTCACTGGCAGGCTTCGCCCTTGGGTGTCCGCAAAAGACGTAATTCTTGAGTTACTTCGCCGGCTAACGGTCAAAGGTGGCGTTGGAAAGATATTCGAATATGGGGGGCCTGGCGTCAGCACGCTTACCGTTCCTGAGCGAGCTACGATAACCAACATGGGCGCAGAACTTGGCGCGACAACATCGGTATTTCCGAGCGACGAGCAGACTCGAGTTTTCCTCAAAGCCCAAGAAAGAGAACATGTGTGGACGCAAATAGAAGCCGATCCAGATGCCAAATATGATGAGATAATTGAGATTGACCTCTCTTCGCTAGAGCCAATGGTTGCGCAACCCCATCAACCCGATAAAGTTGTCAAGGTAAAGGAAATCGAAGGACTCAAAGTAGACCAGGTGCTTGTAGGCAGTTGTACAAATTCATCGTATCGCGATCTTATGACTTTAGCTAACGTTCTAAAGGGCAAGAAGGTCCATCCCAGCGTGAGTGCTGGAGTCTCACCTGGCTCACGCCAAGTTTTTGAAATGATAGCTAGAAACGGCGCTCTAACGGATCTCATTGCTTCAGGTGTGCGTATCCTTGAGGCTGCGTGTGGCCCCTGCATCGGGATGGGACAAGCCCCATGTACAAACGGAGTCAGCATACGGACATTCAACCGCAATTTCGAGGGCAGAAGCGGCACACCGAGTGGAAAAGTTTACCTAGCAAGTGTCGAAGTTGCTGCAGCTGCCATTCTTACTGGTCGGCTTACCGACCCTAGAGTGCTAGGCCAGCCCGTGGAAGTCGTCCTGCCCGACAAATACATAATCGACGACAGCATGATAATTCCCCCCGCTGAATGCCCCGAACACGTTGAAATTATTCGTGGGCCTAATATCAAGCCTCTGCCTCTGCGCGGGCCGATGTCTGAAACGCTAATCGGCAAAATACTCATCAAAGTAGAAGATAACATCACGACCGACCACATAATGCCCGCTGGGTCGAAAATTCTGCCATTGCGCTCCAACATTCCGGCAATTTCAGAGCATGTTTTTGAGGGTATCGACCCTTCGTTTGCATCTCGAGCAAAATCAGCAGGTGGAGGATTTATCATTGGCGGGGAAAACTATGGCCAAGGGTCAAGCCGTGAACATGCTGCCCTTGCACCTATGTATCTCGGCGTAAAAGCAGTAATTGCGAAATCTTTCGCACGCATTCACAAGGCAAACTTAGTAAACTTTGGTATTTTGCCTCTCACCTTTGCTAATCCGGCTGACTACGATAAGCTAGAGCAAGACGACGAACTCGAGATTGAAGCCATACGCGATTGTTTGTTAAACCGCCTGCCAATTATTATAAAAAACAAAACTAAAGACACACAAATTGAAGTGCGATATGACCTTACACCTCGGCAGGTCAGCATAATTCTTGCCGGCGGAATGTTGAGTTATATGAAATCCTCTAATCTGCAATAAAGAATCGGACGAGCAAATGATTGAGATCGAACTAATCTCAAGCATCAAACACCCAGCAATCGTCCAAGCAAGGACAGACCTAGCCAAAATAGTTGGTCGCTTGCACAAAACCTATCCAGTTGAAGACTTCGACATGCTAGAACAAGCCCTTGATGCTGGGATTCAACTTAAACAAGCGTTTTTTCGAGAAAACACTCAAAATCCCAATCTTAATGATTTTGTCAACCGGTTAAGCAAGCAAAACATTCCTTGCTATCGAGTAACGCCCGGAGTATTCACGCGAATCATGCCCTTGGGTTATAATACCTCAATCGAAGCGCTTGCGGTTGCAGAAGTTCAAAAACTGCATATTGATAATCTAGTAAGCCATTGCGACAAGCACGCAATTGTTCTTGTTGGCGAGAAAATCCAGGACCCTCGAAACGTTGGAGTTCTAATTAGAAATGCAGACGCTTGGGGAGTCAAATTCGTAATATTTGGGAATTCCGCAGATGCTTATTCGCGTGCTAGCGTGCGATCTACCACTGGCTCAATATTTAGAGTACCCATAGTTCAGTCGGAAGAACTTACTCAAGATATTGCCAAACTAAAAAACTTGGGATTTCGCATAATTGGAAGCTCAGCGGCAGGCGAAACTCTCATATGGCAGGTTCATCTGACACCTCCATGCGCTATTGTAGTGGGCAATGAAAGCACCGGCTTATCGGAAGACCTGCGAAGGCAATGCGATAGCATAATAAGAATCCCAATGTATGGAAAAGCACATTCTCTAAACGTTACTGTTGCTGCTGGCATACTGCTTTACGAAGCAACCAGAGGACCTAAGGCTACTCACCGATTATCAAACTAAGAACTAGAAAGGAAAGAAAACACCGTGGCACACAAAATTACCTTGATTCCAGGCGATGGAGTTGGCCCAGAACAAACTGCTGCTGCAAAGCGCGTAATTGAATCACTTGGCGTTCCCATTGAATGGGAGATTCACGACGCCGGGATGGATGTGATGGAAAAATACGGCACGCCACTTCCTAAACACGTGCTGGAGAGCATCCGCCGAAATAAAGTTGCTTTAAAAGGTCCTATTACCACCCCAATTGGCAAAGGATTTCGGTCTGTAAACGTAGCTCTGCGAAAGGAGCTCAATCTTTATGCGTGCCTTCGGCCATGCAAGTACTATCCTGGAATTCGTTCTAAGTACACAGACGTTGATTTGGTAGTCGTCAGAGAGAACACCGAAGACTTATATGCGGGCGTAGAGTATGATTTGGGCACCCCAGAAGCGAAGCAGATTATCAAAATGGCTGAAGGAAAAATCCGCGAGGATGCAGCAATCTCAATAAAACCGATTTCCGTCACCGGCACCAGGCAGATTGTCAAGTTTGCCTTTGATTATGCTCTGGCAAACAACCGAAAAATAATTACTTCGGTATGCAAAGCAAATATAATGAAGTTTACGGATGGCCTCTTCTACAAAGTAGCCAGGCAAGTTGCCCTCGCCTATGGAGCACAATTCGAGGACCCGCAACTTGCGGATGGCTTAGAACCTGATCCCATTCTTGTAAAAAGTGTAAAAGGCAAGGGAGCAAATCTTATATACCAAGAGCGACTTGTTGATAACATGTGCATGCAATTAGTCCAAAAGCCCGAAATATACGATATACTTGTGCTTCCTAACCTGTATGGAGATATCATTTCCGACCTATGCGCCGGACTAGTTGGCGGTCTTGGAGTTGCACCTGGAGCTAACATAGGTGAAGATGTGGCAATATTTGAACCAACACATGGCAGCGCTCCAAAATACAAGGGGCAAAATAAAGTAAATCCCACTGCACTCATTCTCTCGGGCATGCTTATGCTAAGACATCTTGGCGAAAAAGAAGCTGCAGACAGGCTCGAAAAAGCAGTTGCCGCTGTTATTGCAGAGGGAAAATATGTCACTTATGATATGAAGCCGCATCGCGATGATCCAACTGCGGTCGGGACGTCAGAAATGGCGGACGCAATAATCCGAAAAATCCAAGGCGTTGAGTAATGAAATCTTGAATTGCACTGGCTATCTTAGCCAATTTTCAACCTTTTATATAAGTCTCCGCCGTAGATGTCATTAATAACGATTAAGGGAAAATCTTCGACTTCGAGGCGGAAAATGGCTTCAGGGCCGAGGTCTTCATAAGCAACAACCTCGGCCTTTTTTATTCGTTGCGCAAGCAGTGCACCTGCTCCGCCAGTTGCCCCAAAGTAGACGGCGCCATATTTCTTCACGGCATCCTTTACAGCCTGGCTCCGAACTCCTTTTCCAATCATCCCCTTGAGACCACAAGCAATGAGCGCCGGTGTGTACGCATCCATACGCCCACTCGTTGTTGGACCCGCCGAGCCAATTACACATCCTGGTTTTGCAGGAGTTGGCCCGACGTAATAGATTACTTGCCCGCAAATATCAATTGGCAAGGATTTTCCATGTTGGAGAAGTTCGAAAAGTCTCTTGTGCGCGGCATCCCTACCAGTATAGACCACACCAGTTAGAAGCACCCTAGTACCCGAGCGCAGGCTGGCAATTTTATCATCATTTAACGGCGTATTAATCTTAATAGGCTCTTCCAACTGAATCCCTAAATAATAATTTCCTTGTGACGCGCCGCGTGACATTGAATATTTATGGCGACTGGCAGGCTAGCAATATGGCAAGGGTATGTTTCCACATTAACAGCCAACGCAGTAGTCCTCCCGCCAAATCCTCCCGGACCGATACCAGTTTCGTTCACGAGGCTTAACAGCTCTTTCTCCAGACTCGCATCTGAAGGATTCGCATTATGTTCCCCTACCCTTCTGAACAGCGCCTTTTTCGCGAGAACGGCAGCTTTATCCATCGTCCCTCCTATGCCGACGCCAATTATAAGCGGCGGGCATGGATTCGGACCAGCGGCCTTTACGGTCTCCACAACAAATTGCTTAACACCCTCGATGCCATCGGAAGGCTTCATCATTCGAACTGCGCTCATATTTTCGCTGCCTCCGCCTTTTGGCGCAAGCATAATTCTAAGACGGTCACCAGCAACAATATCAGTGTAAATCACGGCGGGCGTATTGTCGCCTGTATTTTTTCGTTCTAACGGATGAGCAACAATGGATTTGCGTAGATAGCCCTCAGTATATCCCTTAGCCACACCCGCATTTACCGCATCGGATAAGAGACCTCCTACTATGTGCACATCTTGGCCAAGCTCGATAAGAACAACTGCATAACCAGTGTCCTGACAAATAGGCATGTTCTCTCGCCGGGCAATATCGGCGTTCTCAATCAGTTGGGCAAGGATATCCCTAGCAATGGGAGAATCCTCAACCTCCATGGCATCTTTCAATGCCTGATAGACGTCATCACCAAGCTCATAGTTCGATCTGACGCACAGTTCAGCAACAGCTTCTGCTATCTTTGAAACGTGTATTTCTCGCATGCGTGAGTTTCAAAATTTGATTTACATCCGATGCAATACAAAAACCTTCAGCCGCTGAATTTAAAAACTACAATGCATATTTGAGGACAACAATCTGTCGTTCTGCAGGAAGTGTATCTTTTGTTATCTCAAACTCCGACGAATCGAAACGTCTAACGTTTTGCTTGCCCCTAAGAAATTCATCCACCCCTACGATTGGAAATTCCACCTTTGGCGTCTTAAAATGCATTGGAATAACAACCTTTGGATTTAGTTGCTCCACAACAGCAGATGCTTCCTCGGGGCCAATCGTGTAATAGCCACCTACAGGAATAAGGAGGATGTCAACAGCTCCAATTTCATGAACTTGGTCGGCAGAAAGCACATGACCCAAATCTCCAAGATGGCATATCCGGATACCATCAACATCAACAACGAATATAATATTATTTCCCCTTACGGTACCTCGCTCTTTGTCGTGATATGACTTAACGCCCTTTATATAGATTCCCCTGATTTGCTTTTCACCGATGTCAGAAACTACTTCAAAATGGTTTGGCAGGCCCTCGACATAGCCATGGTCAGCATGAGAATGAGATACAGTTACAATGTCAGGAACGATTTTGATTCGCTCATACTTGAGCCCGCCGCCAAATGCATTTGATTCATAAGGGTCCATTATAATTTTTGTCCCATCTGACGCAACAAGCAGAAAACACGAATGACCTAACCACTGGATTTTCATTTTCTTTGCACCTCCTGATAGACAGGGTTTCTAGAACTCCAAACCCACTAGCAAAGTTGCTTCAGCGTTTCCTTAAGTACATCCGCGGACCGGTTTAGCGCTGCTGCCTCAGACTTTGTTAGGCTAATCTCTATTTGCTTTTCCGCTCCACCTCGGCCAATGATAGTGGGAACACTGAAGCACACATTGTTAATACCCATAAATCCCTGCATCAGCGACGAGACAGGCAATACTGCCTTCTTATCTAGAATTATTGCGTCAATAACAGTTTTGACAGCTAAACCAACTGCATAACCTGCCCCACCTTTTAATCGTATTACTTCAGCACCGCTTTTCTTCGTATATTCAAAAATGGTTTTTACAGCTTTCGCGTCGTAAGTGGGAAAACTTCTCAAAGGAACACCGTTAATTGTAGCCGAACTCCATATAGGCACCATGCTGTCGCCGTGTTCGCCAAGAATTAAAGCATTCACATTAGTTGGATCCACACCAAAATGTTCTGCGAGAAGCGAACGAAAGCGTATTGTATCTAATACCGTTCCCAGGCCGATGACCTGATTCGCGGCCAGTTGTAGCGTGTTTACAGCTAAATATGTTAGGATATCCACGGGGTTTGAAACAACAAGTACGATTGTTTTTGGCAGCAGGTCGACCTTTTGTATTTCTCCTAAGATATTTTTAAACAAAACCACGTTTCGATTAATTAGTTCCAACCGACTTTCCTCGGGTTTTCGTCGAAGGCCCGCGGTAATTATTACTATGTCTGAGCCGCCTACAACCTCATATCCACCTGAATAGATTTTCTGCGAGCCTGCAACAGACGCACCATGGCGCAAATCGAGCGCTTCTCCTTTTGCAATATCCTCTGCCACATCAACAATCGCTATCTCTTTTACCAAACCACCGATTTGCAAAGCATAGGCTGTATTTGATCCAACTCGGCCAGCACCACCAATAATGCTTACTTTCATAACACTACCTCCCAAACTTGCGGTATTATAGCCATTAAAAACCCTGGTTGTCAAACGATTAGGGCACTTGACCATTGTTTAGAACTCTGATAGTATTGTCCAGTTTGCGGAGATTTGGTGATGGGGGAATCCAAATATAATATTACAATTAAGGACCTTCCCGTAGATGAACGGCCTAGGGAACGTCTAGTAAAATACGGTCCGGAAGTTTTGTCGAATGCCGAACTTCTAGCAATTATCCTCAGAGTTGGAACAGCCGACTACTCCGCCATTGGGCTCGCAGAGCATATGCTGAGCCGATTCGGAAGCCTCAAAGGAATTGCTACAGCAAGCATTGAGGAACTAAGCAAAATTAAAGGGCTTGGAACAGCCAAAGCGGCTCAGATTCAAGCGATGGTAGAATTAGGAAAGCGCCTGGCAACCACTTCGGGCGAAACACGCATAGCAATTCGGTCTCCACAGGATGCTGCAGAAGTTCTTATGCCCGAACTTCGAGATTATCCCCAAGAATGTTTCAAAGCCATATTCCTTAATACAAAAGGAGAGGTTTTAAGAATACGCACTATCACTATCGGAAGCTTGAATGCTAGCATCATCACGCCAGTCGAATTATTCAAGAAGGCAATTTCCTACAATAGCAAGTCTATAATCGTTGCTCACAATCACCCATCAGGCGACCCAACCCCTAGCCAGGAAGATATAAACGTAACCAAAAGACTCGTGCAAGCTGGCGATTTCGTAGGCATCGAGGTTCTTGACCATCTCATTATAGGTGATGGAAGATGGGTTAGTCTCAAAGAACGCGGCTTGATGTAGGGGTAGCCTATCGTTGGCTGGGTTTGACTGAAACATGAAGCGGCTTTACGCCGTCGCTGAGATCAAATGCGATAGCTTGACGTCCCAAACCATCAGCGGTAAAAACCATGGATAGCTCTCCGTTCTCCCTAACACTATAAATTGTCATCGGTTTCAATTCGAACAAAACAGAAACTTTTCCTCTGCCAATTAATTCACATTCCAATCCGCCTTCAGAAGTGGGCTTGCAGACTATAGATATACCTGGCGCTCGAACTGCCGCTACTTTGCGAAGCACTTTAACCCCATACGGCTCGATAGTAAAATCCCTAATCTCCGTCTCACCAGTTGGGCTGAATGCTGTTGTAGTATCTTGATATATTATGCCCGACGTATCATTTAATTTAAGGACAACCTCAGTTTTTCTGCCAAATCGCTCTTTCAGCAAAATTGCTGACCTGTCATCCGAGACATACACGCCCAAATTATCTGGCGCGCTGAGCGCTGGCTTCACATCAACAAGGCTCATCATTCCTTGATAGAGCAATAGCAGGGCATTGTTCGGTGTCTGTTCCTTTTCCGCACCCCACACCGGATCATATGCAATGCCTAACGGAAAACCACACGTATAGATTGAATTGCCATTAACCACATTGCGGACCACGACAGCTTTTTCGTTTTCGCCCAGAGTTAGTATGGGTTCGGCACTCATTTTGTTTGTGTCAAAACAGCCAATTTCAGCGTCTTGCGGTAATAAGATTTCAAGCTCATCGCCTCGAGCCGCCGAGCCAAAAAATCTTGCATACCTAAAGCACAACTTTCCAGACGCTGAAACCCTCGAACTATACCCATGCGTTCCTGTCAGGGCACAAAAGGCAGGATGAACCTCCTCCGGTTTTATTGGATTAAAATAGCAATCTCTATCGCTAAACCATCCCAGACAAAGACCACGTCGTCCGGCATAACGGGGGTCAGTTAACCAGTCAAACAGCATTTGCCATGTTCGACTGGGAGGCAATTGGTATTGGCATGGAACAAAAATAAATCGATATTTATTGAGATTTACCTTCCCTTCTTCAAATGAACCAGGAGTTATGTCTGAATCGGGCAAAATATCAAAGGAGATGTGCAGCTGATAGAGAATGCTAGCAAGGTAACGCGCGTTGCCGTAGTCGTAACCTGCACTCATTCCATAGGCTGCATGCTTACTGCGAAGTATAAGCACTTCGGCATTCCGATTGAAACTAAATGGAACATTTTTTATCTCAGCTAGAAAATTCTGAATCGCTTCGAGCGTTTTTGAATCATAATCCGTTGGTTTCTCAGCAGACCTACCGGCAATGTGGTTCCAATGGTAGCTTTGGAAGAATGCACCCCCTCCTCCAACGATATCTGTCAACCACCACGGATAGTATCTTGCGGTGCCATCGCGAGTTCTACCACCTTCGCCCTCGCCACATGCAAAACCTCTCGGAAATCCTTTTTCAATGCAGATGTAGGGTCCATATGACGCAACATTCTGGACATATTCCCGGCAAGTCGCCCATTGAGGGACTTCGGGGGTATCTAGACCTGAGTCATGCTGTCCAACCCCAATCACGTCGAAGCGAAGTCGTGCCCTGTCAAAACAGTGAAGAAAATGCCAAGCTGGATTAAAGTCGTAGGGATTCGAGTAATAGAGAATATGATTTGGAGCTGCCTTACGCAATGCATCAGCAAGCTGATTTAAGCGCGCAATTAGTATCTCTTCCTTCATCTGCATGAAGTCTATCCAAATTGGGTCTTGTAAAAGGTTCCTTTGATAAGTCGGCATGTCTTGGATAAAAGTATTCGGCGAATCTGTGGAGCGGTAGTAATCCAATAGGGGCAATCTTACATCATCAAAAGATTTCCACGAATCAAATTTTCCAGACACCATGGGATATATTGGATAAAGTACTTTTTTGCCGCCAACCGTCTGTTCTTCTAGTTTTGGATTATCATAATCATAGCCCCAACGCCAAGCTCGCTGAAGGTTCGAGATAGTACCATAGGTCTTTCTTTGGTATCTTTTGAAGCGCTCAAGCATTATTGGTTCACTTAAGCAATGGTCGAAAACCAAATCTTCCTCACCAATCATCACTGCAACAATAACAGTTCGACGGCTAAAATAATTCAGTATCTTGGAATAAGCTTCAACTGCAGCATCCCAAAGCTCATCATAAAGAAGTATCTTTCCTCGATATTCGGCCGGTATAACTTCTGGTGCCAAACCCCAGTAAAATGAGGGCTCAATGTTTACATAGAGTCCATGGGCTTGTGCTCTGTCAAGAAAATAATCGTAAATTTGGAAAACATACTTGAAGTAAGGCAGACCTCGTCCCTTTGGCTGCTTATTGACTTCTCGCCATGTACCATCGGGGTTCAGCAACTCCGCCCAGCTCCAAAATCTCGGCTGAACATTGATGCCGGCTTGCTTCATTCGAGCGAAATCTTTCTCCAAAAGATCGAAGTCTAAATCTGGGATATTTAATACCCAGCCACCACCAGGTTTAGGCTGGCTATAAACAGTAAAGAATGGCCTTATTACCTTTCCCTCATACTCAAGGAGGCCAGTTTGAGGATTCAGCTTTACAAAAGACCGATATTGAGAAGCATACTCCGGTCGAAGATACTTACCCTTGAACTGCGAGAACCCTGGGAAGGCATTTGTATCGGGCATGGTCTTCATGGTTTTCCGGCGTTCGGCTAGCTTTGCCTTAAGCTCCTGCCAAGAAATACCTTCTTCACTCCATGCAAAGACACACGTGAGACAAAACAATACAAGCGAGGCAACCAACACCAAGAATCGTGAAAATAACCTCAATGTTAGAATCCTCCTTGGCAAGATGCCGACTAGCAATCTTAGAGGCGGTCAAATACTAAGCATACGTTAGTCGTGAAAAAGATGTTGTCCTGCATTTTAGATGCAAATGGCGAGACATTCGTTTAATTCAATAAACGCTGTCAACAAGGAAGGACATTTTATTTAGCATAGCAATGGAATAACAGTGCAAGTTTAGGTCACATAGCTGTACATATTTAGAAAGCCGGTTGCTCAATGTTTTGAGATACCTTAATTCTTATTTCCTTTTCTTATTATCCGTCGGCCGTCTTTGGTACGCGCATCCTGAACACCACCAATACCGAAATCGCAACAACAAATGCGCCGCCCAAAAAGGTAGCTTGATAACCCAATTTTGACCAAAGCGTACCACCAATTAAAGGCACTGCCACCGCTGCGGCATGATTTACCGAAACGCCCATTGTCAGACTTGGCATCACATCAGCAGGTTCTGCGATTTTATGAAGATAGGTATTCAAGCCAATGCTACCTAAATAAAAGAAATTGTCAAGGCAATAAAGGACATAAAGAACCGTGGGAATCTTTATCGTTGCATAACCAACAAATACAGGAATCAAGCTGGTATAACAGAACATTAACACCCACCGCTCCCCGATTTTGTCAATCAAACGGCCAACACTGGGCGCTAGGAGAAGGTTAACTATATTGTTGATTATCATAAGTGTTGCAACTACGCTGACTGGTGTGCCGTAGTTTCGCACTAAGGCAAATATTGCAAACGTGATGAAGACTTGCTTCCGACAGCCCTCGAGAAAAACAAGAAGGTAATACAAGGAATATCGTCGCTTAAAAACAAATCTTGGCTTTTCCGCATGGCCGATGTCCCTGCGAATAAACGAAACCGCTAAAGCTCCAGCCGCGACAACAATACCAGCTATGATAAAAATGTTTTGATATCCTATTCGCCCGCCAAGCTGCTGAACTAACGTCATTCCTAGAATTGTACCAAATGCCGCAACTGCACCCATCTGACCAAGGCGCTGAGCTTTGCTGTGCTCATCAGCTAAGCTTAAAGCCATAGAAGGTTGAAGCGGCATCCATGCATGCAATCCAATGCTCCATATCAGCGAATAAAAAAGGAGTGAATTAACGTTGTCAACTGTATAGTATGCCCCGAGTCCAACCGCCAATAATAAAAGCGCAATTCCAGCAAGAATAGGTTCAGCCACTCGCATTGTAAGAGCTGCAACAGCAAACATTAGGAAACCAGGCATTTCACGAAGCGCTTCGAGTCTGCCTAGTTGAATTGGGGTCAAACCGAGTGACTCAACGGCAAAGTTGTTGAAGGTGGAAAAATATGCTCCAAAGCCAAAAGATACGCAAAATACCGTAAATGCAAGCAGGCGAAGATCGCATATGCCCCGCTTGGCAAATAATTTAAGTTGAGCGAGATTGCTCTCACCAGTTTCGCATTCCATCTATCTAATGAACTCCAGAACTTCTTCCAAAGGCTTTCTAGGGCGCATTGCTGGCAATTCGTCCGCAATACCAACCGGGACAAGCGCGATTACCTCCCATGGCGGTCTTATGCCCAATATTTCTTTGATTTCCGACCCTGCCACGCATGGCGCCGACATCCAACACGTGCCATAGCCCATTGCATAAGCAGCCAAACATAGGTTTTGAATTGCGGCTCCAATACTTTGGATGTCCGGTCTTTGTCGAAGCTCGTCAATCTCCAACAGGCTAGCCCCTCGCTTTTCCATAATTTCATCTATTGTTGACCGGTATCTTTCGCCAAGAACAACGATTGTGACTGGAGCTTCTTCAAAAAAAGCACTCCATTTCTTTGCTGCCTCAAGCTGGTCCTTATAAGAATTCCCCTCTGGTAAGGATGCAAACTCGTCTAACTTTTTCCGAACCGCGTCAGCCATTCGTTTAAGAACTTGCTTATTCAAAACAGCAACAAACTTCCACATTTGCTTATTGCCAGCACTCGGTGCAAGCGTGGCGGCCTCAATCATCCGTCGCATGTCTTCTTCAAGCACCGAATCAGGCTTGAACTTTCGTATGCTTCTACGGCCTCGAATGGCATCAAACAAGTCCATGACGCACATCTCCTCCTCAGAAATTATAAGATATACTATCTCATCGAGCTCTTGCTTTGCAATGAGTCTCCCAGAAACCTACCATGACGATTCTTTAATTTTGAGCTTAGTTAACGCAGGCCTTTAAGAACTGTGAGGCTTAGCGAGAAGCAGCTAGAGTCTTGGCAATCTGAGCACCTACGCGGGCATTAGCCTCCAACAGCTTAATGTTCACATCAACCGATGCTCCGTTGGTAAGCTCAGCAATTTTAGCAAGAAGCCATGGTGTAACCTCCTTGCCGCGGATACCCGACTCGTAGGCGGCGGCAAGGACCTGATTTACTACTTGCTCTGCATCGAATTCAGCCTCCTCTGGCGGAGGCACCCCAACGATGATTCCATTTTGGAACCCTAAACCTCTCTGAGTCAAAAATACCTCAACTACTTCTTCAGGCGTGTGCACCTCTTCAACAGGCAACCCGGACCTCTTAGAGTAAAATGCAGAAAACTCACTCGTTTGATACCCGACAACAGGGATTTCGTGGGTTTCAAGCCATTCGAGAGTAGCCGGTAAATCAAGGATTACTTTCGCTCCAGCGCAGACAACAATAATACTTGTTTTGGTGAGCTCCCACAAATCGGAAGAAACATCAAAAGTATGGCTGGCATTCCTATGGACACCACCAATGCCGCCGGTAACAAACACATCAATACCAGCCTGGGCAGCAATGTAAGCAGTAGCACTCACCGTCGTCGCGCCAGTCCACCCGAAAGCAACGGCTAGCGGCAAGTCACGTGTGCCAAGCTTCCTAATGGCTTGCTTTCCTGCAATTTGCTCAATCTCATCAGCACTAAGACCTACCCGAAGTTTGCCATTTAGGACAGCAATTGTAGCAGGGATGACTCCAGCAGCACGAATCACTGACTCCATAGCCAACGCTGCCTCCACGTTTGATGGATATGGAAGACCCTGTGCAATCACGGTTGATTCTAGCGCTACCACGGGCTTATTGTTTCTTAAGCCTATGCTTACTTCTTCGGATATATCCAAGTATTTCAGCATCCTGTCACACCACGTACATTATATCGAATGTTTACCCAAACTGCTATTGTTAGAAATTGGAAAGTTCTTGCATAATCCTCCTCACCATTCAACCAAAAGTTAAGAAGAATAGAACGTGTAGAAGTTGACTATCGGCAAAAGGGTAAGCACTCAAGATAACTTGTTGCTATTTTATCAACGCTAGCCAGTGCCAACCGTTTGCGAAATGCCTAGTAGGCTTGAGCCACCATGTGAAAATTCTCCACTGAGGTTTGCACTGCCTTAACACCTGTGTTATCTGGGAATCACAAGGGGATTGCCGCCGCTTGACTCTGAGAATTCTGAAGGATTCCTCTAGCGACTATAACAAAAGAGGAAACCTTTTTATACTCAAAGTTAAGGGCAATGGAATGCGGAATATTAGCGTCTTTTAGTAAGTATACTTGTGTCTACCTAGTAAATTTACCTGTTTTTCCAAAACACTACACCTGGTAACAATACTGGCATGAATTTTGCAAGCTTTATTACTAGGAAATGCCTCATCTCCACTGCAAATGGTGGGGATATAATCTGAAGCTCGTTATAAGAGAACACAAGGAGTTTCAAGGAGCAAGCTTAGGGGTAACACTTAAGCGCTATCCCGCAATTTTGGAAGGAGCGGGTACAATGATAAAGTGCTTCTGGTGTGGTGCGAAAAATAGCAAAGAGCGCGAGACGTGCCATCTGTGCAACAGGAGCCTTCAATGGTCTCCATTCCTCACTGCAATGCTCAGCCCCTCGATAGGTAGCCTTTTAGGAGTTAAGCTAGAAGCTTGTCCTATCGCGGCGGTGAGCTTTGGTCAACATTAATAAATCCCATCCCACGGAGGGGGTCGGGTTAACTAGCGCCAACAGTTGCGCGAATGTGTGATGCAATAATTTTCTGGCTTTTGTGTTGGCGGCCGCATATCGAAAAATTCGATATGCGGCCGTTGTTGCTTTTCCAAATTTTGAAGGATAAAAGGCAACAAACATTTAACCCTCCAAATGGAGGTAGTTATGAATCGGCAAGCAACCAATAGAAGTGTGATTGAATCCCTAAAAGGCGGACTGATAGTTTCGTGCCAAGCAGGTATTGGGACGCCCCTTCATGGGCCAAAATTCATGGCTGGAATGGCAAAAGCTGCCGAAATGGGTGGCGCTGTTGGCATTCGAGCTGATGGTCCGGTAGACATTAGAGCAATAAAAGAAGCAGTTCGGCTCCCAGTAATTGGCATATACAAGATTCACTACCCTGATGCCGAACCTTACATTACTCCTACCTATGAAGCCGCTGAGCAAATTGCGGCTGCTGGCGCCGACATAATAGCCCTAGATGCGACAAATAGACCACATCCAGGAGATACATCGGCAGATGAATTAATCAGCCGGGTTAAGCAACTTAACCTTCCTATAATGGCAGACATTTCTACGGCTGAAGAAGGAATTGCGGCAGCAGAGGCAGGGGCGGATTTAATTTCAACAACTCTCAGCGGCTATACGCCCTACAGCAGACAGACCCCAGAGCCTGACTTTCAACTTATAGAAGAGCTTGTCAAGGTAGTAAATGTTCCTGTTATCGCAGAGGGCAAAATATGGACTCCAGAGCAAGCTCGCAGAGCGCTTGATGCTGGTGCATACGCCGTTGTAGTCGGCACTGCAATTACGCGCCCATGGGTCATAACGGAACGGTTTGTGAAAGCACTTAAGGAGGCAAAACCTTAATCGACCTACACATTTGAGGTTTGCCTTCTTCACGCTGTGCGAAAGCGATAATTCAAAGATAAGGCAAATCAGTGCGAAGAGGGATTTGCGACTAACTATTACAGCTACCTCTTCAATCTCCACCAATACTCAATATTTCCGCCTGCGCCGAGGTATGGCGAGCGAACCTCGGCCAGTAGAACAAGTTCACCAGGGATTTTTGAGCGAGCTAGTTCCAAAATTGCAGATAGGTGCTTTTCTGGTAAAACACCTTTCACAAGCCAAGACTTCGGCGCTTCATATTGCGGCTTGACGAGCGATAGAATTTCACCGCCGGGTTTAATCATTCGGCAAATTGCCCTTAGCGCTTGTTCCTGTTTTGTCCAACCAAGGTCGCTAACAACCAGGCTTAATGCGTCATTTGGCGTCCAAAATAGCGCGTTTGTCCTTTCGCAAACTATTACCCGCTCATCGGTTCGGAGTTTCCATGCTAAAATTCCATACGAAGTATCAACAGCATATACTTTAGCGGCACCAGCCTGAAGCAGACAATCGGTAAAACCGCCAACATTGCACCCAAGGTCAGCACAAATCAATCCGCTTACATCTATCCCAAAATAATCAAGAGCAAACTTAAGTTTGAGACCGCCTTTTCCTACGTACGGACATTCATGCCCATGGTCAAATTTTGCCTGCTCCACCTACTCCTCCACGAGCGCAATGTCATCGAACCATACCTTGCCGTTGTTTTTTTCGCTAATCAGGTTTACCCGCACGAAAGCCGAATCTTTGGGAGCAACAGCAGTTACGCCAATTTTTTTCCAATCGTTTGTACCAGTAATTGATTCTGAACGGTCTTCTCGGATGTAATGCCACATATCACCAGAATACCAAAAGAGAGCAATTTGATTATTCCCGGTTGCATTTTCAGTTCGAATCCAAGCCGTAGCACGATATCGCCTGCCAGGGCGGACTGGAATTGGAGTAGCATCCCATGCGGCACGTTCGCCAGACTGCGAAATTGAGACACATACGGTACCCCAACGGCCTTCGGTGCTGACCTCAATTTTTCCCTGCTTTGCGGTTCCATCAAAACGGCTGGGGTTCCACCATCCTGGCTTGCCATCATGGATGACGTTCAAGGTGCCATTATTAATAAGATTCTGACGTTTCGATTCGATATAAGGGCTTGTTGAGCTTATCGCACCTATTCGCGATAAGCCACTACCGCTCACTATAATTGGGGTTGTGCCAACAGTAAGCTGCCCTCTGTCTATTTCAACCTGTCTACCTAGGATATCCTCAGCTTTTAGCTCGCCATGCTGTGGAAGTTGGACATTTCGCGAAATGTATTCCATGGCCCAGAGGATAAGGATGCGCTCTCCCGATGGCTTCCTAAAAACATAGCACGCTACGCCCGCAGGCATCTTTAGGTACCCCTCAAATTGAGCGGCCCTCCCTGGCGAACCCAAATAGTGCGTCATGCGCTTGTAAGCTTTATATGACGGCTTGGGCTCAAATGGGTCAAAGTTACGAACAATCCCCCATTTTTCACCCCAATCATCCAAGCAAAACCAAAAGTATTTTTCAATTCCATTTGCTAACGAAATAATGTAAGATTGCACGAGATACGACGCCTGCGGTTCGTCCATGCTACTATCTGGCGTTGTCCACCCCATCTCAGTTATCCAGATGGGTTTAGCACTACCAGTAGCGACTAACTGTTCGCGAAGAATCCGCAAAATTCGGTCAAATTGCTGGGCAATCGGCCCACCTGACATTGAGTATGGGTGGATTGAAATAGCATCGCAGTAATCCCATCCACCGTTTTCATAGATGCCTAAAATAAAGTCATTCCCAGGGCCACTTGTACAAGCTGCAAGAACAGTGCATTCTGGGTCTGCGCGCTTAGCCGCTTGATATGCTTCCTTAAGCAATAAAGTGTACGCTCTGACATCGGGCTTTGCCCAGAAGGTTGGAATGTTTGGTTCATTCCATATTTCCCATACCTTAAAAGTATCCTTGTATCGCTTGACAATCTCATAGACGTAATTTGCGAACCTTTTTCGCTCAGCATCATCGATAGGCGGGGTATTCCTCGACCATGCAGACGAATAGCAAAGAATTACAATACCATTTAAGCCACGCTCGCGATAGAATTTGGCGACTTTGTCATAATAGCTCCAATCAAACTTCCCCTGCTCTGGTTCGACTGAAGCCCACCAGATCTCCAAACGGTCCCAGTAAATTCCTGCCTCCTTCATTACTCTTGCTTTGACAGCCGCATTTGACCACAAATTGGGGTCATGGCAGGCATGCGCAAATTTTAAGCCATTGATGCCAAATGGCGAGGCATCATAGGCTAAAGTTATCGTGGAAAGAGACAAAATCAATATAACGCATAGGCCAAATGCATAGACAATCATGGTATCTTTTATTCCCCTCAATGCTTTTACAACCCCTTAATAAACCTCTGGTATTTTTTAAAAATTCTCTTGTTATGCTCATCGCCGCCTTCAACATTAGCGCTAATAAATACTGGCGGCTCTATACCGCGATTAATAAGGTTCTCCACAGTCTGGGCCATTATCATATTTACTATCATTGCACCTGCAATGGTAGAGGTCGCACAAATCCTCCCAGGAAGGCCTTCAACTTCCAAAATGGCATCGCCAGGAATGCCGCAGTTATCTATAACAATGTCAGCAATCTCAAAAAGTCGCTTGCCCGAAGGATGTCTTGCAGTTACAGATTTGGAGTGAGCAAGTGAAGTAATAGCAATGGTCTTAATGCCGCGAGCTTTGCATTCAAGTGCCATTTCGATTCCAAGAGCATTCCGCCCAGAATTCGAAATAATAATAACAACCGAACCTGAAGGTGGGTCATACCAATCCAAAAGTTGCTTTGCATACCCCTCACAGCGCTCTGCTCTACCGAAGCTTTTATCATGAATTATATCAACCGGCGCAAGGCCTCCAGCGCGGTGGTACGCTTCGGCTGCAACCATCAAAGAGTGCCCGCCGCCTAAAAGATAAAGGATGCCATCACGTGCTATCAAGTCGGTCACTATCTCAGCCGCTTCCTGAATCTTTTCTGCCTGAGTCTCGTTAATTTTTGCAAGAATTTCAGATATTTTTTGATAGTATTCCTGGGCTTTATTCATCGCATTCCCTCTCTCATTAAATTTCAAAGAACATATTTGCCGAAGTTGCTTAGGAATCCTGCATTCTTGACTTAAGTGCGCCCATGATGTACGCTTTTCCAAGTATTTGATTTAGGAGGAAATTCATGGGGCTGGAGAAATACGGCCACTTCTCAGAAGACGGCAAGGAATTTGTAATTATTAAGCCAGATACGCCGGCGCCGTGGGTGAATTATATCTCTAACACAAGATACACTGGGCTCATAACAAACACAGGCGGTGGGTATAGCTTTTACATTTGTCCAAAGGATTCTCGCATTACCCGCTGGCGTTACAACTGCCTACCTTGGGATCGCCCAGGGCGCTATATATATATCCGCGACGAAAATGGCGAATATTGGTCTCTAACGTGGCAGCCGGTAGGAAAACAACCTGACTTCTACGAATGCCGCCACGGAATGGGCTACACATCCATAGAACAAGAATACAGGGGCATCCGCAGCAAAGTCCTCTATTTTGTACCACTCGAGGACGATCTCGAAATTTGGCGCGTTACTCTCAAAAACAATACAAACAAGGCTTTTAGGGCGGATGTTTTCTCTTATGTCGAGCTCTGCTTAGGACATGCGCTAGTAGACCTTATTAATCAACCAAACGACCAACATTTCAATGTTGTTAAATTCGATAAAGAAAACGATTTGCTGTATACGACTAAAAACTACTGGGTTACTTATCGAGGCGCGACCGTCAAACAGCCCAATCAAGCCTGGAATAAGTACGTCTTCTTTGCCTCATCCCTGCCAGTGAAAGGTTTCGATGGAAAAAAAGATGCTTTCATTGGCCTTTGGCGTTCTGAGTCAAATCCAATTACAGTAGAGGAAGGCAGAAGCAGGAACACCGAAATCACCGCTGGCGATGCATGCGCAGCTCTTCACAGTGAAATAATGCTTAATCCAGGTGAGACAAAAGAATTTGCTATTCTATTAGGAATTGTAAATCGGGATGGCTACGATAGTCTTGCTCCACCAATTGCTAATAAATATCGGGATTTACAGAATGTCAGCACTGCCTTCAAAGAATTGAAGGCATATTGGGATAACTACCTCTCGGTTGCCAAAGTGACTACGCCGGACCACGAAATGAACCTCATGCTTAATTTCTGGGCAAAGCGCCAAGCATGGGTAACTTTTCACATGCACCGCACGGCCGGCTATTACCACGGCGGCCTGCTATTTGGAACAGGTATCCGTGACCAATGCCAAGACCTCCTCGGCCCTTTAATGGCCGAACCCCAAGTTGTTGCTGAGCGCATTTGCGAAGTCCTTTCCCACCAATTTGCCGATGGAAGCACACTCCATAATTACTTCCGCCTCACTGGTCAAGGTGAAAAAACGGGCCACTCGGACACACCTTTGTGGCTTCCATTCGCCATCGTTGCATACCTAAAAGAAACAGGTGACTTTGGCTTTCTCCAAAAAGTTGTACCGTTCCACGACGAAGGTGAGGCAACAGTTCTCGAGCATCTAATTCGGGCAATCGATTATCCATTAAGCAACCTAACACCCAGACACCTACCAAAATTTGGGCCAGGCGACTGGAACGATACACTCGATTATGTCGGCAGAGAGGGAATTGGCGAAAGCATGTGGGTTGCTGAGTTTTTATGCTATATTTTAAGAGAAGCCGCGGAATTGCTAGAAAGATGCGCCTCATCTAAAGAAATTTCTTCAAACATAGGACTTGGCCACGCCGAAATCCTGAACAAAGCAAAACAGTACCGCACAGAATATGCTCAAATCGCCGATGCGCTAAATAAATACTGCTGGGATGGAAAGTGGTATATACGCGGAACAAGAGATGACGGCGGCGTAATTGGTTCACATACCAACGAGGAAGGCCGTATATTCTTGGAGTCAACAACATGGGCTGTAATTAGCGGCATTGCCTCGGAGGACCGCGCTAGCATGACTATGGATTCCGTCTACAAATACCTAAATACACCAAGAGGGCCTAAGATTTTGCATCCAGCTTATACAAAGGTAGACTCAAGGATTGGACTTGCGACAAGATGTGTACCTGGCAAGAAGGAGAATGGTGCAATTTTCAATCATCCTGCTGCATGGGCAATTCTTGCCGAATGTGTTATCGGAAATGGCGACAGAGCGTATGAGTATTTCAAGAAAACCATTCCAATCAACCAAGCATACGACCCAGATATTTACCGAATGGAACCATATGTGTATTCAGAATATGTTACTAGTCCTGATCATCCAACCTTTGGTGAAGCAAGCCACTCATGGCTGACAGGTTCAGCAGTCTGGATGTATCGCGATGGTCTCGATTGGATTCTCGGTGTTCGCCCTACGTATGATGGTCTCACTATTGACCCTTGTATTCCGCATGATTGGGATTCCTTCAGCGTTATGCGAAAATTTAGGGGAGCGATTTATGAAATTGAGGTACAAAATCCAAATCATGTGCAGCATGGAATCAAAAGCATCCAAGTAGATGGAAAGCCAATTACTGGAAATACCCTTCCGGTTTTCACAAGCGGCGTACATAAGGTCCACGTCATAATGGGGTAGAAAAACACCACTCCCAGAAGAATAACTTTTGAAGAAAGCGGAAGGAATATTGTACACTGGGCAGCCTTCTGGTAGAATTAGCCTAGCAATATCGAACTAGGAGGTTTTTACAATATGTCTTGCCCAAAAATGAGTACCAACCTTGAATTCTGCAATTGTAGCTATCCAAGTTGTTCACGAAAAGGAAATTGCTGTGAGTGCCTGCGCTACCACCTCAGCAATAACCAGCTACCGGCTTGCGCATTCCCGGATGACGTAGAAAAGACTTGGGACCGTTCGTTTAAAAGATTTGCGCAGATATACAAGTAATTAGCAATTGCACAGTCTCTTTCAGTCGGAAATAAGGTGGAAATATTTGCGACTTCCGGAGGTTGCGTGCAAAATTGAAGAATACCGTGGTTTGAAATAGATTTTCACATCTCCTCGAAAAATCGGGCTATTTCATCCCTTGCAAATGAAGGTAAATCAGCAATGCCCCTGGGAGTACGCATTTTTAAGCCGTGTTCTTTTGGCATCATTTTCCCAATCACATTGGCTCGTATTCCTGCCTGTCCAAAGGCATCGAGAAGACGCGGGGTATCGGAAGGAGAAACTGCAAGGATTAGGCAGCCGGACGCAATCAAACCAAGCGGGTCGAGACCCAACTCGCGACAAAGGCTTTGCGTTTCGGGTATCACTGGAATGGCGTCTTTTTCGACTTCGATTCCAAGTCCCGATGCTTGCGCTATCTCCATCAAACCAGTAGCAAGTCCTCCTTCCGTCGGGTCATGCATTGCATTCACCTTGACCGATTCTACTGCAATCCTTGCGTCTTTCACCACGCTAATACCCGGGTCAAAGAGAAAGTTGGCAGCTCGTTTCAGAAATTGTTTAGTAAACCACATCTCCCTAAGTCGGTCATACGCTTCGCGCGCTAAAATTGCCGTTCCTTCGATTGCAATACCTTTTGTGATTATTATGTCATCGCCTACTTTGGCACCCGAGCTAGTAACTAAACTTGATCGGTCAGTTTCACCAAGCATGCAACCTACGACGATTGGGCGACTGAGGTCATGCGTTATCTCAGTGTGCCCCCCAATAACGCTTATCTGCAATTCTTCACACGCTGAAAGTATTTGATTAAAAATCTGCTCTACAGTCTCCGAAGAAACACCTACAGGAAGAAGGACAGTCGCTAACATCCACTTTGGCGTGGCGCCCATCACTGCGATGTCGTTTGCGTTAATATTCACCGCATACCAACCGATTAAATCAGTGGCGAAGGTAATCGGGTCGGTCTTTGTTACAAGCAATCGGTTGCCATAATCTATTACTGCCGCATCTACTCCAACTGCCGGACCAACGACAACCCGTTCATCTAGGTCAATCTTAGACAGCATCTTTGCAAGCAAGTCATGTGGCAGCTTGCCAGTGCGTAGTTTAGAAGGCATAGTAGTTCTCTAAATACAAGTAACTTAAACAACCAGGATTTACTATATTATTTCTCCGAAGGAACAATTATTCCCCTCATTATTATATTTTGGCAGAAAATGAAAACGAGTAATGTTGGGATTGCGGCCAGCACCAGCCCCGCATAGACCAAAAACTGAGGCGCCCAAATCTGCATTTGATATAGCCAAACCATCAGCGTCCACATTTTGGGATTTTGCAATACGAGGAAAGCCCACATAAACGAACCATATGCAGCTGTGAATGCTCCTAGAGCTATCACCGCCAGCACTGGCTTTGATAGCTGTAAGGTAATTTTTCGGTACATTTGCATCTCAGTAGCCCCATCCATCACAGCCGCTTCATAAAGCTCCTTTGGCAAACTATCAAAAAATCCCTTGAGCAAGAAAATCGAGTATCCATTTGCCAAGCCGGGCAATATTATCGCCCAATAGGTGCCCAGCAGATGGAGCTCCTTGATAAGCAGGAAGCTCGGGATTGCACTCACCTCTGCTGGAAATGCCATTGTAGCCAGCAAGAAAAGCAAAATCTTGTATGTAGATTTGAGGTTAAAACGCGAAAGTGCATAGGCACAAAGCGGATTGACGGTCAAAGTTGTTAGCACTAGTGCAATACACAGAATTGCCGTATTGATTAGAGCCCTACCATGAAGCGCTATATAATCAATAACCTCGCGATAGTTGCGCACAATGAATTCGCGGCGAATTGCGCTTGTATTTTCTAAAAGCTCAACCAAGTCGTTTTCAGCATAGGGCGGCGCAACCGCTTGGAAAGAAGCAAACCTAGTGCCTAGTGTCTTGTTCATCTTTTCGATTGTCCCAAACTTATTAGCCAGATGAGCCCTAAAAAGCACTTCTGGCGACTGAAGTTCCACCATCTTGATTGGAACAGCACTCTGGAGGAACTCAATCCAGTCTACTAGCAACATGCCGCTCTTGGGCGGCTTCTGAGGGAGACTTACCTGTTCAAACGAACTTAAATTAGTTCTGTATGCTTTATTAAGATAAGCAACTGTTCCATATTTCTTCCTCAAAAAACTTTGGAATAGCGGCGTTGCGGCGGCATCTATTCGAATAAAATGGACAGGACATTCTTTTCTGACAAAGCTTTCCCATTCGTCCGCCATGGGTGAGTTTGGAACCCGAGCAGTTAGATGGATATCCGCGCGCTTTTTATAGTGGCTGCCAAGCGCTTTGTTGATGGTATTTATATCCCCACAGCTCAACCTAAGGTATTCTTGAAAAAGACCATCGACCGAGACCGTAATCAAATAACGTGGCGCTTGTGACTTTTTAAATTTAAAAAACTCCCGATATTTTTTGGTTTGCTCAGGTATAAAATTGCGCTGAGTCCAGTCCTCGACGGGCATCTGAACTTCCATCCAAGTCTCGTTTGCCTCGATATAGGTTTTATTGAACCTTTCCAAATCACCACTAAACTTTTCTTTCAAGAAGTTTCTGTATTTATAGACTATTTCGGGCGTTATTCTGGAAAGCGAAAACGAGTGGGCAAGCATCATATGGTCAATTGGGAGTGAGTTCTTAAATTGCCGCCACTCTTCCACAAACCGGCGGTTCACATTCTTAGGCGGCTGAAGTTCCTCAAATGTTGAAAGGTCTTCGCCGAGCCATGCGTTATATTTGACGATTTCCTCGCCATACTTCGCTTCGACATATTTGCGATAGAGTTCATCTTCTGAATAAAAATAACGCGGAATAATCCGAAACTGGTTTTGGTCGACTGGACTAGTAAACGAAGTCGAAACCATCAGCAAGAATGGATAAACCATTGTCACTGCTCCAGCCGAAAGTATTATATAAAGTGCGGCTATAAGTATGCGAATCTTTCTCTGTTTTCTACCAACTACAGTGATAATAGGCATATGGCAAAGCCTCTAATGACATCAGTTGCTAAACTGAATAATTGGCAACTACCAAATAACAAATATTTCTCATGCGCCTGCGGTCTTGAACTGGAGACGCGAGAGAATTCTCAACTGAAAAACTGTAAACCCTACAAGAAACGATCCCATTAACCAAGCCATTGCAACTGCGTATCCGAATTTTAGGTAAAGAAACGCGTTATACCAAATTTCTAGCCCAGCGACATGTGTAGCATGCATTGGGCCTCCGCCCGTCATTACAAATATGAAATCGAATGATCGAAATGCATGTATAAACGCACCAACAAAGTTGATTATTATCAACGGCCTTAAATATGGAATTGTGATATGCCTAATTTTTTGGAGCACCCCTGCTCCATCGAGGTCAGCAGCTTCATATACGTCTTCAGGCACGCTTTTCAACGCAGCGAGGTAAATAATGCACCCTGGCCCAACATGCGCCCATATAATCGGGAGTACCACACACAACATTGCAAGCCTTGGATCTTGCAACCAAGTCAATGGTTCGAACAACGGAATTTTCGCAGGGATATGCATAATCGCCATAGCAGAGTTCAGATGTTTTATGACGTAGTCGTTTATATTAAGCAAAAGCTGGTTTAGCAACCCAGCCGGACTTGGATTGTAAAAGAATTTCCATAAAAACATGATCACAAGGCCTGTTGTTACCGCGGGCAGGTAATACAGCGTTCGGAAGAGCATCTTGCCTTTTGGTACTTCATGAAGCATTAGCGCTAAGATAATTGGGCTAAAGAATCCAAGGCCCAAAGAAAGAAGCATAAACACAAAGCTGTTCCAAAATGATTTCCATACCTGCGGCGTGAATAAGACCTCGCTAAAATTATCGAGTCCGACCCACCTAGTGCCAGCTACTATTCGATAATCTTGAAATGCCATTACTGAGCCACGAAGTAGAGGATAGTATGCCCACAGTGCAACTGAGACTAAGGCAGGAGACATCAACAAAAACGCAAAAGCAGTTCGCTTGTATTTCACCCAACGAGACTTTTTCCTTTTTACAGTTATTTGGTGTGGGGATTCATAATCCTTGCTGAAGCTTTTAATCACAAAGCAAAACACTAACGAAAAGATAATAAAAAGAGCAATAACAACCACCCACGCAACACGACGCCTCACGGTTAGTATTTTGGGGTCAACTACACCCATTAACTTTTCATTGCAGTGGGCAACAGCATTATCGAGTAGCCTCTTATAGTCGGTCCGGTCGCTTAACCATACAGCATCAAGAGGCGGCGTCATCTCCTGATAGATGTTCTCGCAGTTACGCCCATATGGTTCAGGACGCCCTGAGCGAAGTGCCTCTTCGAGGGTTTCTGACCAGCCTTTCGGCACCTCCTTAAGATATTGAGTATAGCCGTATTTCTTCAGATACTTAGGTGCAATAAATCGAGCAAAGCCTGACTCAACATAGACTTTGCATCTGATTCGAGCTGCCTCATCGCTAGCCCAAAACTTAATATACTCCCAAGCGGCATCACGCACCCGCTTATCCTTAACCATTGCGTTGATACCCATCATAGCACAATTAAGCTCGTTACCGCGCTCACCAGAGGGACCAACAGGAACAGGGGCAATGCCAATCAGATTTGGATTGACATTGGCAATCATTTGGTCATTTATATAACCGAAAACCATACCTATTTTGCCCAACTGCCAAAGTTTGCCGTAATCTGTATCGCGATAAGCCACACCGCGGTAAGTTTTGCCATTTCTCGTCCAGCGCGCACGTCCTAGCTTCTGGTAAAACTTCAGAGCAGTAACCGCCGCCTCGTCGTTGAAAACAGCACGCCAATTTCCGTTTTCGTCCTGGGCCACCGCTTCACCGCCTGCCGACCATAGGAGATCTATAAACCACCAAGCCGAATGGGGACCTGCAAAAAGCGCCATACCATATTGACCTTTCTCAGGAATTGTTAGCTTCTTGGCATACTCAAAAAGTTCATCCCAATTCCTGGGAGGTCTTTCTGGATCGAGGCCAGCTTCGCGAAACAAATCTTTGCGATATTGTAAAGTCATCACATAAGTCTGATAAGGAATCGCCCAGATGTGTCCATTGCGTTTGATTACTTGCCAAACAGGAGGGTAAATTAACTCATCCAAATTCTCCTCTTTCGCCCATTTTTCAACATACTCGTCGAGAGGATAGAGAAACTTTTGCTGGATGTAGCTGTCGGAGATACGAAAATTGACGTAGAGTACATCTGGAGCGACCCCACCCGCCATCGCGAGAAGAGGGCCGACCTCCATATCGAGTCCAGGCGCAGTAAGCCCACGGAAACCCTCGAGCTTGATATTTGGGTGAAGCTCCATGAAGCGTTGGACAATAGCCCAGTTTGCTTTATCTGGAACACTTCTAGCTTCTTTAAGTGGAAGACGATGAACAGTTAGGACAATCTGGTCTTTCTTATCAACCTTTGCGTATGCAATCTCAACCGCAAGGCATAACAGCAGTATGAACGAGAGTTTCTTGATAAACGACAAATCTTTCACGAGACAAGAATTAAACGCTAGCAGTATTCGATTTTCTACATTTTGTTTTAAGAGGAGAAGAAATTGGACTACTTTACTTGACATTGCTAATACTTCAACAAAACCCCGAGCGTTTCCTGCGGGTGGTTCAATATCTGATCATAAGCTTTTGCCGCATCTTCAACAGGAAATTCATGGCTAATAAGGTCATCTACTCGAACACGCTTCTCAGCCACCAGGCGAATAAACTCACCAAGGTTCCTGCCCTCGGTCCATCTAACAAATGGATGCGGCATGTCTACACCATCACGTTCATAAACCGGGTCGTATCTACCTGGACCTGCGGCGCGCGAAATTACAAAATCCGCCTCTTTCGCAAAAAAGAGATTGCGGTCAATTTCCATCTTCGCGACGCCTACCATGACTACACGGCCGCCGAAGCGTATCATTTTCAGCGCTTGAGTTATTGGCTCCGAAGACTCAGAGGCTACAACAATTAAAACGGCATCTGCCCCTTGCCCATTTGTTGAATCCATAACCGCAGTTACGAAATCTTCATTTGCGCTTATCACGTGAACTCCATTTGACTCCGCAATGCTTAACCGAGTTTTAATGAAATCCGTAGCTAAGGTTCGATAACCTACAGCATGGCTAATTCGGGCAATTAACTGACCAAGAACTCCTAATCCCATCACAACGGCGGTTTCGCCAAAAGTTAAGTTCGCCCGCCGCAAGGCTTGCACAGCTATCCCTCCTAAACCCGTGAATGCTGCCTCACGAAGGCCAACGTTTTCAGGAAGCTTTACGGCAAGGTTGCGGCCAATACAACAAACCTCAGCATGCCCGCCGTAGCATGAGGGACTTCCATAGTTGCCGACACGGTCCCCCACAGAGAACTCCGTAACCTTCGAGCCGACTCCAACTACAATGCCAGAATTCGAATATCCTAAACTCGAGTCGGGGCGATTTGGATCTGGGTTCCTGCGCCGTGCCAATAAACCCATTGTCTCCGTTCCTGAGCTGATAAGAGAGTAGGCTGTTCGGCACAAAATGCCATTTTCTACGAGGGGCGGTTCCTCAACCTCTTTGACAACTACTTCACCAACTCCACTAATGAATACTTGTTTCATGGCTACTACAACAGGGGCAATTTAACAGGGCGACCTTCTGCCGCAGAGATATCAGCCGCTATGCAAACTTCGTGCGTCTTTACTGCATCGTCTAGATTAACATGAGATTCCCTATCCGTGAGAATGCATTCAACCAGATGGTCAATTTCTGGCTGGAACGGATGGTGGGTCACGTCTCCGCTGTCGGGAAGAATAGTTGGAATCTCCAAAAACTTTGTTTGGCCAGGGAGGAGTGTCTTTGAAAAAAGCTTGTTGTCTCGAATGGTACCATTCTCTCCCAATAGCTCAATGTTGAATATGTAAGGTGAAGCGACATCCCAACTCGCTGAGACCTTGCCAATTGTACCATTCTGGAACTTCATGGCAACAACGATATTTGCATCATATTCACAAGGCCCCATATTGTTTGAATATGCTGCTACTTCCGCCACCTCAGATTCAACAAAATACCTAATCGCATCAACCGCATGACAACCTGCAGCTAAAAGCATGCTACCGCCAGACGCCTTGGTAATTACCCAATCAAATCCCTTATACCAACGGCCGAGAGGATGCCAATAATCCACCTCAGCATAGAAGATGCGCCCAATTGCAGGAGTCTTCTGCAAGCCCTTTATACATTGAAAAAGTGGATTCCATCGGAGAACAAAACTCACGACAGTTTTCACCCCGGCCTTTCGAACAGCACCTCGCATCTTGACTAAGTCATCAAGATTCAGAGCAACCGGCTTTTCGATAAGGATATGCTTGCCAGCTTCAGCCGCCTTAATTGTCTCGATGGCATGGCAGTCGTTCGGAGTGCAGATTGAAACAATATCCACCCGATCGTCTTTCAGTAGCTCATCATAGTCGGTATATATTGTACATTCAATATTTGCCTCAGCCGCCTTTGCCCTCGCACTCTCTGCCCTGCGGCTTCCAATGGCGACTACCTCGCAGTAGGGATTGTTCTTATACGCTTTGATATGCTCACCAGATACCCATCCGGCGCCCCATACCGCAGCACCAAGTTTTCTTTCCATATCAGGGAACCTCCCAAGCCGAAAAGCAACTAAAACTTTTTGCTTGCTTCGGCCTAAAAATTAGAGGGGGTTAAACCCCCGCTTCTTTTAACTCCATTTACTTTGCATAAGCCGTCGCAACCTTAGCGACAGCAGTTGCCATGTCTTCAAGACATTGCTCATCTATTGTTGGATGCACCAACAGCCAAATGGTCTGCATGCCAATCCTTCGTGCAGTTGGGCAGTCAACCTTGCTATAATCTACGTTACCTTTGTACCACGGACACTTAAACGGGCACTTGGTATTTCCATAACCAACCATTTTTAGGAAAACTTCTTCTTTGTAGTTTTCCGGCGGAACACCAGCAACACAAGGAATACCTTCGGCACGTAGAGCATGGATAAATTCGTCTCTCGTGCAATTCAGCATCTCAGGTTTAATCTTGAAAGCATACTTATAGAACGCATGCTTTACATCTGGAGACTCATACGGCGGCTCGACCTGTGGAATCTCTAACAACCGCTTAGTTAGGAAATGAGCATTAGCCCGTCGCTTTTCAACCCATTCATCAAGACGCTCAAGGGCTGCCATTCCAATAACTGTTTGCATTTCAGTCATGCGGTAGTTAAATCCCATCCGGTGGTGGATATATGGATAGAGTGCCTCCATCTGGAGAAGGTCCTTACGCTCTTCTTCCCAATAACCATGGTCTTTGAAGCTGCGCGCAATTTCAGCATAATCATCATCGTCAGTAGTCACTGCCCCGCCTTCGCCGCCAGTTGTGATAATTTTGTCCTGGCAAAAGCTGAATGCTGCCAAATCTCCAAGGGAACCTATTTTCTTACCCTTATACTCAGCGCCGTGTGCCTGAGCAGCATCCTCTATCACAACTAATCCGTGCTTTGCGGCAATTGCGTTAATTGCATCCATGTCTGCTGGATGACCATGAAGATGAACAGGCACAATGGCCTTCGTGCGCTCAGTAATGAGGGCTTCAACCGATTTTGGATCAATGTTCCACGTCTTTTCCTCAACATCAGCGAAAATTGGGATAGCATTCTGGTGCAAAACAGCAGCAGCAGTGGCAATAAAAGTATAAGATGGAACTATGACTTCGTCTCCGGGACCAATTCCTGCGGCGGCATATGCCACATGCAGTGCGCTCGTGCCAGAATTTAACATTATTGCATGCTTAACTCCGCAGTAATCAGCATATCGCTTCTGGAACTCCATTCCGCGAAAGCCTGTCCAGTAGTTGACTTTTCCGCTATCCAGCACTTCCTTTACAGCAGCTTTCATATCATCCCAAAAATAGGGCCATGGTGGAAATGGAGCTGTTCTAACAGGCGTTCCGCCATTGATTGCTAGTTTATCCGCTGACATAGCTGTACCTCCAATATTGAAATTAAATCAAATAAAATGTTGGATTGGGAAAAACCTCTCTCCAAACGTATAAAATCAAGGCAGCAACCGCTGAGTCCTCAGTCTAGGCCAGCGGTTGACAGTACGGAAAGCTTCCGCGTATTGAACACCACACTGCCATCCTCGAAACTTAGCGCAATCTTCTATGAACTGAATAACATCTAAGTTATCGTGCTCTTTTAGCCAGACGACTTGACTTTGATGACACATCATCATTTCCTTCTTTTTTTCAATAAAATCCGTAATATCCACATATTCACCTGGTTCAAAGTCCACCCCAGCAACGTTATCCATATAGATAACCGGTGGAACTTTGTCGTGATATTCGTGCTCTGTCTTCCAATTAGGTAACGAGGCATGGAAAGATGCATCATAAACCAAGCCACTAACTACGCAATGGTCAGGCATATAGTCAGTTGGCGAGTGCGTAATTATTAAGTCGGGCTTGGTTACGCGAATCATATCAATGAATACCGCCAACGTCTCTCGATTATTGAAAATTTCACAGTCTGGTATGCCCAGCGATATGCTCTCAGCTCCAATCCTGCTTGCCGATAGCTGAGCCTCTTTGCACCTAATTTTCGCAAGCTCATCATTTGGGATGTGGAAATGCCCTTTATCCCCAATACATGCATGGCACATAATAATGTCATGGCCTTGGCTTGCATATTTAGCAAGTGTGCCAGCGCATAGGATTTCTATATCGTCGGGATGCGCCCCAACTGCTAAAATCCGCATAATTAGCCTCCTCAAACATACTGCTCTATTATCCCTTGGAGCCCATGGTTAAAAAAATTGTAAACCCCCTATTTCTTCTTTACTCTAGGGCCCTCGGGGGTATCCTCTACAATGTATCCGGCAGCTAGAATCTCATCGCGGATGCGGTCGGCGGCAGCAAAATCGCGTGCCTTTCTTGCCTTCTGACGTTCTTCGACGAGTCTTATTATATCCGAGGGTATTTCCACTTCAACAGGCATCCCTCGCTCGGCAAGTTTGAGACCTAGGATTCGGTCAAAGTTCACCATTGCAGCGAAGACTTCCCGACCACCACGGCCGTGAATATTGACCTCTTTAATCAAGCTAAAAACCGCAGCTAGCGCAACCGGCGTATTCAAATCGTCATCCATTGCTTCATCAAACGCTCTCGTCCAGCGCACAACCGCGTCATCAAGGCCAGTTGGGTTTTCCCTATCGAGTCGCGCTACGAATTCATATAAGTTCTCAAGCGCTGTTTTAGCAGCATCCAGTGCCTGCCAAGTGAAGTTCAATTTTGACCGATAATGTGCGCCAAGGACCAAATACCTAAACGCCAGTGGATCATATCCTCGAGCCATTACATCTCTAAGCGTGTAGAAATTGCCAAGTGATTTGCTCATTTTGCGATTTTCTACGAGGAGATGTTCTGAATGAAGCCAATAGTTGACGAATGGTTTTCCGGTTGCAGCCTCAGACTGGGCTATTTCGTTTTCATGATGTGGAAAGATGTTATCAACGCCGCCGGTATGAATGTCAAACGTTTCGCCCAAATACTTCATGCTCATTGCTGAACATTCGATATGCCAACCGGGTCGGCCTCTTCCAAGCTCAGTGTCCCAATATACATTGCCGTCTGCCTCATCCCAAGCCTTCCAAAGAGCAAAATCGGAGACTTGTTCTTTTTCATATTCATCGGAGCTAACCCGAGCGCCAGCTTTCAACTCTCCTATCTTAAAATGAGAAAGTTTGCCGTATCCAGGAAATTTTGAGATGTCGTAGTAAATCGAGCCGTCTTCAGCTTTATATGCTATACCTTTGTCAAGAAGCTTCTTTATCAGAGCAACCATCTCCTGAATGTGCTCGGTCGCCCTGGGATATACATGCGCCGGCTCGATGTTTAGATGGTCCCTGTCCTCATAAAAAGCCTTAATGAATGGAAGAGTATACTCGTTGAGACTTATGCCTTTTTCCCTAGCGCCACGTATTGTCTTGTCGTCGACATCCGTGATATTCATCACGTGTGTTACCTCGAAACCGCGGTATTCGAGGTGTCGCCGAAGAATATCTTCGAATAAGTAGGTGCGCCAGTTTCCAATATGGGCGAAGTCATATACGGTTGGCCCACAGGTATAGAGTCCAACCTTCATGTCATTTATTGCTCGAAATTCGTCTTTTTCGCGGGTTAGCGTATTGAAGAATCTGATAGTCATGGCTGAATCATCTCAAAATTAAGTTTTCAATTCTCTTCTATTACTGGAAGAGATAAATTCTCAGTGAATATTTAACAACCAAACGTTTCCCTCAAATAAGCTAAACTTTGCTTTGCAATTGTTATTGGGTCGGGCTTGTAATCGAAAACCTCTACTGAAACATAGCCATTATACCTGATTTCGCGAAGGGCTGACGACACAACGTGAAAATCTGTGTCGCCCATCCCAGGCCCTCGTCCACTTGCGTCATTAGCATGAACATGCATAATATGTTCACCTGCACTACAAACAATCTCCGGTATTGACCGTCCCTCAGAACACATGCTTTTTACATCAACCATTGTGCGAAAGTTAGGCTTACCAACCGCACGAACCATTGCCAGCGCTTCCTCAACTGTGTTTATGAAGTTGGTCTCCCGCGGAGGTAACGCCTCTATGCAAAGGTAGACGTCATTTTCCTGTGCCTTTTCCGCACAATGCGAAAATGTTTCACGTGCATAATTCCAAGCTTGCTCGTAAGTTAGGCTTTCGTGCACGTTCCTCTGCTTTGGCGAGCCAAAAATGAGAACGCGACCGCCGAGATCACTGCACAAGCAAATCAGCGCATCAAGGTAGTCACGCGTTCGCCTACGAACATCTGCATCGGGATGACTGATATGCAATCCTTCTGGTTTCACTAGCAACCAGTGAAGCCCAACGATCTCAACACCAGCATCAGCGGCAGCTCGAACAATCTCTCGGCGTCGTACATCTGTGATCTCGTAAACCGATGACGCGAGAGTGAACGGAGCAATCTCAACGCCATCGTATCCGATTTCGGCAGCAGTAACGAATACTTTCTCTATAGGCCAATTTTCAAAAAGCTCGTTGCAAATCGAAAATTTCATTGGCATCTCCAACTTGGTATGACTCGCATATTATAACAAGTCCACTCCAAAATGACGAGTTTATCGGTTCTTATCAAGTTAAACGAAGACAAAGCAGGAGCGCATGCCACTGGATGCTTTTAGTCCTCTGTCTTGTTTGCAAAAAGACCTTTTTAAAAATTAGTCGCCTACAATATTTTAATCGCCATCGCAGGACATTCGAAGCCGCAATATCCACACAGTATGCACTTCTCCTCATCCACAACTGGCGTTTTCTCACCCATGCGGAGCGCTCCATAACGGCAAGCGGATATGCAAGCCCCACAACCTCGACAGAATGGACGAACATGCCAGCGTCTTTTACGCTGCTTTAGACTCGTTTCGACGGAAGGCGGAACAGCCTCGCCCTTGCACACAGCAACATTGTATATTACTTCTTGGAGGCTATGCATTCCGACGGCGACCGAATCAGCTTCTTCAACGCTAAATGCGAATTCCAAAGCTTCCCTAGCATTCGCATACAGTAGTCCACCGCCAAGCGCCTTCATAATGTAGACACCCTTGCCAGCGCTATGAGCTGCCTTGATGCCATCCAGCATCTCTGCCATTGTTCCCTCTACAACACCCTTAAAACCTCTATTAAAAACCACTAGAACAACATCCAACTCAGGCCAACTAATGATTTCCTCTAGCACGCGGCAGGAATGTGTAGACACACCGATTGCACGAATTAATCCCTTTGATTTAGCCTTAACTAGCTCTTCCCACGCAGGCAATCTACTATTCAAGTCCTCGACGCTATCAACGTTATGAAGCTTGAAAATGTCAAGCCTTGGTACGCCAATTTCTCGAAGTGCAGTATTGATTGATGTGATCATGGAGCTTGCATCCTTTGCCATGGACTTGGCGGCAATTATAGGAGGTAACTCCATATGCTTAAGTGCCTTCTGCATGTGAGGATACGAACCGTAAATTTCTGCGAGGTCAAAAAAATTGATGCCCATTTCTGCCGCGGCAACAAGAAGCTCCGCGCCATCGCTAATTGGCATTTCGTGAAGTTTGAAAGGCAGCGTCCCGAAGGCAAGCCTTGACACCCAGATACCTGTTCTCCCTAATTCGCGGCGTTCCATTTTAATCAGTCCACGGATGAATTACATTAACCGCAAATTTATTAAACACTGGCGGGAGAAAAACCTTCGGGTTTGGTTTAAACCGAGGATTTTACATGCTGTAGAGCCTTAGAAAGATTAGCTTCGGCCTCAGGGTAATTCGGGCGAAGAACCAAAGCTTGGCGATAACCCATAATAGCGGCTTCATACGCCCCCATGCGGAAGTAGCAATTTCCTATGGCAAGGAATGCGGCCGGGTTATTTGGATAACACATCAAGCCATTCTGATAGACATTTATAGCATCCTCATAGCGGCCAGCCGAATACAGAATATCCCCTGCATTAAAATAAGCATTTGCATACCCCGGGTCTATTTCCACAGCATGTGCAAAACAAGCAAGCGCTTCAGAGATTCGCCCTTGTTTCGCGTGACACCGTCCTAAGTTGGTATGCGCCTCGACAAAATCAGGCTGCAATTCAATCGCCCTAGTAAAATGCCGACTAGCATCTTCAAGCTCATTAAGTGCCTCTGCACAAACACCCAGGTTGAAATGAAGCTCAGCGGCTTCGCAATCCAAATCTAGAAGCGAAACATAGAGATTCCTTGCCTCCTTAAATTGACCGCTTGCCTGCAAAACCTGGGCGAAACCCATCACTGCCCGGGCATCACCCGGCGATAATCGAAGCCACTCCTTTCCATGTTTTTCAGCTTGAGCTGTATTTCCCAAACGAAGATAGGCAATGGTTAGGAGTTCATGTGCCTTAGCGTCACCAGGGTTTTCTTTCACCACCAGCTCGGCATATTCAGCAGCCTTCTGGTAATCTTGCAATCCCATGCAAGCACTAGCTATTCCAAAATATGCCTTATATCCAAACGCACCAGGATCGCCTACCCATCTATTACTTTGGCCGAGCTGGACAGCAGATACGAACTCAGTGATTGCTTCTGCATATCTCCCAAGGCCTAGAAGAGCATTCCCCTTCGCAAAATTCAATTCAGGATGACATATGCCTTTATTTTGCGCCCGCTCCAATGCATTTATAGCCTCTTCTGGACTCCCAAGTTCACAAAAGGCATGAGCCATATGTGAATAAGTGGCGGCGGCAAATTCATGACTCCGCGAAATATATTCTTCAGCCTTCTTAAGATATCCAAGCGCCTCCTTATAGTTGCCTTTTGTTATGTAGACAGAAGCTAGATTGTAGAGGCAATATGGGTCATTTGGGTTCTCTGCAAGGTCTGCTTCAAGAAGGCGAACATACCGCTCATGCTTGCAACGTTCCAACATTACAGCAGGCATATAGCCAAAATGGTGGATTACCGCATCGAGATATGCCATTTTCCCACCCGACCGCTCAATAGAAGGGACTATACGTTCATGCACTCGTCCTTCATACCGATATTCGAGCTTGTTGCGGAACAACCGGCAAGTACGATGGATAAACATATCTGGACCTTGATTTTCGGACATATAGTTGTGGAAAAGCAATGCAAACGCATCCGCAACGGGTTCTTTTATTGCCTTAAGAATTACTGGGCCTGCAGATTTATCAAGCTGCTCATCAGCATCCAGTATGAGAATCCACGTTCCATTTGCATAGCTTAATGACTTATTCCGAGCTTCAGCATAGTTATCAGTCCATGGAAAATGATAAACCTTTGCCCCATAAGATTGTGCAATCTCGGGCGTGCGGTCTGTTGACCCGGTATCAACAATGATTATTTCATTCACAATGCCCTTTACACTCCGCAGACAAGAACCGAGATTTGCTTCTTCGTTCTTTACAATCATGCATAGTGAAAGAGTAGGCACTTGTTCGCTAATAGACTGTGCCTTTTTAATAACTGAATTAATCTTGGCAAGGCGCTCATTAATCTCAGTGCGCGTTGGTCCTCCAATACGCCGGTTTAACTTTTTTTCTTTCTTTGTCGAATGTGAAAGTTTCCGAACCAGTTCTTGTACATCTCGAAGCACTCGGACATTTTCTGGATTAGAAGGAGAAAGTTCGACTGCTTGACAAGCATTATCCGCCGCTTCTAATACCCTGCCCTCGCGCGCAAGTAGCACTGCAAGATTTTTATATGTTTCGGGACACTCTGGCGACACCCGAACTGCCTGCCCAAGTATTGTGCGAGCAGCTTTACCGTTGCCCAGGGCACTATATGCGACTGCCAGTGCATTCATAATTTCAACATCTGAGGGCGAACCATTGAGTGCTTTTTCCAAATAGTCGGCCGCCTCGGCCCACCGTTTTTCTCTTAGTGCATCAAGCCCCAACTGTTTCTCATTACCGACTGTCTTGGCTTTTGTAACTCGTAAAGGCATTTTAATATCTCGCCTCCGACACAAAATCAACTATTATGTTGTCATGCCTAACTACGCTGCCTTCCGCAATTCATCTATGCGAACGCATTGGCCAGGGTACTGAAATTGCAAAAATTCATCCAACCTGCCGTTCGACAGTATAATTTGCACATTTCCGCTTTTAGGAAGCTCTTCTGTTATTTCAATGTCAGGAGCTTGACCCTCATCGATACCCAGTTTTGCCAAAAAATCAGCCACCAGTTCGGCTGCCGCACTTGAATCACTTGCTGTGCGTGGTCCAGCATACATGCTAAGAAGCGCATCTTTTTTTGATACATCTGAGCGTAAATATTCTTCAATTACCGGACACCATGTTTCGAACTTATCCCACTCTGGTGCAACAAACCACACAAGAGATGAACTCGAGATTTCCAGTGGGCAACGATGGCGCTCCGGATCGAACGTTTGCTTTAGAAGAAATGACATGTTGTACGGTACACCTAAAGGTAGTTCAGCTGGTATACCCCACTTTGCTTTAAAAAGGTCCCAATTTTTTCGCATAAGCGCATTATGATCAATCTTTTGACCAACAAAAGTTCGACTGCCAGTGTGGTGAATAAAACAGTCCTGCCCTATTACAGAATGATATCCTGCAATTGCGGCACGAATTGAAAAATCATCATCCTCGAAGTTACCTATCCCAAATCTTGGGTCAAAGCCGCCGATTGTTTCGATTACCTCACGTTTTATCAACATACAGAAACCAACAACTCTCGTTATTGGTCTAATCTGCCTATCATGCAAAGCAGCCCACTTCTCGGCGAATTCATCAAGCCCCTTTAGAGTAGACTGGTCATAATCAACGCTCTCGACATGTTGAGAACCTGAGACATTATTGCTCACAGGCCCAACAATACCAATGCGTGGGTCATCATCCGCACATCTAACCAGGCGCTCAAGCCAACCAGGAGTAACTACTGTATCGTTGTTTAGAATAACAACATATGCACCCTCAGAGGCCAAAATACCTGAGTTGTTGCCTGCCGCATAACCAAGATTAGTCTCATGGCGTATGACTTTGATTGCCCTGCAATGTTTTGAATTCCATTTGGTCTTAATCTCATCAAGATACTGCTCTGTGCCATCTGTGGAGCCATTATCCACCACCACAAGCTCATACGGCAGGTTTGTATGTCGCCTTATGCTCTCCAGGCACTTTCTTGTGTCATCGAGCTGGTTATGGACTAGAACTACAATTGCAATCCTTATTTCGCTATTATCCTCAGATAGTTCCAAACCAGCGAATCTTTTATGGATTTGGCGGCATACTTCGTCTCTGTTATATTGGGTAAGCTGGGACTTGTCCCACAGGAATCTCTTATTTTCTCGAGTGATATCGTCATATTGTACATGCCAGTTAGCGGCTTTTTCATTTTCATCAAAGCGGTTTTTCCGTTGGCCGAATATCTTAGTCTCCCCATGTGCTTCGCTTCTAATTGGGTAATGCCTGAGGATAAACGGGATGGGAAACACACGCCTACCTTCGAATTGAACTAGATGGCCACCGGTATGCCAAAGTTTGAAATCCTGGCCCCAATACTTCCAACATCTTGCCTGCATTTTGTCCCACGAAACAGCAGGTGCGGAGTAACCGGTCAAGTATTTGCGGACATCATCTCCAGGCACAAATGAATTATCAGTTGGCTTAAAATCAAAAATTGCAAAATTGATTGTATTGTATCCCAATGCGTCTACACGTTCGATTCCCTCGCGAAGATTCAGGCCAGGCCAGGGCGACTCGCGGAACTCATCTGCATCTGCGTTGATGTACCAACCAGGACCAAATTTTCGAACAAGCTGCTCCTTGCGCATAAGAATATAGCGCAGAGCAAATACATCATTTGGAATGTCGAGACCACTCTCTTCAGGAAACAATTCTATGCCTATAAGACCTTTGCCCAACCATTTTGATGCTTCTTCAACTGTGTTGTCTGTTGAATGATGGTTTAGAAGGTATACTTCAATATCTTGTTCGATTAAATCCCGAATTACATGGTATATAACGTCGCCTTCATTGTAAGCGGCAAGTATTGCAATTATCCTAGGCCTGGCAGACTTGCAGCTCGGATAGTTAGAATCCTCTTGGGCATTGCTAGTTAGCCTTGCTACTCTTTCCGATTGCCCGCAAGCAAGATAAAGGTCCATAAGGTTTTTCCGAACAGTATCATCGGTCCCATCTAGCGCAAGCGATTTCTCAAGGCAATATTGCGCTTTCTCAATTTCGCCTTTTTCGAAGTACAGGACGCCAAGGTCGTTATATGCCTGAGCATCATTCTGATCTGCCATGATATGCTCTTCTAGTAGTGAAACAGCTTCGTGCAACCTACCCACTGAATAAAGCCTTGCTGTTTGAACACCAATAATTGCTCGCTTGGTAGCCTCGAGGTAGCCATGCCCGAAGCGAACATCTGGCTCCAAATGATTACCCTCACCCCATTCATTCCAAGCATTGATAAAGACAATCCGCTGTTCTGGAGGCCTACTGCTCACACGCTCAATTTCAAGTTTTAGCCACTCGCCATATGCCTTAGGCGTAGAATCTCTTAGAATGAAAGCCCCATATTTTCTACGTGGAGTGTTATCCCAAGAAGGCACTACTGTTCGCAAACAGTTGCCTTCCATGCCAGCCATTACACGCCACGCGTCATTGTAATTCAAAATAAGCCCAGGCTCGCCATCACCCTCGCCATATTTATTAAGAACCCCCGGGAGTTCACCCGCTCCATATTTATCCCACAGCTTTCCAAAAGATGGCTGAAATAGTAGCTCAGCATCGAAACCTTGCTTTAACCAGTACCCGTCTACCGTTTTGTCGAGACTGATTCTGATGGCGGTTACATACAAGCCTTGCAACCCAGAACTCCTAGCTAACTGCCGCCACAATGCAAGCGTTTTTTCAACATTTGGGATATCCATGGGTCTGTATATAAGGAATAAGGGCTTCCCATCTACTTTAATGTATCGTGGGTCTCTAAATGCCTTTAGCAACCATTCGAAATGAGCAATATCATCAGCCTCTCCACCATACTCCTGAGGCTGAAGAATTAGGTTTTCATGCCCATCCCAATTTCGCGTCCAATTCTCATTAGCCCACGCAAGACAGAAGGGAAAATCAGGCTCTCCAGACTCAAGCACCTCATTAAATGGTCTCTCTAGCAGCATTTTTCCATTGAACCAATAATGCCAGTAACAAAAGCCTTCTATCCCATATTTTTTTGCCATTTCAGCTTGCGCTTCACGAACTTCAGGGTTACGAAGGTCATAATAACCTAAGTCTGCGGGCACGTGTGGTTGGTAGTGTCCCTTAAATAATGGTTTAGCTTTTTGAACATTATCCCAATCCGTAAAGCCTTTTCCCCACCACTTATCGTTTTCAGGTATGGGATGAAACTGCGGCAAGTAGAAGGCAATTAAACGAACTGGGCATTCAGTCTGTATATGTTTATGTAGGAATTGCTCATTTAGTTTTACATTGTTAACCATTACTGAAAGCCTTCTAGGGTCGCCGTTTATGCCAATCTCGCGAGGGACATAGGACTCATCGCTTATAAATCGAAGAATATGGGGTCCTGTAATACAAGGAAGCAAAATCTCAACTTTTTCTTTCTTATAGGACTTATCAAAGCGAATTTCTTTAATTGTTGCATCGCCTTCGCATATTTTTAGGTTAAATGGGAAGTTTGGATAATGTTTGGAATTCGAACACACAACATCGAATGTGAGGCATAAAGGTGGGAATTTCTTAACGTTGCACACACTCCATCCAACACGCATAACTGCTTCTTCTGCCATCCACCGCACGCCGTATTCCTCATCATAAAAGCCGCTTTCAAATCTAATCACCGGTCTATCGTCCCATGCAGAGATTACTTTCCAACCTTTCTCTAAAAGCCTCATGCATAAGTCAGAATCTGACTTGGAGAATCCACCCACGCCCAAGACCTTTTTTCTATCAAAAATTGCAAAACTGCGTTCAATCCACCCATCTACCAACCTGCCGGCAGCTGCAATTGATTCGTCTTGCGACATAATTTGTAGCGAACGGCTAACGAAATCTGCACATTGCAACTTCTTTCCCCCATCATAATCAATCACCATAACAAACTGTGAATCGCTCTTCTCAAAAAAGGCATTTAGCTGAAAGTCTTTTTCCTCAGGTTCTATGTTTTCAAGAACATGTATGGTGCTATTCCTGAGAATATTGCTCAACCCTTCGCTGAACTCTCTTACATGGCTTGCATTTTTGTCCGCTAGAAGCGCTATATCCAGATAAGGCAGATTTTTGATGCTTTGGATTACTCGTTCTGTTGATCGCCCATCTTGGTAGTTGCCATAAAGAATATTTGTGTACTGCTTCTGCTTTGCGCTGTGTTTTTCGGAATGATTGACAAAAGCGTTCTTTAAAGCAAAAATGAACTCCTCTCGCGTAGTGAACTCCGTTCCCACATCGCGCCAGGCATTGCCAAGCGCCCTTGAATCATACTCCCATATTCCTACTTTCTCAGGGCTCGTATACAAAAGAATTGGGCGATTTAGCACCATGAACTCAAATATTAACGATGAGCCATCAGAAATTAGAATATCCGCATCTGGAAAGAACCGACTAATTGATGCTGTGGGGTCATCAATCAATGAAACAAGATTCGAATCCTGGCATATAGCAAGCCACTGTCTAATCCATCGGCGAAATATTTCGCGGTGTTGAACAACATACGGATGGTCATATTGTAGAATAGCAGGATGCGGTTTGATAATGATTTTACTTTTTGGATATACCGAATGGATAAGATTTGCAAGCTTATCTTCGAAAAACTTAGCCGCGCTGACTTCAGGATTATAGGTTGGAGCAAAAAGAATTGTAGGAGCATCCTTACAAAGTTTGCGCTCGGGAATTTTGAATACGTCGTCTACCCAGGGATTGCCGGTAAGCAAGAAACCTCGTTTCGGTCTAACATCAGCCTTCGTAAAATCGTCCACATCCCAATCGCTGGCGCAAACATAGTCTGCGACGGAGTATTCTTTTTCAGGAGAAGTGTATTTTGTAGCTGGACCATGTCTCATACCTATTAATAAGACATTGTGGGCATCGCAGTACTCACGAAAAAGAGGCAACTGTGAGACATCGGCAGTAATAATAACATCTGGCTGCCAATCCATTATCTCCTTATGACTATAGCTAATAAGTGAATCCTCAAATCCATCAGCGATTGGTTTGAGAGACCGCAATTGGAACGGTAACGTCGCATAACAAGCTACTCTTCTCTCATGCCTTCCTAGAACCTTTTTTTCTACCATTCGCACTTCTCCGTTTTGGTATTCTCAAGCTGCTTTTGCTTGTTCTTCATTCAAATCTGACTTAATCAGGCTTCGTGCGTATGTAAAGTCCTCAATAGTGTTGATATTAACCAACTTATACTTCATATCTTCCTTCTTGAGGTCGGGTGGGACCATTTCCCAAAAGTTGTTCATCTGCTGAACGCCAACAAGAAACATAGCAATTGCTTTCGACTCTATGCCATCTCCTTTAATATGAAACGGCTGAAGGCAATTAAAATGAATTGCCTCAATGAATTTCATGCGCAAATACCAGTTTGGGTCGCTCTCAAAAAACTGTGAAACAATTGTTGGGAAATATTCATTAATCTTTTGAAACTCTCGAAGCGCGGCACAGTTATGAATTTGGAATTCGGCTTCAAAAACATCACCTTGCAGTTGCCAATTCAAATCAAACATGTATTCATATATAAAGTCGTAAAGACCTTGAAAATCATGGAAAAGCTTAGATATATCGTACATGGGGTCTCCGGCACAGAAACCCTTCGGGTCTACCAGGCGAAAACCGCAAGGCGTCTGCGACGTGTCAATCAGCAGGTTGTCGAAATGTGGATCGCCGTGAATCATGCACAGATACGGCGGTTGAAGAGTGCTCACCAATTTTACACGAGTTCTAATCTTTTCGATTATGTCAAACGGATTCTCATACTCCAAGCCGTTAATTATGTAATGCTTTGCCCCAAAAACCTGCTTTAATATTGGAGCTCGCTTTAAAGCCATTTCACGGCGAACATCAACCCTATTAAAGTGCACAGAAGCAGTGTAGCTTGCCGGGGCATCGATACGACGCAGCACGTAGACCTTTTCAACTAGGAATTTAACTATTCTAGTAAGAACTTCTACTGCATCAAGTGCGGTAAACTGGCCTGAAAGAATAAGCTTCTTAAGCGAAGGCTGAGGATAATGTGGCATCGTATACCAAACAACTGGTCCTTCGACGCTGTAATCCAAAAGCTCTGTAAAATAGGGCCGAAGGTCTTCAGGCAAATCACGGAGATAATATATCTCGTTTATTAGCCTTTCCGTATCCTTCGCGCTTTCCTTCCTTATTATATTGTCCTCCTCGGTCACTAATACGTCAGAAAATGAACCTCCATCGAGAAAGATATCCCCTGTTTTTCGCTCAACCCTTGCTTTCTCCATATTGATAGCAAGAATTGGTCTTTTCTTGCACAATTCATTCAAAAGAACATGCATTTCGGTTGTGCGGAATGTATCCTGATTGGCAAGATACTTGTAGTAATCAAAGTCGGCCGAACTAATATGAGTAATCCCGCTGTGGATTTGCCAAGGGAATAAGGGTGAAATATAGCGTCCGATTTGAACGACTCGACCATCTTTAACATTCACACGGCTACCTGGCTCCAGCTTAGATTCGGCAGTGTAGGTAATAACAAAAGACCTGTCCCCCATTTTGAGAATTTCCTCGAGCACACGATCCTCGAAATAAATATCCGCATCCATGACAAGAACAGGTCCATGAGGGACTCTTTCAAGACCTATACGGAGGGAATAAGGAGGCTGGGTGGTGGCATAATCCTCGTTCACCAAGATATCCGGAACAATCCGGCGCACTTGTTCATGGCGATAACCAGCAACTACCACGATATTATCAAAGTTAAAGCGTAGGAGCTTCTCAATGGTGTACTCTAGAAGCGTTTTACCATTAAATGGAATAAGGCATTTGGGCAACTTTTCTGTCATTGAGCCAAGCCTTGTTCCCATTCCTGCCGCGAGCAACACCACGCTTCTCATTGGCTACTCCTTTACTTCCTGAAATTTAGAACACCACATATTCAATCGCAGTAACAAGCGATATTTCTAAAAAATAAAACGGTTTATCCGCAAAATTAATTCTGCCGCCTCACGCCCAGCACCCGAGCCACCGGCACGGCGAAGCCGAAACCTCGCCACTCGACGCACTTGCTGCGATGCATTTGCAGGCGCCATTGAATATCTAACAAGCTTCATGGCTTCAAGATCCCTCAGGTCATCTCCCACAAAAGCCGCCGATTTGCCATCATATCCCTTCTTGTCCAATAACTCTGCTACGGTTTCTGCCTTGTCAGCTGTGCAATAGAAAGGCAGGCTTTGATGTTCCGCCCAATTTCTATTAACGCGCTCATCGGCGGAAATTATAATGACCTCCACCCCATTTTGGGTTAACATTCGCAAGCCTGTGCTATCTTGGTCGTGAAAAAGCTTAGAAACTGTGCCGTCTTCGTGATAGAACTTTGTTCCATCCGTAAGGACGCCGTCCACATCGAAGAAAGCAATTTTTATAGGTTTGTAATCAGAATGCCGCCTAATATCCATTTGCCTGGAGAATATCTCCCCACATACTTATTAGTTACCGTTCTTAATGCAAGCAGCACCTTTCGATAGCATTCAGAGCACTGAATATACAGCAATTACTATGCCAGGGAATTGTAGGGCATCATTTGCCTAAACGACATTGAACTTATGGAATTTGGCTACTGGCAAGACATTTGAAAATACCGCTAAAGTTACACCGCCAGACGGTCGAAAAGTAATGCGGAGGTAACGCAAAGTGATTCAGGGTTTATATGCATCTGCGTCAGCAATGATAGCGCAACTGGACCAACAAGATATTATCTCAAACAACTTAGCAAACGTAAGCACTCCAGGATTCAAACGCACGCGGGTTTCATTTTCCAATTTTATAGCTGAACTCTCAAACGCTCATGGTGCTGAGTCTCGACCATCTGCCACCCAAGTCAAATGTGTAATCCCAATACTTAACACCAAGCAAGACGAAACCATTGGTCAGATGATTGACACGGAATCTAAGACTAACTTGGCAATTGATGGCCCTGGTTTTTTCGTAGTTAGTACACCCACCGGCGAAATTATTACAAGAAGTGGAAATTTCAAGCTCAATCAGGCCGGGCAGTTGGTTACACAAGAAGGAAACCTCGTTCTTGGCGAAAATGGGCCGATAACAATAACCAGTGATAATTGGTCGGTGGAACCCGAAGGGAACGTGAAAGTTAGCGGCACAATTGTTAACAAGCTTCGCATTCACACCGATAGTTCAAATACCCCGGGAAAAGTTATACAGGGAAGTTTAGAAGGTTCGAATGTTAACGTCGTACTTGAGATGGTCTCTATGATTAGCGCGTTACGAACATACGAAGCAAATCAAAAAGTCATCCAATCGATAGACCAAACACTCGACAAAGTCATCAACCAAATGCCTAGAACAGTTTAGGAGGATTGAGCAATGATAAGATCGCTGTGGACCGCCGCAACCGGCATGGCAGCACAACAGCTAAACATTGATGTAATCTCAAACAATCTGGCTAACGTAAACACACCAGGATTTAAAAAGAGCCGGGTTGATTTCCAAGATCTTCTTTATCAGACGCTTAGGACTGCAGGCACAACGGAAGCCCAAGGATCAATGGTTCCTACAGGCATCCAAGTTGGCCTTGGCACAAGACCAGCTGCGATTACCAGAATATTCTCGCAGGGTGATTTCCAGCAGACCAACAATCCGCTAGATCTTGTGATTGAAGGTGATGGATTTTTCCAAGTACTGCTTCCCAATGGAACCACTGCCTATACTCGGGATGGCACATTCAAGCTAGACTCGCAAGGTCGCATAGTCACAGCAGATGGGTATCCTCTCGACCCAGAAATTACAATCCCAGCCGAAGCAACAAGCATCAGCATTGGTTCAGATGGAACAGTATCTGTCACAATGGCTGGCCAAACTACCCCTCAGGAGCTGGGGCAGATACAGATAGCTAAATTCATCAATCCAGCAGGTCTGAATAACCTTGGCCGCAATCTTTTGGCACCAACAGCCGCTTCGGGCGAACCGATAGTAGACACACCTGGTCTCAATGGGCTTGGAACAATTGCCCATGGGTTTGTTGAGATGTCCAACGTAAAGGTTGTCGAGGAAATGGTCAACATGATTGTCGCTCAACGTGCCTACGAGGTCAATTCCAAGGCTATCCAAACAGCAGATGACATGCTGAGCATCGCAAACAATTTGAGGCGGTAACGATAAATGTCCAAGCAAATTACCAAATATGTGCTAATTTTGGGGTTAATGTTGGCCATCGTTCCAGCAATCGCAACGCCGCAACTAACCATACAAGTCAGACCTTCCTGTGAAGTGGAAAGCCAAACCATCACTCTCGGGGACATTGCAACAATAAAAGTGGATGACCAAGCATTTGCTGAAAAAGCAAAGAAAACCGTTATATGTTGCTCACCACTCCCTGGCAAGTCTCGAGAACTGACACGCTCACAGATTACTACCGCTCTTCGACGGGTTGGCCTTTGGAGTAACTCAATTGTGTTTCTTTGCCCTGATTTGGTTAGCATAAAAAGGCGGGCGTTACTCGTTACTGGTGAAATGCTTTTTGATGCTGTTCGGGAATACGTATCTAAAAAGGAAGATTTGCCTGGCGTTGCATCAGCAGAAATCGTTCGATTGCCAACTGACCAGGAAGTCCCAATCGGCAAACTTGAACTAAGAGTCAAATCCTCAAATAAACAACTAAAAGGTCGCGTGAATGTTCCCATCGAGATAGTAATTGATGGCAGAACTTACCGGACGGTCTACGTCCCAGCTCTAATCAAAGTTATCGCACAAGTGCCGGTAGCGACAAAAACCATCGCAAAAGATGAAGAGTTAGATGCGTCAAATATCTCGCTTGAAGAACGAGACATAACCAACCTTCCAAATGACATTATAATTGGCAAGCCAGAAGCAGGATGGAGTGCATGTGTGCCAATTCCACAGGGTTCGGTACTTCGTCGAGGATGGATAGCATCCCCTCCAGTAATTAAATCAGGCGACGCAGTGATTGTTTTTGTAAACAACGGAGCAGTCAGTGTGAGCGACAAAGGCGTTGCTGTGCAAGAAGGCCGCATTGGCGACCGCATTAAAGTTAGATTGTTTAGAGACTCCCAAGAAGTCCGCGGGACAGTAACCGCACCTGGGATTATCGAGATTTCACTTGACAGGAGGACGTAGCAATGTTACTCAGAAGATTCGCATTTTTAAGTATTGTTTTGCTTATAGCTACAATCACATCTCTCTGTGCTGATTCACTATGGCAGCCAACGGAGAAAAGCCTCTTTGCTGATTTAAGGCCAAGCAAGGTTGGCGATTTAATTACAGTATTAATCGTTGAACAGTCCGCCGCTTCACAAAAAGCTGGACAAAGCTTTGACAAGAGCCTTGAGCATGACAATGCAGCAGGCATTGGTCCATTTCTGAAATTGGTTCCCGAGCTTGGCTATACTTCATCACAGAATAGCTCGACGTCCGGCGAAAGCGTGGTAAGCAACAAGTTCGAGACCCGACTTGCTGCTACCGTAACAAATGTTCAAAAGAACGGCAATCTCGAAATTAAAGCCGAGCGATCGCTCAACATGAATGGTGATAAACAAACCATAATTCTGACGGGGATTGTTCGGCCTCAAGACATCAGGTCTGATAACACAGTACTTTCAACTAATTTGGCTGATGTTAGGATTGAAACCATTGGCAAAGGCCCGGTAGGTAACCGTACAAAAGAAGGTTTTATTAGCAAGATACTGAGGTTTTTATTCTAGACCGGCTTACGACCTTGTTGATGGAGGAAGCATTATGAATCGCACTATGGCTAAGATATGCTTTGCTTTTTTGATTATCTTGACGCTAGAAATGGCAATAGCCGAGCAAACTGTGAAGATTAAGGATATTGCCCGAATTGAAGGAGCCAGAAGCAATCAGCTCTTCGGCTACGGGCTAGTAGTAGGTCTTGATGGTTCTGGCGACACCCAGCAAACACTTTTCACTGCCCAGTCTGTAGCCAATATGCTTCAAAAATTTGGCATTAGTGTGCCGCCAGATAAGATGAAAGTGAAGAATGTAGCTGCTGTCATGGTTACAGCTGACCTTCCGCCCTTTGTTCGCCCAGGAAGCAAAATTGACGTAACAGTTTCCTCATTAGGAGATGCCCGCACGCTCCAAGGCGGCACATTACTACAGACTCCACTTCAAGCAGCCAATGGTTTAGTTTATGCAGTTGCCCAAGGCCCAGTTTCAGTCGGTGGGTTCACCGCAGGTGGAGGCGGCACCAGCATAACGAAAAACCACACTACCGTAGGGCGCATTCCCGGCGGAGCAATCATCGAGCAGGCGGTCCCAACGACGCTTGTTGATGACGGCTGTATCAATATATTGCTGAACAACCCCGACTTCACCACAGCAGTCCGTATCGCTGAAGCAGTAAGCAACAAGCTTGGGGCAGGCACGGCTACAGCTTTGGACGCAGCAACAGTCCAGGTTAAAGCAGGAGAACAAGATGTGATAAGAACAATTGCCGACGTTGGTGAGCTTTCGGTTGTCGAAGCTGAGGTGGCAAAAGTCATTGTAAATGAACGCACCGGAACAGTCATCATTGGCGGTGGAGTCAAGTTGTCGCCAGTTGCTATATCACATGGCAATTTAAGCATTGAGATAAAGACAGAAAAGCAAGTTTCTCAACCCGGTCCATTCGCCAAGAAAGGCGAAACAGCAGTTGTTGAGCAAACTACGGTTGATGTAAAGGAAGAACGCGGATATTTGATCAATCTCCAGCCAGGCTCAACTTTAAGGCAACTTGTGCAAGCATTGAACGAACTTAAGGTAACACCCAGAGATATTGTAGCTATTCTTCAGGCTCTCAAGCAGGCAGGTGCACTTCATGCAGAGCTTGAGATTATATAACCAATTTGCAAAGCGAGGCCATTCTCATGCGCGTTAACAACCTACCAATAAGTAAGTCAAATACATCAGCAGTCGTAAGCAACGAGCAGAAGTTGAGGAAAGCATGTAAGGAGTTTGAATCCGTTCTTATCCACCAACTCCTGACAATAATGCGCCAGTCAATTCCTAAAACCGATTTGTTTGGCGACAGGCGCGAAGAAGAACTTTTCAATAGCATGCTTGACGAGGAAATAGCCAAGCAGATTTCTCTTACAAACCCTCTGGGCATAGCAGACATGCTATATACCCAGCTATCGAAAACTCATAATAACAAGGACTAAGCAAGGGTTGGATAAAACCTAGGTGGGTCTTAATTTACTAGGCAATCGCTTGCAATATTAAAAAACGCTAAAGTTTTGGTGAAAAGAGTCGAAACATATCTTGGAAAAGAGTAACTAAATTGGCAACCCCAAAGGGTGTGTACGATGCATATTTCAAACAGTCAAATCCATAAAGTTCTCGAATTGCATACGCATAAAGTCAATACAATTAGGCCAATATCCGAGGTTGTTCCTTCGTCGCATCCAGATAAGCTAATCCTTTCAAAACAGGCAACAGAAATGCAGAAAATTAAGCAAGTTATTGCAAAACTGCCAAGTGTTCGCGATGACGTCATAGCTGATATCAAAAGCAGAATTCAATTTGGCAAATATGCAGTGAATGAGGATGAGCTTGCACGTCGAATACTGACTGACATATTCCAAGGCAGAATAAAGTAAGTGGGAGAATTAACATGGACTCGGAACGCCTGAGGGATGAATTGATTGCAACAGCAGAGCAAAAGCTTGAGAAACTACATGAATTGATAAATCTTTCAAAAGAACAACAATCTATTCTCAAGGATGGCATGCACGAGAAACTTGCTGAGAACGTGCGCAAGCATGATTCCGTTTTGCTCAACTTGGACAAACTGGCTCGGCGAGAAAAAGCCATTACAAATCTTCTTGCTCAGGAAAAAGCGAGATATGACGATAAGAGACTTAGCGCAATTCGTCATGAAACAGCCGAAGTAGCTCAAAGGCTTCAATCATTAGTCGCCGCTAACACCGAACTACTCAGAAATTCTATAGTATACACACGATTCTCACTTGAGCTGCTTTCAAAACTCATTACTGAGCAGCGCGCAGCTAACGAGGGTGAGTGGAACGGAGCGCTCTTGCTAGATAAGAAGGTTTAACTGGAGGTAAAAATTGTCGTTTTCTGGGCTTGATATAGCCGTTAGTGCTCTTCGCGCTCAACAATATGCACTGAATGTGACGGGGCACAACATTGCCAATGCCAACACTGAAGGCTATCGGCGTCAGGAACCAATTTTTGTCACCAACAATCCTGCACAAGGTTCGTATGCCCTCGGTGGAGGTATCATTCCACAATTCGGCACAGGCGTCGTTATCCAAACAATCAGGCGCGCTCAAACGGACTATTTAGATGGGCTAATCCGGCGTGCTACTGACCAACTTGGCATGTGGCAATCAAGGAATGAAGCCTTGGGGCAGATAGAATCAATTTTCGGTGAGCCAGGAAGCATGGGGCTTTCGGGAGTGCTTGATCAATTTTGGAATTCTTGGGAAGAACTAGCCTCCAGTCCCGACAGTCTGCCAGCGCGCTCTGCTGTAGTGGACGCAGGCGTTGCATTGGCCGACCGTATGCGAAAGCTTTATGGCGACTTGCTCAGCCTTCAAAAACACACAGACCAGACCATTGCAGACTGCGTTGCACAGGTAAATACGTTAGCCCAAGAGATAGCGAAAATTAACAACGAAATCACTGGTGTGGTGAGCGCCGGCAATAGCCCAAACGACCTGCTTGACCGACGAGCTTTGCTGATTGAAGAGCTCTCAAAATTCGTGCGTGTCGAAGTACATGGGCTCAATGGCTCTGAACTAATGCTTTCAATAGGTGGCAAAAACCTGGTGCAAGGTACACATGTTAACGAGATATCAGTCGTTCAGGGCACCGGAGCATGGTCGGACATAGTTTGGAGTAATGACAATTCGCAAGTTTTGATAAATGGCGGCCAGATAAAAGGCCTACTATATGTTCGAGACACAACAATCCAGGAGTGCATTGATTCGCTGAATACTATTGCTAGTGGATTGATAGAAGCAGTAAACGCAATATATTCTGAAGGGCGCTTACCTAATGGCAATCCCGCAGGCAACTTTTTCGCTTCCGGCCGCAATGCATCCAACATTGAGGTAGAGTGGTCTCTGATTTCTGACCCAAGAATGGTTGCAACAGGCACAAGCGGAACCATTGCTGACAATTCTATTGCCCTAAATATCTCGGACCTCCGCAACCAGCCAGTTATCGATGGGAAAACAGTTGGAGATGCCTACAACAGCCTAATCGCCCGCATCGGCGCGAATGCACGAGAAGCAAAAACCCAACACAGCGTCCAAGAGCTTTCCACCCATCAATTAAAGCTGCAAAGGTCATCCATGTCAGGCGTATCAATCGACGAAGAAATGGTGAACATGATCAAATACCAACAGGCTTATAATGCCGCTGCACGAATCATCAGCGTTATGGACGAAATGCTTGATACCATAATAAGGCAAATGGGGATTAGCGGGAGGTAAGTACCATGCGACTCACACTTGGGATGGTAGCTGAAACAGTGCGAATGAATCTCATGACAAACTCCGAGGCTCTTCTAAAAGCACAGGATAGAGCTTCCTCAGGAAAGCGCATAAGGCTGCCATCAGACGATGTTGTGGGAACCGGACGAGCACTGGGATTGCGATCATCCATTGCTTCGATTGAGCAGTATACAAGAAATACCGACATCGCACGAAATAGACTATCGATAACATGCAGTGCTCTCGACTCGATAGTTTCAGCTATCCGCACCGTGAGGTCGCTAGCTATGACATCAGCAAACGCAAGTATAACCGACGAAGCAAAAATGGCAGTAGCGGCACAGCTGGACCACGTTTCATCCGAAATTGCTGATTTAGCAAACACACAATGCTTAGGCAAATACATTTTTGCAGGAAGCTTAAGTGACAAGACGCCGATAATCAGTAATCCAGCAGGTCAGCCGCCATATATATATCAAGGAAATAGCAATCAGCTTTTTATCCGAGTTGGTCCTGGCATATCAATCCCCGCTGGTGTGACGGGAGATATGGTGCTAAATATGGGCAGCATTGCAGTTCCAAGCTCGCCCGATATATTTGAAACAATACGTTTGCTTAAAGAAGAAGTACTCGCCGGAGACTGCAAAGCAATTTCCGCAAGGATAGCCGACATCGATGCACTTCTTGATAATGCAATAGCAGTAAGGTCAAAAGTGGGTGCAAGCTTGAGTAGGCTCGAAGCGACAAATGAAGCACTGCTTAATTCTAAAGTAACTATGTCGGAACTGTTATCGAAAACTGAGGATGCGGATCTTGCAGAAGCGATTGTAGATCTTCGTACCCGGGAGAACGTTTATCAGGCAGCAATTGCAACTGCTGGCAGAATAATGAATCTTACGCTGGCAGATTTCCTTAAGTAGCTTGCTGAGGAAGGAGTATTAATACATGAAAATTGAAACAACGAGATTCGGAACTGTGGAAGTTTCCAAGGATTCTATTGTAAACATGCCAGATGGAATGCTTGGCTTCCCGGCATGCACGCGGTATGTATTATTGCATGACCGAACCGATACGCCATTCAAATGGCTTCAGGCAGTGGATGACCCTGCTGTGGCATTCATTGTAATCAATCCAACTGACTTCTTTCCCGATTACGAAATAGTTCTTAATGATGACCAAGTAGCATCACTAGACCTCAAGGAGGCAACTGAGGCTGTAATGCTAACCACTGTAACGGTTGACAGGGAAAATGGCAGAATTACAACCAACCTACTTGGGCCAATAGTAATCAATGCTCGCACGCTTCATGCACGCCAAATAGTTCTTGATGATGAGCGATATGGAACAAAACATGTAATCGGCGAAATTCCAAAGGAAGAGAGCTCTAATTGCCTGGCCAAAGCAGCCTAAAAGTTATTTATTAAGCTAGATAAATATCACAAATATTTGCTCAATTATGGAATAAGAACTTGGAAGTAACATCCGTAATAGTACTTGCAAAGATAAAAAGCAAAAATCAGCAATTTAACTTGGAGACGCAAAACATTGCTTTCGAAAGGAGAGTGATGCGTATGTGCAGTTTGGGCGCAACATGACCCATGAGTGTGCGCCCATGAGAAAATCCGATTCCGATAATAGCAACGTGCTGATAGCCGGCGGTCGGAATCGGCTGCACTACTCAGCCGGCTAAAATGAAGCAGGATGCTCCAAAGTCCAAAGGACAAAAACTTCAAGGAGGAGGATAGAACATGTCTTTACGGATCAACCTGAATGCAGCAGCGCTCAATGCGCACCGTCAGTTGCAGGGCACTGACTCTGCATTAGCTGCGTCAATCGAACGGTTGTCATCTGGTTTTAGAATCAACCGAGCAGCAGATGACCCAGCAGGACTGGCAATTTCTGAAAACCTGCGCAGCCAGATTAGTGGTCTCGGCCAGGCAATAGCAAACTCAAGCGATGCAGTCAATATGATAAAGACAGCTGAGGGTGCTCTGGCCGAAGTCCAGAACCTGCTTCGCACAATGCGCAACCTGGCACTGCACGCGGCAAACGAAGGTGCAAACGATGAAACCGCTTTGCAAGCAGACCAGACGCAGATTGATTCTGCGATATCAGCTCTTAACCGAATTTCTGCGAACACGCAGTTCGGCACGAAGAAGCTGTTGGATGGCACTGCTAGCGGTTTAGTTTTCCAGGTAGGTGCAAACGCCAACCAGACGACAACCATAAGCATTGAAAACGTCTCTGCAGAAGCTCTGGGTGTAGCTTCAATAGATGTTACTACTGACGCTCAGGGCGCTATCTCACTACTTGATACCGCAATAAACACGGTATCTACAATGAGAGCCCAGTTAGGTGCGGCACAAAAGGACCTCGAGTCCAACATAGCGTCCCTTGGCGTAGCGAAGGAAAACATCGCCGCATCCGAAAGCTCGATCAGAGACAGCGACATGGCAGCAGAAATGGTAGCGTTTACACGCAACCAGATTCTACTGCAGGCTGGCGTTGCAATGCTTACGCAGGCGAACGCAGCGCCACAAGCGCTACTGGCACTAATCAGGTAGCGCCTAAAGCTCACCAAATAACAACGTGGCCGCCATGAGGCGGCCACGCCACTACACGATAAAGTTAGCATTGGTACTTCCACTAATTCTTAAACAATTGGAGCTGGAGAATGCCAGGGACAGCGTCAATAAATGGCATAATATCAGGGTTAAAAACGGACGAGATTATTGCAAAACTTATTGAGATTGAACGAATACCTATAAAACGACTGGAAGCGCAAAGAGCGACCCTGAACTCAAAACTTGCCGCATGGCAGGAAGCGAATACACGTATACTCGCTCTTAAAACAAAAGCCGATTCTTTAGCCCTTAGCTCAACCTTTGACGCAAAGAGCCTCATCTCAAGCGATGAAGATATAATTCGCGGCTCTGCTTCCTCCTCAGCACAAACAGGAACCTATTATCTTAAGGTTAATACTCTTGCCCGCGCACATCAGCTTAAAACCGAAGGATTTGCAGATACGACTACAACTAGTGTTGGGACAGGAACAATTACCATAGCCGTAGGAACAAGCGCTCCAGTTCAAATCACAATTGATGAAACAAATAACACCCTTGCTGGAATACGCAATGCCATCAATAATTCAAATGCGGGCGTGACTGCTAGCATTATAAACGATGGTTCAGAAACTAACCCTTATCGTCTGGTAATAACCAGCAACAAAACTGGCACGGTCGGCGCAATTACCCTCAATGTTACCGGGACTTTGCCAACTTTCACTGACTTGCAGTCAGCGCAAGATGCTAGTTTAACACTTGGTGACGGCGCCGGTTCGGAGATCACCGTTTACAAAAGTAGCAATACCATCACAGACCTCATTCCAGGTGTGACCCTTAACTTGCAAAAGGCCGACCCAACAAAGGCCATCACAATTACAATAGAAAACAATACAAACGCTGTGAAACAATCCATCAAGGACTTTGTTGACCAATACAACAACCTGATGGATTATATTAACCAGCAATTTAAATACAATATTGAGACCAATTCTGGCGGGGCACTCTTCTCGGATTCATCTTTGCAACTAATCCAGTCGGACCTTGCAACAAGAGTAGGTAAACCTATTGAAGGATTGAGCCAATCTGTAAAATTGCTCTCACAGATAGGAATAACATCCACAACCAGCGACAATAAGCTTTTGATTGATGAGACTAAATTGGATGAAGCCCTAAAAAACAATTTAGACACCATCAAGCGCCTTTTTGCCGCTGTTGGGTATACAACTAATGGAGCAATATCATACGTCTCGTCCACCGAAAAGACAAAAATATCAGGCACCAACGGATATGAAATTGTCGTCACAGCTGTGGCAACGCAATCACGGATAACTGCTGGCGTTGCTCAAATCGGCGTCCTCACACAAGATGAAGAAATCACCATTAACAATACTATCATAAAGCTCACAACCGGTATGAGTGCTGAACAGGTAGTCGCAAAAATTAACGAGTACTCCTCCCAAACTGGCGTCATTGCGTCAAGGACTGACATCAACGGCCAAGGGACAGGAGATTACCTTACACTCACCAGGGTTGGATATGGTAACCTTTCGATCAATGCCGTTTCGAACCTCTCTAATACCCAGCCGGGGCAGATAACATCTGGCTTGGGTAATGTATTGGTCACTCAGGATGACTACGATGGCGAGGCAGGAACTGGAACAGGTGCTGCCGGCACAGATGTTGCGGGCACAATCAACGGCGAACCAGCGACTGGAAATGGGCAATACCTAACTGGTAATGTAGGCAACGAAAACACCGAAGGATTAAAGATTAAAATTACCGCGACTACCCCAGGAAACTATGGGGTTATCTACTTTACAAAAGGAGTCGGGGCAATTTTGTCCGACTACCTAAGCTTTATCACATCGGCAGATACTGGAGCAATAGACGCTGCTCAAGACACAATTAATTCTCAGATAAAGGATATAAACGATTACATCGCTGAATTAGAAAAGAGAATAGCAGCAAAAGAAGAGCAACTTGTGGCTAAATTCACGGCTATGGAGAATGCTCTCAACAAACTGCAATCGCAGGGGCAATTTCTTGCAGGCCAGCTAGCACAAATAGCAAACGGCTGGAAATAAACTTTATAGGAGCAAAGAGGCAGGATGCCATGTCAGTAAACAGTCCATACTCGCAATATGTAGAAAACCAATTCAAAACCGCATCCCCTGGCAAACTACTCCTCATGGCTTACGATGCGGCTATCAGATTTGCCAAAACGGCAGCTGAAAAGATGAAAGAAGGTAAGCTGGACCAGCAAAGCGAGAATATACGTAAAGTGCAAAATATCGTTCTAGAACTTATTTCAAGCCTTGATATGAATGTTGACCGCCAGCTTGCCGAAAACCTTTATAGCCTATATTCCTATATATTCGACCGTCTCACGCATGCCAATATAAAAGACGACCAAAGGGCTTTGGAAGAAGTAATCCAAATTCTTTCTGAACTTAGGCAAACTTGGGCAGAAGCCGAATTGCTTGCACGCTCTGGCCAGTCTAAACTAGAGGCAAAGGCAGCATGACCACCGCAGACGCTATTCAAGAAGCAATTCAAATCGGAATTAAGTTCGACCGGCATTTGCAACGAGCGTGCGATTTGTCTTTGCAACTCATGGTGAAAATTAGCAATTCAGATATTGGCTCTGTTGCGAGCATACTTGAAGAAAGAGCCCAGGCATGTGAAGAAATCAAGCGGTGTTCAAATCAACTGCAATCAATCGCCAAACGACTGCCAACTCGGAGCCAAGACGGTATCAACAAGCATCCCCATTTGGAGCAAATAATAGAGCAGGTATCCACTGGTCTAAAATCGCTGATGGAGAAGCAAGCTGCCTGTGAAGATGCTTTACACGCACTGCTTGGCGAATACAGAAAAAACCTGGCAAGGCTGAGACAACACCGCAGTCTCATTAAAACATACGAAAAGCAACCCCAAATGCAAAGTTCACGCTTTCTAGATAATATACTTTAGGAAAATATTGCTCATTTTCTAGCGATTACTGAAAGCTGTTTGTCAAACTCTGCGATTAATTCAGCGAGAACTTTCCTCCGTTGCTCAACTTCTGCAATCATTCGTTCGGTTTCTGACCTCAATTGCTCTATCAAGAAGACAGTGGATTCTTCGAGCGCTCGCAGGTTATCGGTTATGAGTGCTTCGCGTTGACGCTGGACAGCAACTGTTCGCATAATTGCAGCTACAAGAACGCACCCAGAACACAAGATTATGGCAGCCACCAAACAAAATGTGAACCAACCTTCGTTCATATACTTCTTATACCCTCACATCAAGAACATGGTGTTCAATCTCTGTTTCGGACACATTGGATTGTTCGGATTCCTGCTCTACTGAAAATTGGTTTCTTGTATGTTCTTCGTTTTTCTTGCCTCTCCTGAGTTCTTTAGACAATTTTGGACGTGATACTTGTCCGTCGACTTGAGCCGCCGCGTGAGCTGCAAATGGATCATGAACCTGTCCATGTAAACGTTCCCTGACCGGTTCCCCACGCTTTAATTCAACCTGTTGAGCCGCCAAGTTTGAAGTATCTGACGCACGAACATCCACCTTGAACACCTCCACGTTATGCCGCGGCAACAAGCAAATCAGCATACCTTGCCAATTTCCCTTGCAGCCTTACAACCGCTTTGGAATGCAATTGGCAGACTCTTGATTCAGTGACGCCTAGGACTTTTGCAATCTCTTTTAGCGTCAACCCGTCATTATAGTATAAGCTAATTACAAGCTTTTCTTTTTCGGGAAGGTCGGTAATTGCCTTAGCAAGTAGCTTGCTTCGTTCATTCAACTCGGCAGCCAAAATGGGGTCGTCCGAGGGGTCGTTTAAGGAATAGATACCACTTTCGCCAAAATTCTCTTCTCTAAAAGATAAGAGCTCTTCAAACGAGAGAAGCGCCGACTGAGCTATATCCGCAAGTCGTTCATTCAGAGCATCAACAGTTATTCCAAGTGATGAAGCGACCTCTTGATCAGTTGCTGGGCGGCCAAGTTCTGCTTCTAAGCGTGCGAACGTTTGTCTAAGCTCTTGCTCCAGTGAACGAATGGTTCTAGGCATCCAATCAAGACTTTTGATCGCATCAAGTACGGCCCCTCTAATTCGAGTTACGGCATAGGTTTCAAATTTGACGTCCCTAGAGGGGTCGAACTTCTCTACAGCATCGATAAGCCCAACGACGGCATGCCCAAGCAAGTCGTCGTAATCCATAACCGCACTTGGCCGAACAGTCATACGGTCAACAACATACTTTGCCAGATACGCATAGTTTAGAATCAATTGCTCTCGCGCATCTAAATCCCTACCCTGCTTGTATCGTTTCCACAGAAGGTCTGTCTTTGGCAAGTTCGCAAACCTCCACAAAGTCTATCTAGGTTTCATTCCTGTTTCTTTCGTTGGTGTTTTCAGAGCAGGCTACTGCGTTAAAAAGCTTGCTTAATACACCTAGAATAATTTTGAGCGCCACAAAAGCCAGCACGCCCTTAACTGCGGTGACAAGAATAGGCTCACCTCGTATTAGCAGGACCCCTATGACTATCATGAAACCTGCAAGCGATATCAGCAGGCACACCAACTGATAAAATCCATCCATAGTTCTTCAGTCCTATGCTGCCTTATCATCCAGCTGGTTATCTTCCGTCCGTGCGCCAGAAAGAAAATCAGCAAGCAAAGCCCTTGATTCTGAATCAATCTTGGTAAATTTTATACCTATTTGCTGTTCCTGAGCTGAAGTTTCTTTTCCATTCCCTACCCAGACAACTTCACCGGTTGCTCCGATAATTGTCGAGTTGGAAAGAACAATCCAAATATCGAGGATATCACCTGTGTTGAAACTCTCACCTGACAAAGCCACCAACCGCAAGCCACCCGTGCTCATATCCAGAGTGTATCCTCTCTCAAATGAATGTTTGTTTGAGCGTCTGTAGGAAACTTCCACACGCTGCCTTACGCGAACAAAACTACGGCGCGAATCAAGCATCTCTGATTGCTTTTTGAAGACATAACGGACAATTCGGTCGCGCTCTGCCGAATCTATTTCTGTAAACTTAATGCCAATTGTCTGACCGCTGAGTATTGAAAAATAACCCTGCGTTGAACGGACGACCTGTCCAACCGCACTAATAGGTTCCTCTCCGGGCAAAAAGAGTTCTATCTCCAAGAGATCTCCAACCTCTAGTCCACAATGTCTTACAGTCAACTGGACCCCGCCGCCGCTCAAGTCGTTCGTTATTCCATTGAACCAAGGCCCACCACCCTTAGGACCCGAAAGTGGCCTATAACGTATAGGAAGCTTCTGCAGCACCCTAACATACTCTCTTCGTTGAACTGTGCCTATCGCCTTGAAATTCGACAAGACAACAAGTGGGATTCGGTTTGTTTCCATGCGAACAACGACGGCAGAGAATTGTTGCAGTCCATGAACTGCAAACAAGCTAACCGTGACCTCACGTCCTGTCGGTAACATCCTTACTCGGTTCTGCTCCACAGGGGCGCCAACAAACAGCTCCTGCCCTCGAATATCTTCAACACGACTTAGATATGCGCGTCCATAGACTTTCAATTGAATTCTGTCGTTGACCCTCACGAGGGAAAAGATATTCACCCTGTCTTCAGTTTTCTTGCGCCAAAACACTTGCTACCTCACTTTACTGCATAAGAACTTTCATTCGCCAGGCTCACCATTCCCTGTGTTTCAAGTTTGGTACCTGGACTTAGCTCATTGAACGACAAAACAGCTAGCGTTGGAGCCATTCGTTCAATAAGCCGCCTAAAGTGAATCCTCACCTTAGGCGAGCAGAGAATGACAGGTTGATATCCTAACGCTGCCATTCGCTCTGCTTGGTTCCGAGTCTCTTCAAGAATTCGCTGGGCAATTCGCGGCTCTAGAACCAATTGGTAACCCGTATCCGTCTGACGAATACCTTCTGCAAGTATCTGTTCGACAGCCGGGTCAAGGGTAATTACATGAATACAACCTTCTGGCGACTGATATTGTTTGCTAATTTGCCTGCAAAGAGCCTGGCGCACATACTCAGTCAACAAATCGGCATCTTTTGTAAGCCGTGCACCATCGGCTAGCGCTTCTAAAATGACACCCAGATCTCGGATTGAGACCCGCTCTGATAGCAAGTTTTGGAGGACTTTCTGGATGTCACCGATGCTCAGAAGATTTGGAACAAGTTCTTCAACAACTGCAGGCGACTTCTCCTTAACAGTGTCTATTAGCGTTTGCGTGTCTTGTCGCGTCAAAATTTCCGCCGCATGTTTCTTAATAAGTTCACTTAGGTGTGTAATCATAACGGTTAGTGGATCAACAACCGTATAGCCGGCCATCTCAGCTTCTGTCTGTTGGAGTTCGGAGATCCAAATCGCTGGAAGTCCGAAGGCTGGTTCAACAGTTTCTATACCATGGAGCTCAGCAGTCGCCGTCCCAGGGTTCATCGCTAACAACTGGCCGGAATATACTTCGCCTGTGCCAATCTCGATACCGCGAAGCTTAACTGAGTAGGCGTTCGGTTTAAGCTGCATATTATCTCTAACTCTAATTGCAGGAACAAGAAGACCAAGTTCGAGCGCTGCCTGCCTTCGTACTGCAGTGATTCTATCTAGGAGGTCGCCACCTTGCTTTGGATCAGCTAGTGGTATTAAACCATATCCTAGCTCAACCTCAATAGGATCAACCGCAAGCAAATCTGTCATGGATTCAGGGGGCCTTGGAGTTATGATTTCCTTCTGCTCCTCAGTGCGAGGTTGCGCTTGCCCCTTGATTAAGAATGCCAAACCAATTCCAAATAAACCAGCAAGAATAAATGGCATTTTTGGAAGCCCCGGAATTAATGCGAGTATTGCACATATTGCTGATGTAATCCAAACTGCTTTTGGCTGGCCAAGCATTTGTGAAGTTAATTCGCTACCCAGATTGCTTTCTGATGATACCTTTGTAACCATTAAGCCTGTCGCGGTCGACACTAGCAAAGAGGGTATTTGCGTAACAAGACCCACACCAATTGTCAATAGCGTATAGTTTTGGAGAGCGGTTATAAAGTTCATATGCCGTTGAAGTACGCCAATCATGACTCCGCCAAGGATGTTGATTATTATCATGACAACTGCGGCAAGAGCATCCCCCCGAACGAACTTGCTTGCACCATCCATGGCACCATAAAAGTCAGCCTCTCGTGCGACTGCTTTTCGGCGAGCTTGAGCTTCCTCTTCATCAATAATGCCGGCATTGAGGTCCGCATCAATAGCCATTTGCTTTCCTGGCATTGCATCTAGCGTAAACCTTGCAGCAACTTCAGCAACTCGACCTGTGCCGTTGGTTATGACTATGAATTGGATAATTACAATAATAATAAAAATAACAACACCGACAACGTAGTTACCGCCGACAACAACCGTACCAAATGCCGAAATGAGTGCCCCGGCAGAACCGCTAAGCAGTACTAGTCTTGCGGCTGAAATGTTGAGGGCAAGACGGAAAAGCGTAGTAACCAAAAGCATAGACGGAAAAGAAGCAAACTCAAGCGGCTGTGGAGTATAGATTGTTGCCAGCAAAACGGTCATCGCCATTGCAATGTTTAGTGTTAGTAAGACGTCGAGCAACCACGCAGGAATTGGCATTATCAGCATTCCCACGACGATGACAGCAGTGAAAGCAACAAGATAATCGCTGTATTTGGTTATTGTTTGAAGCCCTAATGGCTTCCGAGGTGCTATAACTGTTGCCATAATTAGTCCTTTTCCGCCCTCATCTTATCATCCTAAATTGCGCTATTGCTTGGGAGAACGAAAACACATTAGGCAGCCGCGTGCCTGTTATCAGTTCTCTCGCTCATTCTGTATACATAAGCTAGAATCTCAGCAACTGCTTGATACAAGCTTTCGGGTATCTGTTGACCGACTTCGACAGTCTTATATAGCAACCTTGCGACCGGCGGGTTTTCAATTATTGGAACGCAATGTGCTTCGGCGATGGCCTTGATCTTCTCAGCAATGAGCCGTTGGCCCTTGGCAACAACGGTTGGCGCAGCCATCTCAGCCGAGTCGTATCTTAACGCCACTGCCAGGTGAACTGGGTTGGTAATCACTACATCTGCCCTCGCAACATCAAGGAACATTCGTCCGCGAGCTATCTCCCTTTGGCGCTGTCTAATCCTTGCCTTTATGTAAGGGTCTCCTTCCGAACGCCGGTACTCATCCTTAACCTCTTGTTTGGTCATCTTCATGCTTTGTTCGAATTGAAAGCGCTGATATATAAAATCGAAAACTGCCATTGCCAACATAACAATCCATGCTCGCAAAACAAGCTGCCAGCAGAGGCTCCCTACTAGAAGAAAACCGCTGACAAGAGGCATACCCGCCAAATTTACGAGCAAGAAATATTGGTTTTTTAAAGAAGCATAAACAACCCAAGCAACAATGCCTACTTTAGCCACTAGCTTTATGATTTCTACACCACAGCGCCATGAAAACAACCTTGCAATCCCCTGCACCAGATTGAGCCTATTCAAATCGGGATTTAGCACCTTTGGTGTAACTTTTAGGCCGACTTGCATCACATTAGACGCTATGCCTACTGCACCTAACCCAATCGCCAAAGGAAGACAGATAAGCGCTCCGCGAACTCCATATGACGCTAAATATGTTCCAATATTGCTCATAGTTATTTCGCGAGAATGCAAGTGAGAAAATGCATCCGTGGCAATTGCCATCAATCCTCTTAGCATATATGGCCCGGCAACTTTCAGGAGGAGAATCCCAGCAAGCAGGACAACAACAGAATTGACGTCCATGCTTTTGGCAACTTTGCCCTCTTGCCTTGCTTCCTCCCGCCTTCGCGGGGTTGCAGGTTCGGTCCTGTCTTGTGAAGCCATTCCTAAATTCTCCTAGCTGTGCCTATTGACCAACAAACAGGCGAAGAATACTCCCCGTCTGACTGTATATATCACCAAATAATCCCTGAGCAGAAGCCATTATGATCGGCAAAGCAACAAGAATGCCAACGAGGCCAACCCCAATCTTCAAGGGGAAACCCACTATGAGCACATTCATCTGGGGAACAGCCCGAGCAATTAGCGCCAACGATATATCAGCAAGAAAAACAGCGCTAAGGACTGGCATGGCAATACGAATCGCAACCATAAATAAATGGACAAACAAATCCATAACTCCATTAGCCACAGCCGAATTTATGACTAATTGGCCAATTGGAACCAGACTGAAGCTATCTGCAAGGCCTTGAATCATCACATGGTGGGCGTTAGTCACAAAAAACAAAAGGCCAGCAATCAAATAATGAAGTCTTGCTACCACGGCAGTATGCGTTCCATTGACCGGGTCAACCATGCTTGCAAAACTAAATCCCGACTGCATATCTATGAATTCACCTGCTATTTGAACAGTCGTTAGTACCAACGTAGCTACGAATCCGATTACTAATCCAACCAATGTCTCTTTCCCAATTAGCAACGCCATTTGAAGGGCATCGGATGCTAGCACTCCATTAAGCCGGTAGAGAGGCATGAATACAATTGCAAGTCCCACCGCCATTGCAACACGTATCTGTAAAGGCACCTGATTTGAGCCAAACAGTGGCGTTATGGCAAATATCCCCGCTGTGCGCGAGAGAATCAATACAAATGTTTCAAGCCTCTCCAAGCTAAACGATGCTAGGTCCATCTATCTCACCATCGTTGGTATGCTTTGAAACAAAACAGTAGTGAAATCTACAACCTGCCGCACCATCCACGGCCCACAAGCAGTCAAGGCCGCTGCAACTGCCAGAATTTTTGGTATAAATGTTATTGTCATTTCATGTATTTGTGTGGCAGCCTGGAAAATGCTTACTACCAAGCCCACTACCAATCCAGCACCCAAAATTGGCGCAGATATGGCAACCGCCAAAGTCAATGCATGTTGTGCAATACTCAGAACGTTTGAATCAGTCATAGTCTACACCTCAGTGAAAGCTCATTGTGAGCGATTGAGCGATTAAGTGCCAACCATCTACAAGCACAAAAAGCAAAATTTTAAAAGGAAGCGAGATCACCACGGGCGGAAGCATCATCATGCCCATAGACATCAGGGTTACTGCAATAACCATGTCTATTACCAAGAATGGGATGAAGATCATGAATCCAATGCTGAAAGCCTTATATAGTTCGCTAATTAAAAATGCAGGAATAAGCACGTACATTGGCACATCAGATTCACTATTCGGCTGCTCAATACGCGCAAGATTTACGAAAAGCGCGATATCTTTCTCTCTTACCTGAGCGAACATGAAATCCCTTATTGGCGAGGACGCGCGGTCAAGTGCCTCATCGAAGCTTATTTCCCTATGCAGGTACGGCTGGAGTGCCGCGTCGTTTATATTAATAAATATCGGCGCCATAGTAAAAAAGGTAAGGAAAAGCGCTAATCCAATCAGTACCGAATTTGGCGGCACCTGAGCAGTACCAAGCGCACTCCTAGTGAATGAGAGAACGATTACGATTCTTGTAAACGATGTCAGCATGATTAGCATTGCCGGCGCAAGCGACAGAACCGTAAGGATTAGAAGGATTTGCAGGCTCACAGAAACATCTTGGGGACTGTTTGCCGCCTCGATGCCAATATTTAGCTTTGGAATTACGGGCTCTGCCGCTGCGGTACCGAAAAAGCCAAACAGCGCATACCCTGCCGTCAAAATCCTAGCCCTCATCATTCACACCTCTACCTGACGCTCTGGCAAAGACATGACTACGCTCGCGCAGATATGCCGTGCAGTCCCGCAAGAGGCCAGCAATCCTCCCAGCAGGACCATGTCGCGCTTCTTCCTTCGAGTATTTCTCAAGATACTCCATAAAAAGACCGTTAGATTGAGACAACCCTTCTTCAGATACGTCCCCCAGATCACATAGAAGACTCACTTGGCCTCCACCGCACCCTATTAAAAGGCTTTTCCCTCTTACATTAACAATGTGCAGAGTACTATTTGCTGAAAGTTTAGCTGATGCAACCATCTTTAAATCATGGTTGTTAGGCAACAGGTTTCTTCGCGATGAAACCCATTTCAATAGCAAAATTGTAAAATATGCAAGCCCTAAAACTATAGAGAGCTTGAGTACCATGGAGAGAACAACAGCAATGGTAGATGTCTCCTTCTTGGCAGGCTCTCGATTAGTTCTTTGGTAATTTGAAAGGAGTGCTATCTTATCTGGGCGCTTCTTTTCAATAACATACGGTGAAGGCTCTGCCCTTTTCGAAGTTTGCGAGTCATTTATTTGCACAACCACACTTGCTGGGTACAGTGGCGCACGCCGAACAGGCTTGCTTCGCCTGCCTTCTTCTTTTGCTTTTCGAGGTTCGGTTACCTCGCTGACAGAAACTGCTGGTGTAGCTTTTTTATCTTCTGGAATTATTGGGATGATGACCGGCGTTTCCTGAGATGATTTATCCAATGAATCCAAGTTATCTGAGGTCGCATTATCTGCCTGGGCATCAATTGCTGTCGTCAATGCCGCTCCGCTATCATTTATTCCTTGGCTTTCTGCCGCACCTGCAGAAAGCACACGTCCACAAGAACATGCAGCCATCAGCACATATAACAGGCACTTTACAACAAGCAGAGTTTTCATCCTAACACCTCTACGCAGCTTTGAGCAATCGCTCCGAGCAACTTGCAATTTCCGTTAACCGAACACCAAAGTTTTCATCAATGACAACAACCTCGCCCCTTGCAATCAACTTGCCGTTAACCATGATATCGACCGGCTCTCCCGCTAACTTGTCAAGTTCGATTATCGAACCCGGGCCAAGTTGAAGAACATCACGCACTGGGATGTTAGTTCGCCCAAGTTCCACACTCAAATCCAAACTGACATCAAGGATAAGGTCTATTGAACTCTGACCGCCTACACCCGCAGTCGGCGAAATTTGGCCAAAACGTACCGGCCGTACCGAGCTGCCCGAAGAATTTTCCTCCTCAGCATTTCCTTCTACTACGGATAGCTCAACCTTCGGTGATTCAATTGAGTTATTAGCATGAATTGCCTCTTCCGTAGGTGGCTGTTCAACTACTTCGCTTTTTTGGGCTCTTTCTTCTTGTTGGCTCATATTCTTTACCTCTTTTGTTTGTTGTGATTATGATTCTGAAACAGCGCATTTCTCCATGCATTGCTCAATCTTATCAATAACCTGAACTGATACACGCTTACCTACGAGACCAGGCCTCGCAAGGAACCTTACCTCATCGCCGATTCGAACTAAGAGCGGATCATTTACCTTGCTGTCAAGCCTTACTACATCTCCGACTTCCATATCTAATACATCCTGAACACTGACTTGTGCCCGACCCAATTGGACAGATGCAGGTATGGGAATATCATTAAGCAAAACAGCCAGGGTTTGCGTAGGAGTTGACTTATCTGAAGCTTCACTCTTTAACCACCTCTGTGGGTCTAATAACTTAAGCACAGGGTCAAGAGAGCTAACTGGCAAGACAATTTTAATTTGATGTTCACCCAAAGCGGAATTCAATGCCATACCCACAACCAACACTAATTCCTGTGGCTCAATTTCAATATCTTCCACCGATGAGAAAGATTCTGAAATGACGGCTTCCACGCTAGTTACAGGCTTCCAAGCATCAATAAGACCTGGCATCAGACTGCTAATAAAACGTCCAGTAATTCGCCGTTCAATTTCAGTGAGCCCCCTGACTTGACGTAGCATTTCACCCTTGCCACCTGCTAGTCGGTCGATCAACTTCAATGCAAACTCTGGAGAGATGTCGACAATTGCATATCCGCGGAGCGGCGGCATTACAATAGTGAAGAAAACAGTGTTTTCTGATACAGACTCTGCATATTTACTGAACGGCATCTGCTCAAAGGACAATAGGCTTGCTTGGGTCTCGGTTCTAAGCTTTGTCGAAATAGTTGCTGTCCATGGGCGCTCTAAACCTGAAAACACGAGCCTAAGAGCTCGAAGGTTCGACTTTGAAAGCTTATCAGGGTGCACAAAGTCATATGGTCGCACCTCCGGCGTTCCAACAGCACCTTCGCTTGACTTGCTCATAGTCCCTGAGCAGATATCCGCTTCTTTTTTCACAAACTGTTTCTTCATAATTCTTTCCTGCTAAATGGCAGGCCAACTAACCCAATCGTTAGCTATTGCATCGCAAAAGAAGTAAAGTAAACATTTACTACTTCAATATCTTTTAATCTGGAATTGAGGGCATTCTTGAGTTCTGATTTGAGGCGTTTCTTGCCTGATTCTGTCAGTAACTCTGAAAAATGTTTTCGAGACAATACGGATATGATGGCATCCCTAGCCTTTGCCTCCTCAGCATTGCCACCCTCCTCGCCTTTGTTGGACTTTCCTTCAACCTCAAGCACCAAGTCGACTTTAAGGTAGCGTGGCTCGTCGGTGTCTGCAAGATTCACTATAAATTCAGGCAATTTCCATTCGGAAAGCTCTACTGGTTTTGTTTGAGCTGCCTTACCTCTTGGTTTTTTGATTATTTTAGTGAACGTGAACGCCCCTGCTCCTAGAACCAATGCCAGCACCACCGCGATTATTATTGCTATCTGCAACCTTCCCGACTTCTCGTTTACGATGCTCATTGGATTCCTCCCTTGGCTGTTCCCATTCGGAATTTAGCACTACTATATCCACACGCCTGTTTAGTGCGCGGTTTGCCTCGCAATTATTGGGTGCAATAGGCTTAGTATCGGCATAACCAGCCGCCGAAAGCCTGTCTGCCGGGAAACCAAGCACTTCGATTAAGTATCGAACGACAGTCGTAGCACGTGCCGTTGAAAGCTCCCAATTTGATGGATATTTTGCTGATGAGACAGGCAAGTTACAGGCATGCCCTTCGACACGAATTGAGTTTGGTATGTCTTTAAGGACATCAGCGACAACCCCAATTATTTCCTTTGCCTTGGGTGACAACTCTGCACTTCCCTTAGCAAACATAATCTCATCGGTAGCCAAGCTAACAATTAACCCTCTCTCATCTGCGCGCAATCTAACTGACTTGCCTAAGTCTTCTTCTTGCACAAACCGCTGGATTTTCTTTACTACCTTCCAGGGCACGCCCACACTTTCTCCTATTATTGGGCTCGGCTTCACACTAAATTGTCCGCTTGTTCCAAGAATAGATTTGCCTTGTCCTTCCGCAAACCCACCAAAACCACTTCTAATTGAGATAGCCACCTGGCGAAACTTATTCAAATTCAAAATTGACATCGAATAGAGCATAATAAAGAAAGCCATTAACAACGTAATCATATCTGCATAGGTAAGCAACCAACGGAGAGTGCCGCCTCCGTCATGGCCGCCTCCGCCACCTTCTCCTCCAGATGATTTACGACGACGTTCCATCTTACTCCTGACTTGCTGCATGTGTGGTCACGTTCTGCCTGAGCTTAGGTGGGAGGTAAGCCATCATCTTTGCTTCTACCATTCTTGGATTGTCACCCGCTTGAATTGACAAAATGCCTTCAATCATCATCTCATAAGTAGTAACCTCTTCGGCCGTCCGCACCTTAAGCTTCGAACCAATGGGAAGAAAGATTAAATTTGCAAACGAAACACCATATAAAGTTGCAATGAATGCAGCGGCAATTGCGGGTCCCATTCTTCCTGGCTCGTCCAAACTGGCAAGCATGTGAATAAGACCCATGACCGTACCAATAATGCCAAGGGTAGGTGAAAATCCACCCATAGTGGAGAAAATGCTCTCACCAACCTTGTGTCTCTCCTCAAGTGAAGCTATTTCGGTCTCTAGAATTTCCCGAACCATCTCAGATGGTGTGCCATCAACCACAAGCTGGATGCCCATTTGCAAAAACTTGTTATCAAGGTTCATGGCTTCTTGCTCGAGAACAAGTATGCCTTCACGACGTGCCAAACGGGCAAATTCCACCATGGTATTGATAATCTCCCGCATGTCAGTTTCTTTGCTAAAAAATGCGTTGCGAATAACACCTGGCAAACTTAGAATATGCTTCATTGAAAACGAGATTGTAGTTGCACCTGCTGTACCCAAGGCAACTAAAACAAACGCAGAAGGGTTGATAAGGTCTGTAACCTTACCACCCTCCATTATCAATGCAGTTAGTATTGCTCCCCATGCGAGAATTAAACCAACTACGGTAGCAATATCCATTATTCATCTGCCCTTTATTTAGTCCTCATCAACGCACGAAGATTCGGCAACCTTTAATCCCTTAATGGTAATGCCAATCTGCCTTCGAAAATTTATAATTTTTTCAACAACCTCAGACACGGATTCTTTAACAATCATTTTCTTTCCGTTCGAAAGCGAGATTACCGTATCCGGCGTTGCTTCTATGAACTCTATAAGATCAGAATTCAAAATTATTTCCGTGCCGTTTATTAGCTTCACAGCAATCATTTGCAACACCTTACTTTCATCAAGGCTAATCGCAGGGGTGGAATTTTGAATTCCACCCCCTACCGATTATGCCCGGCGAAAGGCAAATACCACAGCGCTATCGCTTAAGCTGCACCAATTCCTGAAGTATCTCGTCTGCGGTTGTAATTATTCTTGAGTTTGCCTGAAAACCTCTCTGCGCAACTATCATATTGGCAAACTCGGTTGGCAAATCCACATTAGATGACTCCAGGAAACCAGCAGTGATATTCCCTAAGCTACCGACCGATGCTTGGCCAATCTGTGGTAGTCCAGAATTGCTGGTCTCAACCAACAGGTTGCCGCCAACGCGGCTCAGACCCGATGGGTTACTGAACTGGGCAAGGGCAATCTGTCCGAGAGGACTACACATACCATTTGTGAAAAACCCCGATATGACGCCGTCCTTGCCAATTGTAAAACTATCCAAACCGCCTAGTGGTAGGCCGTTCTGCGACGTCGGGCAAATGGTAGTCTCTCCTGCCAATTGAGTAATGCCCCTAAAATCAAGCGTAGCTGAAATTGGGCTACTCGCTCCATTTGGAAATGCCAATGTTAGCGAGATATTACCCGTCGCTGTTGTGCAGTTACCAGATGAATCAAAAACTATAGTTCCGCTTCCGACAGACGAACTTGGTTCGGCATCAGGACTTCCAGCTTCCCATGTCCATTCACCATCATTTGTGGTTTTTGTGAAAAGTACCGTAAGCGTATGAGGCGCACCCAGCGAGTCATATATCTCAACGCTTATGGTATAGCCCTGTCCAGCCTCAGAACCTGCATCTAAGTTTCCTCCATAAGTTATGGAGGTTGTCTGTCGTGAAATCACTAGCTGACCTACAGGAAGGCGTATCGCTGATTCAAACGTTACAGGGGAGGTTGTGTTTATTTCCCCTGTATTTGGATCAGCCGCCCAGCCTAGAACCTTCATACCCGAACCAGATGACACCAGATAGCCTTCAGAGTCAAGCTGGAAAGACCCATCTCTGGTATAGTATTTGCTTTGGCCATCAGTAAGAATGAAGAAACCGCTACCCTCAATTGCCACATCGGTAGCCTTCCCGGTAGCAATGAGAGAACCTTGGGAATAGAGAGTATCAATACTGCCTATACTCGTTCCCAACCCTATCTGGACAGGGTCTGTTCCACCCAATCCGCCAGATTTTGGTGCGGTTGCCCCTCTTATAGTTTGGCTAAGCATCTCTCTAAAGTTCACTCTGCAAGCTTTAAAGCCAACCGTATTGATATTTGCGACATTGTTACTAATTACGTCCATTTGTGTCTTGTGAGCTCGTAAGCCCGAGACACCATTGTACATCGCTTGAATCATGCTCTAATTGACCTCCTGAAGAAACTCGATAAATGAGCTTGACTTTGTGTACCGCTCGCCTATCAAGCGACACGGGGTCTCCTCAGCAGAGGTCCGACCCCGAACATATTTTGTGAACGTAAGTTTTCCTGGTCCGAACCTCACCTCCTTAAGCGATTACCACGCTATCTATATTCGTGAAGATTCCCTCTTTGTTGCGAGCTTCATCAATTGCTGTAATGACGACGCGATTTTTGACACTCACAATAAGAGCCAGATTATCAAGCATTATTAGCGACTGATTTGCGCCTTTTTCACTGGCGCGCTGAACAGCCCCATCAATGCGCCGAATATCCGACTCCGACAAAGCAACGTTTGAGGAGTTGAGCCTTTTTTGGGCATGCGAGGAAATCTTCAACCCTTCCAGACGCTCGCTTTCTTTAGCCAATGCCGAAGCAAAACCACCATGATTTGCTTTACCATGTCGAATCGGCACAGGTCTCCCTAGACTTGAGCGTTCTATTTGTACTCCTGGAGTGATTTTACTCATCACCTCTCACCGCCACACTCACATTTACCTCGCCAGCTCCCGTCTCTAGCGGTATATTCAAAGCAGGCGATTCAGACATGAACTCCACATTCAGCCCATGGAAAATGGTAGGGCTGCTGAGTCCACAGGGATAGCCGTATTTCGCTAGCGTCCTGCCAGCAACCTCAACAAACATCATTCCAAGCTGGGTTAAGCCTGCGCACATCACCCTGCCAACGCCCTGACACTGCTTTCCAGTTATGCGGCTTACAAGCTGCCGAGCAGTCAAACCTGTCATGCTATGAACCACAATGCCGCAAAGAGCTCCTTCAACTCTTGTGGCTATGTTGATGCTAGCAACACCAAAAGGGTTTCCAAGCAGGCACAAATCACCAGGCTTGACTAATGCGCCCGAAACATGCTCCAACACGGAGCATGATGCCTCTACAAATGGGTTAACATACTCGACTTTCAAACAATCTCCTCCCGGATCTCCTGCCGACAGGTATTACGACGCGTCGCCGCCACATTAACAGCAATTTCCGTGCCAGCAGCCGCTTGCTCTTTAACAGGCAAAAAGAAGAGTCGCACTTTACGCTTACTTCACCCATATATGAAGGATGTCTTCCTAAGCGATAGGATGAACATCTTACTACCGTTGGAAATCAGCGCCGAAATTCTATATTTGAGTGGCAACAAAGGTTGGGAATAATTCACATGGGATGGGGAGAAAAAGGACACCCGAGTACATGAGCGTACTCGGGTGTCGGTCCAGCATATTATAGCCCTACTGTACTAGGCTTATTGCGCCGAGAGGCAGTTCGCGATCATTGACTTTGAGAAGTATTGTGCTACCGTCAAAACGAATGCTCTTCACGACGCCATTTACCTTCTCTCCGCCTCTAGGATCGATTCCTTCTACAACATGACCTATGAGGCCGATAGCTTGGAAAGCCGTTTGATTTTGAAGAAAAGCCTCCAAGCTTTTGTTCATATTTTGCATTTGCTCTAGGCTTGAAAACTGAGCTAATTGCGCAATGAACTCTTTGTCTTCCATCGGCCTAAGCGGATCCTGATATCTCAATTGGGTGATAAGCAGCTTCAAGAAGGCATCGCGGTCGAGCGGCTTTTCCACAGCCGCTTTCATATTTGCGTTACTCGCCCCGTTAATCTCAGCTACAGGGGTTATCATTCGCAATTCCTCCTACGCCAGATAGTCGAATCTACCAACGGAAACTGCACGCATTCCATTTTGAACAGTCTCAACGTCGGCTTCCCTAGAAATTGCCGCATGCTTTCCGGTGGTTTGAGCACTATAATTTCGAGCATTTCCATGCTCGCCAAGCTGCCAATTCCAACCAGGAGTCATATCATCGCCAATCGTGACTGATATTGCATCCACATGAATGCCCGCATTGGTTAATGACTCTCTTAACATCGAGAGGTCCGCCTCAAGCGCCTGTCTGACTGCTTCTGTGCCAACTCTTATATTGGCAGTTACCATGCCCTTTTCTGCCACTACGTTCAGATGCACAATTCCTAGGTTAGGCGGATCCAACCGCAACGTAATGTCAGCTGTAGAATCGGAGACATGCATCCTTGCAGCCCTGACAATCTGGTGAATGATATGCGCTCTCAGCAATGGCTCAGGCGGTACATGGCCGTTCAACCTTTCAAAAGGTCTCACCAGCTGGTCGCCTTGGATATTAACTCCAGCTGGCACCTCTCTCGCCACCTGACCTACCACACCATCCTTTTGTCTGTCGGTCACTTCCTTGCTAAAGATGGCAGACTTATCCTTAGGGTTAGAATCCTGCAACGCATCCACTATCATTGATTCCGCTACGATGCGGCTTTCCTGCTTACTAGGGCTAACCAAAGCCTGTTCATCTAGGATTTGGGCATCAACTAGCGTACCTTTAAACGCTCGTCCCACTACCTTATCTTCCTTGCTCCTTGCTGTACTGCTACCTGGAGTGGCAACCTCAGCGGTGTTTTGTACATTGGAGAAAGCAGCCGCTAATGCCGACTCATGTACCTCATGCACAGCAAATTGACTGGCCAGGCTTGTCTTTTCTATGCTATCTGAGTGCACATTCATAAACGCAGCCAGCTCTCTAGTCTGCCCTGTTTGAAGAAAAACCGGGACACTCTCCAGCATTGCAGAACCATCGAGTTGCAATGGACGAGGCGCATTGCAGGTCAAAGTTAGTTTAGGTCCCAGCATTTCTAGCAGGGTATCCCGAATCGGATAGGAATTTTGCCCTGAATCCGATTTGGGAAACGACAGCTGTGGAGTTGCCTCTCCATCTCTAACTTGAATGCCGTCTGGTAGGTTAAGTAACCTACGGACATCCGCAATGCCAGACCAAGACGTGGGCTGAATAGCCGCCAATTCGCCAGGCACTCTATCCATCGCGATTTCGGTACCGCTAGAAAGCCGTGCCGCATCTGGCGCTTGTGGCGTTGGAATACGTAGCGAGGCAGTCTTTGAAAGCAAAGCAGACACTGGCTTTTCTGATGTTAAGCTAGGCTCAATCCCCAACATTTTCGGTAGCATGCAACCCTGCTTTGCACCAAAAACCAGCGTTTTATTCTTTTCGCTTTCTAATGGAACTGCTTCGCCAACCGCTTCTCTGAAGGACCCCAGCAGGAACTCGATTTGAAGGCTTGCATCCATCGTTTTGGATGGTTGGCCGGCGATCTCATCTCCACCATTGCCAACGTCGGACACCTGCTGTCCAGCCCTTTCCTCATCTGTCTCCACCGCAGCGTCTGAGCCGCCCATCAAGTGTGCCACAATTAACTCAAATGGCGGTGCAGACTGAACGGCATCTTTCGGGGTGCTATTCGGCTGTCCCCGAGGCATCGGGACTCCACTTGGCAAAGCCACTTCGTTAATTGTACTCGCTATTTCCTCTATGACACTTTACCTCCCTTCGTTTATTGTTTTTCCTCAAGCAGGGGGTCATTAAGGCAAAACAACCCCTGCCAAAAAACTAACTAGCGATAAAAATCAATCCTTCGCAACACAGCCTCAACGTAGTTTCGAGTTTCCGTGTAAGGTGGGATTCCCCCATACCTTAAAACTGCGCCAGGACCAGCGTTATATGCCGCCAATGCTTTTTCCAATGTTCCAAAACGATCAAGCTGCTGCCTTAAATACCTAGTCCCGCCTTCTATATTCTGCGCTGGATCGCTAGGGTCAACGCCTAGAGCACGAGCAGTACCAGGCATTAGCTGCATCAAACCTACCGCCCCGACTCTCGAAACTGCTACCTGGGAGAACCCCGATTCCACGCTGATAATTGCTTTGATTATTGAGGAATCAATGCCATATTTTTCAGCAGCTCGATTAATTAGCGGCTCTAAATCCTCCGGGCAAACTGGTACATTGGAAACCTTGGCGCGCTTGAGTAAACATTCAAACGCACAATGCGACGATTGGGAAAATCTTTCCATCGGGTCCACAAATCTTTTGCGAATTTCTGCTATTCGGGCTTTTACTGCTTCAACATTTTCAAGATTCATTTTTCCACCCCATGGGCCTTTTCGTTGCTCGTCTTCGCACGTACTTGTTTCCAGCAACTTCATCCAGGAATTTCTGTTCCTCCCTGAGCAACTCTTGTTTATGCTCGGCTGCTTTATACTCACGCAACTTCTCTAATATTTTTCGATCCTGAGATGCCTTAATAACCTCCGCTGTTTTCACTTCCTTCTCAACAGCAAGTCTGTGTACCGTAATCTGCTGAGCATCAACTTGCTTTGACAAGTCCTGAAGATAGTGATAAGCCCTTCGGATGTACTCAGGATCCCCATACGCAAGCTCTCTCTTCATAGCATCATGAAACATATCCCTCGCAGCGGTGATTTCGCTCAGCCGTCCAAGCTCACGGTCATATGCCGCCTTAATTGCCGCCAATTCAGCTAAAAGGATTTCTTCCACGTTCTCACGGTAGCTAAGAACCTTCTGGAGATTAAACCGAAAGCTTTTCATAACTTATCACCTGGCGTTTGAAGAATAGGTTATCATTTTTCAGCTTACGGATAACTTTTTGCTTATGCCTTTTCCTCACTCCTCGTAAGGTTTATTAATGCAGATACCGTCTCATCAAACGGAGCATCCTCATATGTGGCCTGTATAAGAAAATTATTCACATCATCTATCTTGCGTTTAGCCTCGTCAATCTTTGGATTGCTACCATCAACATACGCGCCTATGTTGATTAGATCCTCAGCCGACCGATAGGTTGCTAGTAAATCTCTTAGCTTACCAGCTGCCTCCAAATGCTCCTTTGAGGCGATGTCTGGCATCAACCTACTAACACTTGCAAGCACATCAATCGCAGGATAGTGGTTCCGATTTGCCAGATCCCTCGAAAGTACAATGTGACCGTCAAGAATGCTCCTTACAGAATCCGCAACTGGCTCGTTCATATCGTCGCCTTCCACAAGAACTGTATACAAACCTGTGATTGAACCTACGGCTGCGGTCCCAGAGCGTTCCAATAGTTTCGGTAGCAAAGCGAAAACCGACGGCGTGTATCCCCTCGTTGTAGGTGGCTCACCAACTGCTAAACCTATCTCACGCTGCGCCCAAGCAACTCTTGTAATCGAGTCCATCATAAGCATGACCTCTTTGCCTTTATCGCGAAAATACTCTGCGATTGTTGTAGCCACCAGAGCACCCTTCAAGCGGACAACAGCGTTTTGGTCCGACGTTGCAACAACAACAACCGACCTAGCAAGACCTTCCGGCCCAAGATCCTTTTCGAGGAAATCCCGCACCTCGCGGCCACGCTCGCCTACCAAAGCAATCACGTTCACATCAGCTTCTGTATTTCGTGCAATCATACCGAGAAGCGTACTTTTTCCCACGCCGCTGCCTGCGAATATTCCTATCCTTTGGCCTCTACCGCAAACCAAAGGACCATCAATCGCTCTTATTCCAAATGCCAATCGGTCTAGAATCCGCCGGCGTTCGAGAGCGGGCGGCGGCATTCTATTAACAAGAAGCTCGTTCTCCACCGTAATCGGCCCGCCACCGTCAATTGGCCTCCCAAGTCCGTCAAGTACTCTTCCAAGCAGGTCCTCGCCGACCTTAACCTTTAGGGAGGTTCCCCTTGCAATGACATCGCTTCCGAGAGCAATCCCATCCATGTCACCAAGAGGCATCAAGAGAACAGAATCCTCCTTGAAACCTACAACCTCAGCAAGAACTGGAGGTGCGTTCCTGCTGGCATAGATCTCGCACACCTCACCTAGTCGGGCAGCAGGGCCACGAGATTCGATAACAACGCCAACAACCTGGCTAACCTTGCCATTTAGTTTCATGGTGTTAAGCTTGCTCACAACCCGACTGTATCGGCGAAGGTCGGGGCGTCTAATGGTGCTAGCCATTATGTGCTGCCTCCATAAGTGCTCGCTCTACCTCGGCAAGCTGTGTGGCAATCCGCGCATCTAGTTCTCCGTTAGCCGACTCTATAACGCATCCGCCCTGATCAACTCGACGGTCTTCGATAATTTCCAATTCATGCACCCCATCAAACGAGCAAATGAGCTCATCTTTATGACTGCGAACTAACTCGTAATCGTTGGGATTAACTCTTATCTTGATTTCTCGGCGGTCCCGAAGTTGGTAAAGTGCAGTCTTGACCGTTGAAAGCACGTATTTATTATTCTCTGCCAGCTCATGACGTATAATTTTCTCTGCGATTTCTACTGCAAGCTTCAGCAATTCGGGCTCAATTTCAGCCCAAAATTCAACAAGCTGTTTTTCTGCCTCCTTCTCTACCAAAGCCGCTCGCTCAGCTAAAGCCTCCTTTTCAGCATTTAACTCCCTAAGGCCAGCCTGGTAACCCTCATTGTAAGCCGCCGCACGGATTGCCTCTGCCTCGCGATTGGCATTCTCCAAAATTTGTGCTGCTTCTTCTTTGGCACTCTCCACAACCACACGAGCTTGGTCCTGAGGCGAGGAAGTACTTCCTTTCCGTCTCTTTTTTATTTCGGTATCACAAGTAACAACGTATACTGGCTCGCATTGAGCAACTACTTTAGCTTTGATTAGGCTGTTCAACTTTGTCTCCCTCAGTAAGCGATTCCTCTGCAGGCATCTCTAACTCTTCATCAAGCGTAATTTCGCCACTAGCCAGCATCCGCCTGACCACCGAGGCAATCCTCTGTTGGGCTTCGTCTATGTCCTTTTGCTTGACCTTTTCCATTAATTCAAGGTCTTCCTTCAAACTCTCTGCTGCACGCTCAGACATGTTGCGAAATATGACTTCTTTTATTTCATCCTGACAACCCTTTACAGCAAGGCGCAAGTCATCCTGGTCGATCTCCCTCAGCACCAGCTGTACAGACCTATCGCTGAGCTTTACAATATCCTCAAATAGGAACATCATCCTGCGAACTTGCTGCCACGTAGCTTCATCCCTGGCGTTCATTGCCTCGAGAACAGCTCGCTCAGTTACGCGGTCAACGTTATTCAGAATATCAACAAGGGCAGCTGGACCAGACAACAGCTCTACTTCTTCAACAGCTGTGCCTGACTCTTTGGGCCTCAATGCAGCCTCAATTTCTGCTATGACCCCAGGATCCACTTCGGCCATCGTACATATGCGAGTAGCTACCTCCACTTGATATTCTGGATCAAGCTTTGAGAGTACCCCTGCTGCAGTATTTGGCGGGAGGTTCAGGAGCAGCAAAGAAACAATTTGGGGGTGTTCGTTGCCAATTGTTTTTGCCAATTTTTCCGGCTCTATGTCCCAAATTGACTGGAGCGTATTTCCAGAAGTTGACTTACTTGAATGTGTGATAAGTTTGCTTGCTTTCTCTTGGCCTAATGCCTGCTCGAGCACTTGTGCCGCAAAATCTTTGCCGCCGGTCAAAGAGGTCTCTGCAACTGCAAGTTCGCGCTGGAATTCTTCTAGCACCATGTCACGGACCTCTTGATCGACACGCTCAGTTTGAACAATCGCTCTTGTGAGCATTTCGATTTCTTGCTCACTTAAGTGCTTTAGTATCTCCGCGGATGCAGAGGCACCCAACGACATCAATAGAATAGATGCTTTTTGAAGACCATTTAATGAATCTTGCGTAGTCACAGCACACCAACCTTATGATTTTGAAATCCACGATTTAATAACTTGGGCTACTTCTTCAGGACTCTTTTGCCCAATATTTTGTATTATCGCCTCATTTGGAACCGACTGAGGTGTCATGTATTCTTTGCCGATCAAGACCTGAGCTGTTTGAGGCGACGCAGTTGATGGCATCGGTGGTTCGGGAATGCTAACCTTGATTTGACTAACAGTCCGCTTCAAGAAGAAAAGGAATCCAAAGAGGAGGAGTACCCCAAGAATGCTTTTCCCAATTGACAGATAGTTTTGCTTTGCTGCTGCTGCATCCATTTCTTTCTCCAGTTTTGTTGCCGAATCATCAAAGGGTATGCTCTGTACGATTACCCTATCACCTCTCTTAGAATCTGCGCCGACCGCTGCTTCAACAGCACTTTGAATAGCTGGTATCCTTGATGCATCAACTTTCTGATCAAGCATTACAGCAACGGAAAGCTGCTCCACCGATCCAGCCGCCCTAATTACATGCTCAGTTGTCTTGGAAACCTGGTATTTGTTGCTTGTTTGAATGCGCGAATAGCCTGCATTTTGCCCAACGGTCCTCGAAACGGAGGGCCGAACATTGCCTGTTATTCCAACAACACCGCCCACAGTCCCGGAATTGCCGCCATACGTTTCTTCTTCGTGCTCCTCGCTCAAAAGAATGCCTCTGCCATTTCCCACTGGAATATAAGTTTCGCTGCTTGTTTCACGGCGATCAAAGTTCATCCTTGCATTTACCTTTACAACTGCTTTGTTGGGTCCAACAACACGGTCAAGCATGGCCTGAAGGTCCTTCTCAACTTGGCGTTCGTAGTTCCTCTTGAGCTGAGATTGAGAAGCACTAAGTCGAGGGTCAATTCCGGTTTTAGACTCACCAGCCTCTGAGAGTACATTGCCATGGGTATCAATAACAGTCACATGGTCTGCGTCTAACCCGGAAACTGCGGACGCAACGAGATGCACTATGCCAGCTACCTGCTCAGATTCCAACCTCCCGCCAGGGCGCAGCTTGACTACCACAGATGCCGACGCCTCTTTATTGTCTTTCTTAAAAACACTTGGCTCCGGGATAGAAATATGAACTCTTGCCTGATCAACCATATCAAGCTGGCTAATTGTTCGACTTAGTTCACCCTGCAACGCACGCTGGTAATTCAGGCGCTGCGAAAACTCCGTCATCCCAAAGGTTGTCTTGTCAAAGATTTCAAATCCAACGTTCCCACCTTGAGGCAAGCCCTGAGTCGCCATAGCCAAACGCATCTCATGAACGCTCCGCTCAGGTACTTTGATAACAGAGCCGCCGCCGCTAATCTCATAAGGAATTCCTTTTTCCTGAAGCTTGGAGACAATTGCGCCGGCATCAGTGGATTCCAACCCAGCAAAAAGTACCTCCATCCTTGGCCTTGTGGCTAAAACTGATACAACAATGAGTAAAACCACACTCGTTGAGATAAAAACAACGCTTATGAAACGCTGAGTGCCTGTCAGAGCATTCCAAAACTTTCCGACAGCTTGAAACGGACCAAATTTAGCCAATTGCTCCATTAGTTACTTACCTCTTCAGACTTGCATCCTCATAATTTCTTGATAAGCCTCTATAATCTTGTTCCTAACTTGAACAGTGAACTGCAGTGCGGTGCTTGCTTTCTGCATAGCAATCATCGCCTGGTGTATCTCGACAGCGTCACCTACTGCAAGCTTTTTGGCGAGCTGGTCTGCTTCCGTTTGAAGACGGTTTACCTCGGAAATCGCATCTCTTATCGACTGCCCGAAACTCCTTTCTTTATTGGTGGTTTCTGTTATTGAAACTGGATTTTTTGAAATTCCACTACCAATTCCTTCTATCCTCATGGCTATCACTTGCCCCCATTATGTTCTTCCGATCTCCAAAGCCTTGCTTACCATAGAACGTGCTGCATTAATTGCCATGATATTCGCCTCATAAGCTCTTGTTGCGCTAATCAGGTCCACCATTTCCTCCACAATATTCACGTTCGGCATGGCGACCATTCCATCAGGCCCAGCATCGGGATGCGAGGGATCATAAATCATCTTAGGTGGGTCGTTGCTTTCTACAACTGATTCCACCTGCACACCCGCGTTTGAGTGGTCGAACTGACCACTTGAAGCCTTGAAAATAACCTCAAGCCTTTTATACGGTCCACCTCTCTCAGTGCGGGTGGTCGTTGCGTTTGCAATATTGTTGGCAATAGCATCCAAGCGAACTCGTTGGGCGAAAAGTCCCGTTGCACTTATGTCCATTGAGGAAAAACTACCCACAGCTAACGCCTCCCTTCATTCATTGCCATGCGAATCATGGCTGCTTTGAGGTTCATTAGCTGAACAAGAGCTTCATATTGCACTGAGTTCTTCGTCATATCAGTCATTTCTTTCTCAATCGAGACGTTATTCCCATTTGGTCTTGCTGGCGAAATGTTATCCTGTATAATTTCAGGCTGGATTTTCTCAATCAGGCTTATTGCTGATTCTTCGCTCGTAGCTTCGAGTGCCTCCTTAAGACGGCTTTCGAAAGCCACCTCTGAGCGCGTGAAGCCAGGCGTCTCAACATTTGCGATATTATTGGCAATGACGCGCTGTCTTAGGCCACAAGCATCCAAGCATTTAGCCAGCATTACAGTCGTTAAATCTGAGAAGAAACTGCGTACCATATCTACCTCTACCTGCCTTTGTTCGATGGGCAACGTATTTACAGCAATTTGTGTGCCATGGGAAAGAATTACTGCGGTTGCCTAGTGCCGCCCGAGCAATATTACAAAGTTTTTTTGCTGAGAAGAGGGTTTTGGCAGTTAATGATGGGATTTTGCAAGCAAAAAGAGATGCCTATGCAATGCGGTATTCCATGCGCGGCACCCGTAGTTGCTCGCGGTATTTGGCTACAGTTCTGCGAGCAATGGAGATTCCTAGTTCTTTAAGCCGTGCCGCGATTTCGCTGTCGCTAAGCCGCTGAGATGCAAGACTTCTCACAAGCTCCTTAACCGGAAGTGCGGAGTCAAAAAGGAGTTCCATTGAAATAACTTCGCCAGATGGGAGTCGGATTGTCTTATCTTTAATTGCTCGACATACGGTCGACTCATGAACACCTATGCGTGCAGCAAGCTCTTTTCTTGTCATAGGTTTTAATTCCGATGGACCTCGAAGGAAAAAATCAGCTTGCAAGTTAAGAAGCTCATTGGCAATTTTTCGGAGTGTTACTTTTCGAAATTCAAGAGCCTCAATGAGCGCCTGAGCCTTCAGTACGCACTCTCGAACATGAGCACGGTCAGATTCTGAGTAACCATTCCGCTTGTGGCTCATTTCAGCATATAAGTCAGCATAAAACTGATCTACCGCAATGCGGCCAGTCGTTGGATCTACAATTTGTGCTATTAAACCATCAGCATCCAAACGAACCTCAATATCAGGGCTTGTTCGGCACACGTTGTGTGGTGCGAAACGCTCCCATGGGTCGCGAAACATGCTTGCAGGTCTAGGATTTAGATGCTCACGTATGAACTTGAAAGCGCCATCAACTTGCTCCCGTGATACGCCTATCTTCTTCGCGACTTGGTCGAGCCTCATTCGCACAACACCATCCCAATGGTCGCGGACGATAACACATGCAAGAAAATGGGCTGGATGTGCTATTGTTAACCGCTTAAGTTGAATAAGCAAGCATTCTTGAAGGCTTCGGGCAGCTATCCCAGGTGGATCAAGATCTTGGACTTTCTCAAGTACAGACTCAAGTTCAGGTACGCTAAGGCCTAAGCGACTAGCCATATCAATTAAGGGCTCCCGCAAATAGCCGTCTTCGTCCAAAACGTCAACGATGAAATCTGCAATTTCATAAAGCTCAGGCTCAAGGCTAGTCCGAATTTGCTCCTTTAAATAATCACGAAGGGATTGAGGTGATGCCACAACGGAAAGAGGCTCGAACGAAGTATCACTTTCTGATGAGCGCTGGACTGCCAACCACCCCTCTTCATGCCAATCGTCCGATTCAACTTGGTCATTGGAAACATCGAGTGGATGAGAACCGCATGCAGGACATTCACCATCTGAGAGGTCACGGCCACAAACAGGACATTGTGGTACTTCTTCTATAACCAGAGCTGGGTTTTCAACGGACTGCGCCTGAACAAATTCCTGAAGCTCCAAAGAACTCATTTTCAGTACGCTTTTCCCCATTATGTACTCAGGCGCTATCCCAGCTATCTGCTTTTGTGATGTTTCCGTCCTTATTCGCATTTTCGACACCCTGCTTTCAGACAGCTAATCAAGCCGCAAACGCAAGATTTTGCCCTCGATTATCCAAGACCGTTCCGACAACACGAAGAACGTCGTCAAGCATGAAAGGCTTAGCAATACAGGCATAGGCTCCAGCCTCGAAGGCCCGGCAAATATCCGCTTCGTCTGCAAAACCAGTCATTAGAATCAGGCTTGTCTCTGGATAACACTCAGCTATATGCCTGGCTAACAAGATGCCACACGGCTCGTTGGATATAAAGACATCCACAATGGCTATGTCAAACCGATTAGAGGCAAGTTTTTCATAAGCCGAGGCTTCATCAAAACATACCTCAACTTCGTATCCCTCTATTTCCAGAATATCCTTTAAGATATCGCAAAGCTTCTGCTCGTCATCTACAACGAGAATTCGTGCCCGGCTCAACTTGTTACCTCCTTGCTGGCACTTTGATTGCCATCACGGTGCCCTCTGGCCCTGTGTGCATTACTTCAACCGACCCACCCATCTGGCGCATTACTGCTAAGCTTATAGTCAAACCAAGCCCTTGTGCTTTTTCTCGAGTGGAAAAGAATGGGTCGAAAATGTCCAGCAAAATATCTTCCGGTATTCCGGGACCAGAATCGGCTATCAATACATGAACCCACTCAGGGTTTTCGGCAGGAACTAATTCAACATCAACATATACTTTCCGTCCGTCGGATGCTTGAATAGCATTTACCAATACTTCGTAGATAGCCCGAACAAACAATTCTTTATCCGCAAGTGCATAGATGTTACCATTGGTCAGTCCATTACCATAGGCAATATCTGTCTTGCCGCGATTGTAGGAGGCAAGTATGGTAGCCTCTTCCACTGCCTGCTTCACGTCCACTTTTCCTAATTCTACGCTCCGAGAACGAGTAAAACTCAACAGATTGGATGTTATTTGAGCACACCGCTCGGTCTCAACCTGGATGCTCTCAACGTGCCTCAGATACGTTGGAAGAGCAGTTTCATCGCTAATATCACGCTGCAGTCGCCTGGCAAGAAGCTGAGCATTTCCTGATATCGCTCCAAGCGAATTATTAAGTCGATGAGCAAGCCAACCTGCCATCCTACTTGCCGCCGAAAGTCTTTCGGCATTTACATACTCTCTAACCTCGGCTGCCCAATTGTTGGCTATTTCGGCGATTTCTCTTTCATCGCGTGCTTTTGCAAGGCAAAAAGCAATTTGTTGAAAATACACATTTAGATTATTGGAGGATTTATTGCTCATAATCAGGGCTGGAGCCAGCAATTTCCATGCCAAGCCCATATTCCCTGATTTTATTGCGGAGGGTCTTGCGGTCTATTCCGAGGATTGATGCGGCGCGACTTTGGTTCCAATTGCATTTGGCAAGAACATTGGCGATGTGTTCCTTCTCGACATCTTTAAGAGACCTCATGCCATCGCTTGAAAATGCGGGGGTGGAAAATGGGACATTTTCTTCGCTTAAGAGGATATGTTGGGGAAGAATTGTTCGCCCATGACAAAGGATTACAGCGCGCTCAATGCAATTCTCAAGCTCCCTGATATTACCAGGCCATTGATAGCTTTGGAGCATTGCAATTCCCTCTGGCGAAATGCCCTCAATGGATTTCCCGGTCTCGCTATTGTATTTTGCGATGAAGTGGCGAACAAGCTCCGGTATGTCCTCAATACGCTCTCTAAGCGGCGGGAGATTTATAGTTATTACATTAAGGCGGTAATATAAATCCTCGCGAAACTCTTTGTTGGCAATGGCTTTTTTAAGATCTTTGTTTGTAGCAGCAATGATTCGCACATCTACACTTATTGTTTCGCTTCCTCCCACGCGCTCAAATTGCTTTTCTTGGAGGACTCGAAGGAGCTTTACCTGAGTTGCTGGAGTTATATCACCGATCTCATCAAGAAATAGAGTGCCGCCATCCGCCATCTCAAAGCGCCCAATTCTGCGTGCAATTGCCCCAGTGAAGGCTCCTTTCTCGTGGCCAAAAAGCTCGCTTTCTAGAAGCGCTTCTGGCAAGGCTGCACAACTTACCTTAACAAATGGACCATCTGCCCTCGCACTCTGATAATGAATTGCTCGGGCTAGGTATTCCTTGCCTACGCCTGTCTCTCCTAAAATTAAGACTGAAGCGTTGCTGTCAGCAACTTTTGCAGCGAGAATATACGCCTTCTGCACTTTTTTCGTAAGGCCAATGACATTATCGAAACCATGGCGTTGCCGAAGTTCGTTTTTCAGATACCGATTTTCATATATCAAGCGTTGGCGCTCAACAGCATGCTGTGCGATAATTTGGACTTCGCTCAAGTCAAATGGTTTGGTAACATAATCAAATGCACCTAGCTTAAGAGCTTCGATTGCACTCTTCATTGTGGCGTAGCCGGTGATTATGATAACTGGAACATCAGGTTTTGATTCCCTAAGCTTGCGAAGCAAAGCCAATCCGTCGAGGCGGGGGAGGCTGAGATCGAGGATTATAAGGTCGAAGTCCTCTGACAATGCTAAGTCAAGACCGCTCTTGCCATCTTTAGCCTCGCAAACATGCCACCCCATCTCTCCGAAAAGGTCTGCAAGAACGGTTCGAATACCTTCCTCATCATCTATAACTAAGACATATTTACTGCTCACTTTACGAACCTTTTTTCGCCAAAGCTTCCGCCACTATTGCTGAAAGATCTTCAAATTTAACAGGTTTCGAGAGGACCATGTCAATGCTTGAATCTTCCACATCAGTCTGGTTAACAGACGTACCCCAACCTGTAAGGAGGACTACAGGCGTTCTCGGTTCAATATTCTTTATTTCCCTTGCAACCTGCCATCCGGACATGCTTGGCATCCCCAGGTCTGTGAACACAATATCAAAATTGTTCACCTTAAACTTTTCTATCGCTTCCTCCCCGCTTTTAGCGATGCAGACTGCGTGTCCACATTCGGTCAGCATTTCAAAAAACACCTCTGCGAACATTTCTTCATCTTCTACAACGAGAATTCGCGCTGGTTTGGCGGTCCCCTTTTCGGGAGTTGCTGAATCACTCTGTGGAATCTCAAATGCGGCTGGAAGTGATATAGTTACGCTCGTGCCTTCTCCAGGCTTACTCTCTATTGAGATATTGCCATTATGCCGGCTAATGATTCCATAGGCTACACTCATTCCGAGACCGGCACCTTCGACCCCGCGGGTAGTGAAAAAGGGATCGAATACTCGCTTTTTCACATCTTCTGACATGCCAACGCCTGTGTCAACCACTCGCATCCAGGATGAACCATTATTTCTTCCTACTGCAATATCAATCTTGCCACCTGAAGGCATTGCCTGTATGGCGTTTAGAAGAACATTCGCAAGGACTTCGCGAATCTCGGCAGCAACACCCAGAGCGAATGCTCTTTCGAGTGCATGAATGTTGACTTCAATTTTGCTCCCTTGTGCCTGCATCGAATTTTCCCACATTGGACGGAGCATTTCCACTACCTCTGTCGCAAGAGCAGTCAAATCAATGGGGCAAAATGGTTCGTCGGGTTTTACTTTGGTGAATTCGCGAATTCTTCGGACAGTCTCTGCCGCATCGAGAGCTGCTCGTTCCATGGCGTTTAAGCGAGTAAGAACAGCCTCATCTTTCGTTGTACGAGCTAGAAGTTGAATGTTCCCCAAGATAATACCAAGCACATTATTAAAATCATGTGCAACGCCACTAGCAATTTCTCCTACCGCTCGAAGTTTCTCGGATTGAATAAGTTGGTCCTGGGTAGTCCTTAGCTCCTCATATGCCTGCCGAACTCTGTGCTCAAGCTCACGTCTTCTAGTGATGTCACTATAGATCTCTATTCTCCCTAGGCATCTATCCTCGCTGTCAAATAGAGGACTGCTGTATCTATGAAGTACTCGATGGGTTGGGCTTACTATCTCAAACACATCGTCGAGAATCTTCTTGGGTCTACTAACTAAGCCCTGACAACTCTCAATAAAAGCATCAGGATTTCGGAAGCGAAGGTTTGGGATTTGGAGCATTGCTTGCAACCTATCCTTCCCTATCATTTCAGACGACGATACGCCAAACAATTCGCAGAAACCTGGATCGATGGAAGTTATTTGATGGTTACAATCCAGTAGCAAAACACCTCGCATTCCTTGTTCGGCTGGCAATTGGAATGAAAAATCAACTACCGAATTTACTTTTTTAACACTCACTTTTTTCACCTATATCCCATAATCATTTGTCGAAGTGCTTACCAAGTTACCAAAGGTTCGAATTATTTTCAAGTAAGCAACCGACATGCAGCAGTAAGGATTAAATCCTCAGCATCATCTGTTATCATTTGCTCACCATAAAGCTTGTATGCTACTTCAACCTCATAGCCTTTTTCGGGAAAAGCTGATTTGATTGGAACATAACCGATATTGCCATTTGAGTATGCTGCGACTATGGTATTTGGCTTCATTGCCTTTATCTGCAAGGCATACTCTACAAATGCCTCTCCAGGAAGAGTAACGATGTTATAATCTCCCAACCTGAGTCTAAAAACCTCTGTTGAGATAGAGGGCTTACTTTCCCCTGTAAGGAGGGTTTTTGCCCAATCATTATATGCGGCATTAATACGCCAATCAGTCGAAGTAGGTTCACTTGCTTGCATTGATTTCTCCGTCTCAGCAATGATTCGCTCAAGTTCCTCTCGGCTTGGAGGTGGCTGAAGCGGCAATTCTATGACTTCCCGAGCAACACTAATCTTTACGTCGCTCGTCAAATGAATATCTGGCAAAACGTTCTTTACTGCATCAGCAACTTCTCTGCCCAATTTTTCGACAATTTGCCATGAAAAACGCTCTCGTGGGTTGATATTTCCACAACATCCTTGCAAGAACATTGCTTGGCCGCCGACATCCTGCTCAACCGTCCGCTGTGCCACACCCGGCCAATCAGCAGAAATCTCGAGCACATCGCCAATAACTACAGCATGGCAGGCATAGTTGAAAAGAATGGCGATTGGTTCACCTTTCATGTTTCTAAAGTACCAAACACCAACATCGGGGTCAGTTACCCCAGCAGGATTTGGCATTAAATGAGTTTCGCCGGTTTGAGTGCGAAGCCGCCGATTGACAGCGATATTTGCCCTGCCAACCGAATAACCAAATTCTGCAGGCTGCATGCATTTTTCTGCTTCTTCGACCGTTAGTGTGATCTTTTTCAGCAAATCTCTAACATATGGCTCATGTACTCTGCCGCAAACCCTCAGCTCTTGTGTGGCTGGTCCTGTATGAGTGTGTGACGCAGAAATCAGGATATTGCCCATTGGGACATCAGTCTTTGATGATATCTCGGCTCGCAAATCAGCAACCTGCCTAGCATCTATACCGACAAGGTCAAGGGTAACAACTGCTGCCTTTGTCGAGCCATCTGAAATGACCAGCGCTTTTGCATGTAGATCATCGTGAATACCAGTGCTTCCGCTGGTTCTGCTAGCATAACCGCTAAGGTCTACTCCAACTGGAGGATTAATTACCGCCTTTGCAACGCCTGCAAGCAACTTACTCAATTCCATGCCCCTTTTCCTAGGAAGTGTTTGGTTGTTTAACAATTACGCCAGATATTCTTTATGCTTCTAAAACAATATTCCTCCTAGAAAAGCTGATAAAGATAAAATTAAGGGAAAGCATGGTGGCATAATTTTAGAAGTTTCTAAAGAAAAAAACTTGACTGCCTCCATGGGATGACCTATAATTACTATCAAGCATAGGCCAAGCCATTATTCCCTTTATTTTACCTCAGCTACCAACAACTAGCTATATAAAGGAAAAATTCTAAGATAACAAGAAACAAATAAGCGCCAAAGGACAAAAAGTATTTTCAAAGAAAGAAGAAAACACCGAGTCAGGGAGGATATCTTTTCTAGCAACCTTAATGGCAATCTGGTTTGGCAAGGTAAAGGCGCACAATTTCCAACTAATTGTAACCTCAGATAGTCAATATTTTAAGCTTTGAATTGGCTGCTTGCAAAAATATAGAAAAAATACTTCGCTTATATTTAGTTGACAATTTAAGAATAGGAATTGCCTAAAGATACTCAGTTGCGCTAACATCGTGCTTCGCCGGGCGTGAATCCAATGGAAAGCCGAGAAGAGATTACAGCCAAAAGCAGCCAAGGCCCCAAGAGTTTTATTGATATTTTGGGGCACCTTCACTTTTTGTCGCGCCACGCAGCGGCAGGTGATTTGGAACACGTTCTGGAGCTTGCAGTTGAAATTCCAATACGATGCCTTAGATTAGATAAAACAGCTCTTCTTCTCCCCTCGCCAATTGTAGGCACTCCTGCTTTAATTGCATCAAGAAATCTTTCACCAAGTCTACGCGAGTATCTTCAACACCCAAATGATGAAGTTATCAACTGGGTCGTAACAAACTGCTCTCCCAAAGTGATAGAAAATCTACCCTCAATTGGTTGCGAATCGGTGTGCCCATATTCACTTGAAGATGTAAGGGCACTTGTAGCTATTCCCGTTGAAATTCCCGACTCAAAGCCTGGAGTGCTGCTGGGCATGGCATCACACATCCGCCCATTCCCTGTTTGGGAAGTTGAGCTTCTATATACGATAGCTAATCACATTGCAGCTGTCTTTGGGCGGCAAAAAGCTAGAAGTTTTCCTACGCACACCGATTTACCGTTCGAACGTCTTACAAAAGTTGCACATTCAACTCTAGACATTCGACAGCTCTTAGACCAAGCACTAACGGAAATACTTTATACTCTAGACGCAGATAGCGGCTCGGTGATGTTATGCAAGCGGGGAATATTTACTATTTACGCCTGCAAAGGCCTTAAGGAAGATATACAGCCACTAACAACAATCCCCAAAGAAAGAGGAATAGCCGGCTGGGTAATAGCAAACCGAAAGCCACTGCTTTTGAATGGTCCAGCTGACCCCAACCAGTTCGATTTAATCACCGAGAGGCCAGAAATTGTATCCTCAATCTCGACTCCCCTAATTGGGAGAAAATCACTTGTTGGCATATTAAGCGTGAACCGAACCAGGCCAGGGCGAACTTTTGGAAACCAAGAAATGGTGATGGTATCAACAATATCGGGACAAATAGCGATGGCGGTCGAAAATAACCTTCTTTACAACGCCGCTACAACTCAAACAAAATACCTTGCAAGTCTGTTTAAAATTGCAAAAACCATAACTTCATCGCTTGAATTAAAAAAGGTTTTTGAGTTAATATTGGGTCAGCTTTGCGAAAAGCTCGCAGCGGAAGTATGCTGCATTGTACTCTATAATCCCCAATCCGGCGAGGTCCAATTAGGAGGGGGCCGAGGACTTGGAGCTGACGAAAGCCGAGCATATATGGATCTTGCAATGCCAGGAATAATTACGGCCGAAAGGTCCAAAAAAAATATAGTAACCTTAGACCTTTCAGAATATAAGGAATACAAAGATATAAAAACCATCACAAATCTTGGGCTTGATGCAGCAACAATTGTGCGGCTTTCAATCAAGCGCAGAGTAGTAGGTTACATTGTAATATTTCACCGCCAAACAAGCGCTTTCCAGCTTCCTCTTCAGCGTTTGCTTCTCGGATTAGCCGAACTTGCCGCCATTGCAATTGAAAACGCACGCCTTTACCAGCATCAATGGGATATAGCCAATATTAGTCTGAAAAATCTTTTACCTGGTGAAATTGAAAACATACCGGGGTTCGAAGTTAGCGCCAAATTTAACCCAGCCCACCAAGTAGGCGGAGATTACTACGAAGTTATAAAGATTTCCGAACATAATTACGGTATAGCGATTGCGGACGTTTCAGGGAAAAGCGTTGCAGCGGCGAATTATATCGCAATGTGCAAGCATTCTCTAAGAGCATTGGCAGAAGAAACACAATCACCGGCGAAGCTGCTTCAAAAAATGAATCGTCTGATATACCAGCAAACCGGGAATGAGTCATTCATTACCATGCTTTATGCAGTTCTCGATGCGAGGCGACGTACGCTCGTCCTAAGTTGTGCTGGTCATGAACCAGCAATCCTATACCGGGCACACATTGGTAGAGTTGAACAGATAAGCACTCCGGGTTTAATTCTTGGCGTAATGCCCTCTATCAATTATCAAGAACGAAGCATCCGATTGGGGAGTGGTGATATACTTATGCTTTACACTGATGGTTTGATTGAAGCGATATCACACGATCCCGCCACGTCTCTGCGTGCGATTAGTGAATCTCTTGTGAAATATCACCTGAAACCTGCCAATGAGATTGCCGATAATATTTACAAACTAGCAACGGCTCCCAATCTTAAGGTTACTGATGATATAGCACTTATTATAATTAAAACACTGTAACGTAATAAGGAGTAGATTGCTGTGGCACCGTTGGAATTCATACACGTTGAGATACCAAGCTCGCCGAAATATCTTTCGCTTGTTAGAAACTTAATCGATCTTATGCCGACAAATCAAATTTCTCTAACCGAAGAACAAAAAGATGATCTCAAACTAGCAATAGGTGAGGCATGCAGTAATGCAATTAAGTTCAGCCGTTCGCCAAACTCACCGATTACGATAGCATTTGAGATTCATCCTAACCAGATTGAAATAGAGATACGAAACGAAAGTGCCGACTTTCAGCCGGAAAAGCTCAAGATTGAGCCACCTCCCCTCGAAAAAATACACGAAGGCGGCTTGGGATTGTATCTAATAAAACAAGTGATGGATAACTTTAAAATTTGTTGTAGTAATGGCATTACCACCGTTCGGATGGCAAAAAAATTAACTTGAGGTTATAAACCGGAAACAAACACCCGTCACACGGCTAGAACAAATCGGCGGCGAGAGCCTTTTTTGCAGCCTCCAATTGTTCCTTCAATCGGCATGGAGCTGTTGCTCCGGGGATATTGCGTTTTTCAACCGAGGACCAGGCATCCCACGTCAAGCTCGAGTCCTCGAACTTATCCGAGAATCGCCGCATTTCTTCAAGCGTCAAGTTACCCAAGGTCTTGCCCTGTTCCAAGCAATACCTTACAAGCTTCCCGGTTATTTCATGGGCGGTTCTAAATGGCACACCGCGTGTTACAAGGTAATCTGCTATGTCAGTTGCAGTTGAAAAGTCATCTTCAAGCCCAGCCGACATCCTTTTGGTATTGAACTTCAAATGCCCAACAAACTCAATGAGGACTTTCAGACAAATAACTATTGTATCTGAAGCATCAAACAAGCGTTCTTTATCCTCTTGGAGGTCCTTGTTGTAGGTCAAAGGCAGACCTTTGAGAACAGTAAGAAGTGCCATAAGGTCACCATAGACACGTCCTGTCTTCGCACGCATGAGTTCAGCTACATCTGGATTCTTTTTCTGTGGCATTAGGCTGCTGCCTGTCGCAACTGAGTCGTCAAGTTCAATAAAGCCGAATTCACTTGTATTCCAAATGACGACTTCTTCAGCAAATCTGGATATGTGCATGGCTAGGATTGAGATTGCACATAAGAACTCTACCGCAAAGTCTCGCTCTGCTACCGCATCCATACTATTTTCACTTATCCGTGAAAATCCAAGCATTTTAGCCGTGTATTCCCTATCAATCGGGAACGAGGTTCCCGCAAGCGCCGCGGATCCCAGCGGAAGCACATCTGTCCGCTTGAAACAATCTGCTAGGCGTTCTCGATCACGCTGGAGCATCCACACATATGCAAGAATGTGATGAGCTAGCATAACTGGCTGGGCATGTTGAAGGTGTGTATATCCAGGCATTATTGTATCGATATTGCTTTCTGCAACTTTGATAAAAGCCGATTGGGCTTCTCGAATCAGGCTATCAATCTCCTTTATTTGCGCCTTTACATACATTCTAACATCGGTTGCGACCTGGTCATTGCGGCTTCGAGCGGTCTGCAGCATCCCAGCCACATCGCCTATTCGCTCGTGAAGAAGCTTTTCGATGTTCATATGGATGTCTTCTGCCGACGTGTCGAACTCAACTTTTCCCGCCTCAATATCGTTTTTTAAATCACGAAGACCTTGTATAATCTTTTCCGACTCTGCCAGCGGAATAATTCCACACTTGCCAAGCATAGAAGCATGGGCAATGCTCTGCTCGATGTCATATCTCCAAAGCCTCGCGTCGAAGCTTATCGACGCATTGAACTCATCCACAATTGGGGAAGTTGCTTTCTTGAATCTTCCGCCCCAAAGCTTAGACATCACTGACCCCTTTTCAACCACCAATACATTTTGGATTGCAAGCCATGAACTTTTACTGCACCCGTCATCTCGCTTTGCACAAAGGTCTTTGTGTCGAACGATGCTAAGTCCTCAGAATATAGCGCCCATCTACTACTCCGTCCAATGACCTTTGCCTGACCTTTAAATAACTGCATTTTTACGTCCCCGGTTACCCGCTCTTGAATCTTATCAATAAACGCCTCTAGATCATCCTTCAGAGGATGGAACCAAAGACCTTCATATGCAAGTTGGCCCCACTCACGGTCAACCATCGACTTGAACTTTATCTCTTCTTTTGTGCAAACCAGTGCTTCCAACGCTTTGTGTGCAGTTAGCAGTGTGACGGCTGCTGGACACTCGTAGTTTTCTCGCACTTTCAGGCCGAGCATTCTATCCTCCATTATATCTATTCTACCAACGCCGTGCTCACCTGCGATTTCATTCAGCTGGCGAATTAGGGAAACTCCGTCCATTCTTTTGCCATCCAGCGAGACTGGCACACCGTTCTCGAAGCCAATTGTAATCTCAAGCGGGGTATTTGGACTTTTGTTAGGACCTTTTGTCCACTTATAAATCTCCTCCGGAGGCACAAAGTCAGGTTCTTCGAGTCGGCCGCCTTCTATTGAGCGACCCCAAAGATTTTCATCAATGCTCCATATCTTCTCAACCGACTGGGCAATAGGTACGCCTCGGCTTTTTGCATATTCGATTTCCTCGCTTCGCGTGAGGTTCCGCTCTCGCATTGGAGCTATGACTTCCTTTTCGGGTGCAAACGTTCGAACAACGATTTCGAACCTAAATTGGTCATTTCCTTTACCGGTACACCCATGGCCGAATGCGTCAGCATCGACCTGTTGGGCTATCTCAACGCTCTTGGCAGCAATTAAAGGCCGAGCAATTGCAGTACTCAATGGATAGCCCTGGTAGTCGCCATTTGCTTTTATGGCATGGAATACATAATCCTTCACAAATTCTTCTTTAGCGTCGATAGTATAATGCTCTGTTCCTAGGATACGAGCCTTCTCCTCGGCTTCGGCAATGTCATCAGGTGGCTGGCCTACGTCCACTGTTACAGTTACAACCTTATCAAAACCATAAAATTCTTTCATCATCGGTATGCACACTGAGGTATCCAGGCCACCAGAATATGCAAGAACTACTGTTTTCATCTTTTCCGCTCCTTCTTTATGTTACAATAGCAATGCCAACAGTGCTTTTTGCACATGCAAACGATTCTCCGCTTCATCGAACACAACCGAGTGCGGGCCGTCGATTACTTCGTCAGTGATTTCTTCGCCGCGGTGCGCTGGGAGGCAGTGGAGAACAATCACATCGTTCCGAGCTGCCTCAACAAGCTTTTGATTTACTTGATAAGGTTGGAACACCGGCAGTCGTTTCTCTCGTTCATCCTCCAATCCCATACTACACCAGACATCCGTATAGATTGCATCAGCATTTTCTACGGCCTCAAATGGGTCATTTGTTACTTTTATCGAAGCTTCCGAGTGCTCCGCAGCTCGAAGTGCTTTGTTGAGAATCACTGTATTTGGTTCATAACCCTCCGGACAGCCCACCGCAATGTCTGTGCCAACCTTTGCAGCGAGGAGCATAAGGCTGTGGCAAGTGTTGCATCCATCGCCAATGTAGGCAAGCTTGAGCTTTGAAAGGTCGCCCTTTTTCTCTAAGATTGTCAAGAAATCGGCCAATGCTTGGCAAGGATGCTCTAGGTCTGATAGACCATTTATAATTGGGATATTTGCATACTTTGCAAGTTCGGTTATGGTTTTGTGCTTAAAAGTCCGTGCCATTATACCATGTACCCAGCGTTCGAGATTCTTTGCAACATCGCTGACTTGCTCACGTTCGCCCATTCGGATGTCGGCAGGTGCAAGATAGACAGCGTTACCGCCAAGTTGAGACATACCAACCTCGAATGTTACACGTGTCCTAAGAGACGGCTTCTCAAATATCATGGCAAGCGTCTTGCCTGGCAGAATGGGATTGGCATATTGCTCTGTCAAACTCCGTGATTTAAGTTGTCGGGCGAGGTCAAATATTGTTTCTATTTCCTCGCGGCTAAGGTCATCAATTGAGATTAAATCTTTGCCTCGCATGTTATCTGGTACTTTTAGATGCGAATCGTGAGCCGTGATTTCGTCAACGCGTGTCTCTGACGTTTGAATCGCTGAGATTTCTTGCTTGACACGCTCGAAAGTCACACCCATTTGCGCTAGAAGGGGAGCAACGGTTCCACGGTCGTTCTTGACCAACCCGAGGAGTAGGTGCTCTGTCCCAACGTAATTGCTTCTCAGCTCTCTAGCCGACTGGTAAGCCAAGTCAATTGCACGCTTAGCATTTGCTGAGAGTTGCATATCTTGGTTTACATCGCCAGTGTCGGAAACCGGCGCCATTTTCTCAATCTCCCTGCGCAGGCTTTCCTCGTTTACTCCAATGCGCTGAAAGACGCGTTTGGCAATGTTGTCTGGCTTATGCAATAAACCAAGCAATAAATGCTCAGTGCCAACGATTCTGCTCTTTCTTTTCGCCGCCTCCTCCTGCGCATAGAAAATAGCCAATCGCGCCTTTTCCGTGAATCTCTGCCACATTAGTTACTTTCCTCCACTGTTCTGCCCGAACGGCAGTGCACCTGCTTGCATACTTCTTAGCTCCCTACGAATTAGTGCTGCATCAATACCATGCTCGGCAAGAAACTGAGCTGCAATACTATGGGGTTCTTCTGCAAGCCCAATTAGTAAATGCTCAGTTCCTATCCAATCCTCTTTTGCCTGTCTGCTTTCATCAAAAGCTAGGTCTATTACGTGCTTTGCCTCAGCCGTAAGCTCAAGGCCATCGCTCAAGGTCTCCGAACCTCTCGACAGCCGCTTCATAATTTCGCTGCGCACCGTGCCAAGGTCAACACCTATGCGCTCAAGAATCCTGGCGGCAAGGCAATCCTCTTCTCTGACAAGCGCTAGAAGTAAATGTTCTGGACCTACATGGCTATAACCAAGCTTTCCTGCTTCTTCGAGCGCCAGAAAAACTGCTTTTTGTGCTTTCTGGGTAAGTTGCTTCCACATTTTTGTATCTCCTCTCAACAGAGCGGAAGTCTAATAAAATTAAACCTCCTGAAGGGTTTCGCTAAGTATATCCACAGCGGTATCAACATGTTCCTTTTTGACAATTAAAGGTGGGAGAAATCTCAAAATGCTTTCGCCAATCGAATTGAGTATTAATCCTTTTTCTAGGCATTTAGTTGCCACTTTGGGTGCACCCTTGCGCGCTAGCGTCATTCCAATCATTAGACCAACGCCTCGTATTTCGATGATATCATCCCGTCTTGATTTAAGTTCTTCCAACCGGTCCTTAAAATAAACCCCTACTTCCGCCGAGTTTTGAACCAAACCTTCTTCATCAATTTCGCGCAATGCAGCGATTGCAGCGGCACAAGCCAATGGATTCCCACCAAAAGTTGAAGAATGATTACCCGGCTGAAATCCGGTGGCAACGATATCAGACGCTAGACATGCACCTATTGGGAAACCACCTCCCAGGGTCTTTGCCAACGTCATGATATCTGGCATTATGCCATAATGCTGAAAACCAAACCACTTTCCAGTTCTACCTAGCCCAGTTTGAATCTCATCTAGTATCAAGAGCAATCCTAACTCATCGCAAAGTTTTCTTATGCCATGCAGATACTCAAGGGTAGCAGGAAAAACGCCCGATTCGCCCTGTATGGGCTCGAGCATTATCGCACATGTCTTCTCAGAAATTGCTGCCTTCAGCGCTGTGAGGTCATTAAATGGCACGTATTTGAACCCAGGAACCAATGGTTCGAATCCCTGATGGTACTTCGGCTGTCCTGTTGCAGTTACGGTAGCAAGAGTTCGTCCATGAAAAGACCCCTCTGTTGTTATGATCTCGTATTTATCTTCACCACAGTTCTCTTTCGCCCACTTTCGGGCAAGCTTTATAGCTGCTTCATTCGCTTCCGCACCGCTATTGCAAAAAAACGCCTTACCCAAGCCTGAGAGCTCAACTAACCGCTTTGCAAGAACTGCTTGTTGGGGTATGTAGTATAGGTTGCTCACATGCATGAGCGTTCCAGCTTGCTCCCTAATAGCCGACACAACGGCTGGTGGACAATGGCCCAAACCATTTACTGCGATACCTGCAAGAAAGTCTAGGTATTCTTTTCCTTCAGCATCCCAAACTTTTATTCCTTCACCACGTACAAATGCAACTGGCAACCGCCCGACAAAGCGCATCATATACTTGGCATCCATTTCAATCGCAGTCTTTGTATCCATATCTAGCATCGCCATTCCACTTACCCTTTCCTATCTTCTAAACACAAAGAGACAGAGCAAAAGGCTCCGTCCCTTCGACGCATCCAGGCCGGTATGCGGTTTTTGAGCAATCCGGCGTTTTCATGCTAATTCACAGTTGCTATTGTAGTCTATTGTACTCCTATTCTTGCACAAAAGTCAATCACATTAGAACCGCATGTGCAATTGAGTCACAAACACCAACTGGTAAAGCTAGGTAATCATAGTGCCAATGCCAGTGTCAGTAAATATCTCCATCAGGAGCGCATGGGGTAGCGTGCCATCAATAATATGTGCGCGTTCGACGCCGCCTGATAACGCCATAAGGCATGCCTCCAGCTTTGGAATCATTCCTTTGTCAACCTTGCCTGTCCGAATCATTTCCTTGGCTTCTGATGCCGAAAGCTCCGAAATAAGGCTGGTTTTGTCGCTGAAGTCACGGTAAACCCCTGTTACGTCTGTTAGAATGATTAGCTTTGCCGCCTCAAGCGCGCCGGCTAGCTCCCCAGCCGCGTGGTCTGCATTCAAATTATATGTTTCCCAATCTCTACCTACCGCAATAGAGGATACTACTGGTATATATCCCTCATGAATTAGGGTTTCAATGATCTCGGTATTTATTTCTACAATTTTGCCAACGTATCCGAGGTCAGCATCTTCAATCTGAGCCTTTTCAGCTACCATAAGATTCCCATCCTTGCCGCTCAAGCCAACAGCCTTGCCCCCCTGCGAATTGATAAGTGAGACAATGCTCTTGTTTGTTTTTCCAGTAAGAACCATCTCGACGATTTCCATCGTCTCTGCATCGGTAACACGAAGCCCCTTGATAAAGCTCGGCTTTTTGCCCATTCGCTCCATTAATTCGGTAATCTCAGGACCGCCACCATGGACAAGTACAGGACGCATGCCTACATAATGCATAAGGACTATGTCCTTCATCACGCCTTGTTTAAGCCTTTCGTCCACCATCGCATTGCCGCCATATTTAACGACGATGGTCTTGCCATAGTATTGCCTGATATATGGAAGAGCCTGGACGAGAATTTCTGCTTGTTCAGCGCTAGCGCTCATTTTTTTCTCCATAACCATTAAACCCCGGTTTCACCACACTTTCAATAACCAAAAATCATGTAGAATTTTAAGTGTGATATTCTGCATTGATTTTGACGTAATCGTACGAAAGATCGCAAGTCCATACAGTAGCAGACCAATTTTCACTGCCTACGTTCAAAGTTATCAATACATCTTTTCCAGACAGATATTTGCGTGCTTCAGCCTGCGAAAAAATTACAGGCTCTCCGTTTTCAATGATTAAGATATCGCCAAAATACAAGCTGACTACATTGGGGTCGAATTCAACACCTGCTCTTCCTGCTGCTGCTATAACTCGGCCCCAATTTGGGTCGCAACCGAACATTGCCGTCTTAACAAGCGGAGAGTTAGCTATTGTTTTAGCAATTTGCCGGCAGTCCTTATAAGATTTCGCGCCTTTGACCGTTACGCTGACTGCCTTCGTGGCGCCTTCGCCGTCTGCTGCAATTTGGCGAGCAAGTTGAATTGTGACAGCATCAAGGTGTTGTTGAAAAACTTGAAAAACTTCACTCTCGGCATTAATTACTGAATTTCCAGCTGCTCCATTCGCAAGAATAAATACGCTATCATTTGTGCTTGTGTCGCCATCGATGGTAAGGCAGTTGAACGAGATTTCAGTTGAACGAGATAATGCTATCTGAAGCATTGTGGGTGTAATAGCAACATCGGTGGTAAGGAATGCAAGCATTGTTGCCATATTTGGACATATCATGCCTGCACCTTTCGCAATGCCGCCTATTGTCGCCCTCACCCCACCGATATCAAACTCAACTTCGGCTTCCTTTGGACGAGTATCGGTGGTCATAATCGCCCGAGCCACATTCGCTCCGCAGTTCTTGCTCAAACTTGAGACTGCCAAATCAATGCCATTTATTATTTTTTGGATTGGCAGACGCCGTCCAATGACGCCAGTGGACGCAACAAACACATCTTCCTCCGGCACGTCCAGTCGGCATGCCACCTCGGCAATCATACGCCTGGCATCCTCTATTCCGACCTTACCAGTACATGCATTTGCATTGCCACTATTTGCGACAATTGCCCGAGCGGTTGCCCTAGGAATTCGCGAAATGCATACTTGAACCGGAGCGGCTTTAAATATGTTTTTTGTAAAGACACCAGCTATCGAAGCAGGTTGTTCCGAAACTATGAGTGCCAAATCCTCGCCTTTTTCTTTGATTCCAGCGCGCACTCCTGCTGCTAAGAAACCCTTTGGCTTGGTTATTGAACTAGGATATTCTATCATGGAAACATCGCCGGACGATCAAGCGCAGTCTTTTCGTCAAAACCACACATCAGGTTCATATTTTGCACGGCTTCGCCTGCCATGCCTTTGACTAGATTGTCAATAGCAGAAATCACAACTACACGCCCTGTCCTTTCGTCGGCTTTTAAACCAATCTGGCAAAAGTTCGAACCATATGTGTTTTTCGTTGCTGGATATTCGCCCGCATTTAGGACTACAACGAAGTAATCATTTGCATAATGTTGCCTGTAGATGTCAACGAGGTTTTCTGTTGTCATACTAGTGTCAAGAAGCCGAGCATACGCGGTTGTAAGAATACCTCTAGTGATTGGCACTAAGTGGGGCGTGAATGATATAGTTACTTGGCATCCAACAATCGAACTAAGCTCCTGTTCAATTTCAGGGGTATGTCTATGGACACCAACATTATATGGCTTCATGCTCTCGTTAAGCTCAGGAAAGTGGAAGTCGAGTTTATGAGCCATGCGCCCTGCACCTGAAGCACCAGTTTTCGAATCCACAATGATTGTATCTGCGTCCACAAGCTTCTCTTTTAGCAGAGGCATCAGAGCCAAGATTGCACCCGTTGGAAAGCAACCAGGGTTGGCAATCAATTTCGCCTGGGCAATTTGACTTCGATGGAGTTCTGGCAACCCGTAAACCGCTTGCTGAATCAATTCGGGTGATTCATGCTTAATTTTATACCACTGCTCATAATTTTCAGGGTTGCGAAGTCGGAAGTCTGCGCTCAAATCAATAACTTTGATGCCAGCATCAAGAAATCGCCTGGCATGTTTCATTGCCCACCCGGGATGTTGAGCAATAAAAAGTATGTCACATTGCTCGATTGCTGTGGTTGGATTATATACCTCGCAATTTGCGTCAAGGATGCCTCTAAATCCTGGACACACATCTGAAACGCGCATAGGCTTTTCAAGCTCTGAACATAAATATGTTAGCTTGACATGTGGGTGATTAGTAAGAATTCGTACAAGCTCGCCGCCGCCGTATCCTAATGCTCCAATTATACCTACTCTTACCATTTCATAATCTTTCTGAGATGAAGATAGATGCTAAAGAAAATGCGGATAGTGAAATGATACCACACGAACGCCGTTTTATCAACAAGAAGAAGGATTCGTCGCTTGCCATATTCGGAGAGTTATGATCTTCGGGCAGCAACAAGGGTATTATAATAGAGAGGTTTTGTTAGAAGATTATCGATAGCAACTCCTCCTCGCGATGATGATGAATGGATGAATAAACCATTGCCAATGTAAATACCGCAGTGATCAATCGCGCCACCTTTGCATGCAAAGTAAAGCCGGTCGCCAGGTTGGAGGTTGCTTGCATTGACAGGAACGCCTACATTTGCTTGCTCCCGTGCTGTACGAGGGAGTTCAATACCGTGGCTTGCGAAGACAGCTTTAACAAAACCGGAGCAGTCCAATCCATTCCAAGAGTAGCCACCCCATTGATAGGGGATGCCAAGGTACTTAAGCGCTGTATTAACAATTTTAGGGCCAAGTCCATTTGGAAGGTTCTTCTGGCCAACGACATTGTAATTTAGAAGGCTTACTTTGCTCTTTTCAATCCAGCCTGTACTGCCATCAATCATCAGGACACCATACCAGTTGGGGCTATCAGCGACGATTGCAAGATATGAACCCTTGGGGCAAGTAAATAGCTGATATCCTTTCTTTGTAGGAGCGCGCATGATATTTGCACTTGCCGCCCTGACAACTCCCACTCGACCGATTACGACCTCCTTATTTGTGGTTTGCCGTGCACTTAGAACTCTTGCCTCATATTTTGCTGAGTTCTCTCTAGTAGCGCCGAGTGTCTCGTGGTTCAAACGAAGATTATCCTTCTGCTCCTCAGCAGGAGGATCAAGGGTAATGGTAAGCTGTCCATCGGCATATCCATTGCCGATTATTAGGAGTGCTGAAAAGGCAAAGTAGAATATGATATTTTTTGCCAACAGTTCAATTCTCCTCATAAGCAAAGAAACATTTTCAGTTTATAGTATACCAGCTTAAAATTGGATGTAAGCGCTGCCTTTCAAATTATCGGCTTGGTTGAGGTATGAACTTTAGCAAGTACAAGTGCTAGATGCATTTGAAATATAGCACATCACTCCTTAACATGCAAATGGGGCGAGACCTCGGTTCTGTAAATCGTTTAACTCATTACAAAAGCCGATGCTTCGCCCCTTAATTCGCAGCCGAATCTTTTCTATTGCAAGAAACGGCCAGATATTTTAACGCTTCGAGAACTGGAATCCGCGGCGCGCACGCTTCCTGCCGTACTTCTTGCGCTCCTTTACTCTTGGATCGCGTGTGAGGAAGCCCATTCTCCTCAACAAAGGCCGCAGTTCCGGATCAGCAACAACGAGAGCTTTAGAGATGCCATGTCTGATTGCTCCCGCCTGGCCGGAAATGCCGCCGCCAAGCACATGTGCTATGACGTTATATTTCCCGGCGACATCCACAGCTTCCAACGGCTGTCGGATGATCATTTCGAGAGTCTTGCGCCCGAGGTACTCGGCGGCCGGACGGCCATTTATGGTTATAATGCCCTCACCAGGCGTTAACCATACTTTTGCCGTTGCGTTTTTTCTATGGCCTGTCGCGTAGTATTTAACCTGCTCTACCAAGACTGTGTTTCCTCCTAAATCTCAAGCGCCTCTGGCTTTTGTGCCTCATGAGGATGTTCGGCGCCTCGATAAACTTTGAGTTTTCTAAAAATTCTCCTGCCTAGTGCATTATGTGGAAGCATCCCTTTAATCGCTCTTCTGATAAGCTGCTCTGGCTTCTCAGAAAGCATTTTGCCATAAGTCGTGCTCTTTAAGCCTCCTGGATAACCCGAATGCCAATATATTGGCTCGCCCGCCTTTTTGCCAGTTAGGACTACTTTTTCTGCATTTATAATGATTACATGGTCTCCGGTGTCTACATGCGGCGTAAAGATTGCCTTATGCTTGCCACGCAAGATCTTTGCCACTTGAGAAGCAAGACGACCGAGTGGCTTCCCAGCAGCATCGACTACGTACCACGTTCGTTGTATTTCCTGCGGCTTTGCCGTGTAGGTTTTCATGCAAATCCTCCCGAAATTATAACGAATAAAAATGCAAAAACTTTTTAATAATCCACTTTAACCAAAAACAACCCTTGCGGCGGCGCTGTTAAACGCACTGCTTGTCGATTTCTAGCTGCCAAAATCTCAACTATCCCTTCTACAGGAAGCACTTCCTGACCAACTTCGACCAGCGTACCTACGATAGCGCGCGCCATGCCTCTTAAAAATGCATTCGCTTTGATTTTAATAAGAACCAGATCTTTTTGCCGCCAGATACGACATTCCCAGAGATTTCGGATAGTGCTCCCACTAGCCTTATCAGGCATCCCAAACGAAGCAAAGTCGTGAATGCCAATAAGCTTTTGCGCGGCGGCAATCATTTTCTCAATGTCCAGCGGTTGAATTATCTGCCAAGTATATCGCTCAAGTAACGCGGATGGTATCTCACGGTTTAGAATTGAATACACATATGTCCGCGCCTTTGCCGAATACCTAGCATGAAATTCATCCGAGACTTGCTCGACTGTCTTTATCCTAATATCTTTCGGCAGTATGCCATTGAGTGCGGGGCGGAACCTGTCTATCGGTATGGTGCCCCCAGCACGAAAACTGATTACTTGCCCTGTTGCATGGACTCCCGCATCAGTTCGACCTGCTCCAATAACTCTAACCGGCTCGTTAAGGAGCTCGCCGAGAGCAGCTTCAAGTTCTCCTTGAACTGTGCGTACCTTCGGCTGCTTTTGAAATCCGAAGAAATCGGTACCGTCGTAATCTATGACAGCCTTGATATTGCGCACGACGTGTGCCTTGTTTAGCTAACTTCGCCGTTTCCTACTCAGTAGCAAGCTCTATTTTAACCATTGGAGCAGCATCGCCCCGTCGGAAACCAAGCTTTGTAATTCTGGTATAGCCCCCAGGTTTCTCGGCAACTTTGGGAGCCACATTATCAAAAAGCACTTTGACCAGATTTTCGTCGTTCAGCCATCTGCGAGCCTGCCGTCTAGCATGCAGGCTGTCGGTCTTCGCAATTGTTATTACCTTTTCTGCTATGCTTCGCAGGTCTTTTGCGCGAGCTTCTGTTGTCTGGATTTCTCCGCGCTCGATAAGAGCACGCAGAAGACTCTTAAGTAGAGCCATTCTTTGGTCGCTAGGTAATCCAAATTTTCTCCATGCTACTCTATGTCGCATTTTAAAAACATTCCCTTTCCAAGAACGCTAAGGCTGGACTACATTCCCAAGTTATTCTGATTAGTACTCAGCTTCAGCCTCCTCGCCTTGTTCCGATTCTATATCGTCGGTTGCCGATTCACCGCCTACCTTTTTGAGACTTAAGCCCATCTGTGCAAGCTTTTCTTTTACCTCTGCGAGCGATTTCTTACCGAAGTTCCTGATGCCCATTAAATCTTGTTCACTAATCTGTACTAGCTCGCCAATTGTCATAATATTTGCTTTCTTAAGGCAGTTATATGTCCGAACTGAGAAGTCTAGTTCCTCAATTCTTACATCTCTGACCGCAGGCTGGGCTTCATCACCGACTATTCCTTGAGTTTCAAGCGATTCGGTTCCTGCTCCTCCTGCAAAGTCTCTAAACAACCGAATATGTCGCTCAAGTATCTCTGCAGACTTGCCGAGAGCATCTTTCGGCGAAATTGCCCCGGTTGTCCAGATCTCTAATATGAGACGCTCGAAGTCTGTTCTGTGGCCTACTCTTGTTGGCTCCACAATAAAATTCACTTTTCTAACAGGAGTAAACGCAGCTCCGACTGGAATTACGCCGATTGTTGACTTGATTCTCTCATGTTTTTCAGGCAGTACATATCCTTTGCCAAGCTCCACGGTCATCTCCATAGAAAGACTAGCCGATTCGTCGCTGATGGTTGCTATGTGGAGCTCTGGATTAACAATTTCAACCTCGGCAGGCGTGCGAATATCGGCACCGGTAACTTCTCCTGCACCTTTTACATCAATCCATATTGTCTTAGGCTCTGGTCTACCCGCTCCATCATGGTGGAGCTTTATATGAAGGTCTTTCAGGTTCAGAAGAAGCTCCGTTGTGTCTTCCTTCACACCCGGTATTGTCGAGAATTCGTGCAATACCCCCTCGATTTTAACGGAGGTAATAGCCGCACCGGGGATGGATGACAGTAATATGCGCCGGAGCGAGTTGCCTAAGGTTGTTCCAAATCCTCGCTCCAGAGGTTCGACCAGGAATTTGCCATATGTATCTGTCTGAGACAAAGCCTCTATGCGCGGCGTAATTGCTTCCATATCTTCATCTCCATTATCTTGAATAGAACTCGACGATTAGTGTTTCATCAACCTGAGTGTCTATCTCTTCGCGAGTAGGTAATCGTAGCACCCTACCTTTTTTTGCTTCCGCGTCGAGTTCGAGCCATGGTGGTACCCTGCCCGCAGTTGCTTGAAGAGATTCCACGATGGGAATAATATCCTTACTTTTCGGCTTCACTTCGATGACATCGCCTGGTTTGACAAGATAGGAAGGCGTATTAACCTTTTGTCCGTTAACCAGGAAATGTCCATGGCTTACGAGTTCACGGGCCATTGCTCGAGAAGATGCGAATCCTAGTCTGTAAACCACGTTGTCAAGCCTTGACTCCAGCAACTGGAGCAATGTTTCGCCAGTAACACCCCTCCTGCGTATAGCCTCTTTGATATAGATTCGAAGTTGTGTCTCTCTGACGCCATAGATTCTGCGCAACTTTTGTTTTTCTCTAAGCTGAGCTCCATACTCTTTTATCTTGCCTGGACGTGTCTGGCCATGCTGGCCGGGAGGATAGCTTCTCCTTTCAAAAGAACACTTTCTTGAATAGCAACGCTCGCCTTTCAAGAAAAGCTTCATGCCTTCCCGACGACACATCCTGCAAACAGCTCCAGATGTAACAGCCATTGTCTATCTTCTCCTAAACTCTTCGCCTCTTGGGTGGTCTGCACCCATTATGTGGAATAGGCGTAACATCTTTGATCGAGCTAACATCCAGTCCAACTGCCTGTAATGAACGAATTGCAGTCTCTCGACCTGAGCCTGGGCCTCGAACATAAACGTCAACTCGCTTAACTCCATGTTCCATTGCTTTACGGGCACATGACTCCGCCGCCATCTGCGCTGCAAATGGCGTACCTTTTTTTGTACCTTTGAAACCAACAGTACCCGCGGAAGCCCAAGCTATAACCTCACCCTTAGTATCGGTGATAGAAACGATTGTATTATTGAATGTCGATTTGATATGGGCGATCCCTTGAGCAATGTTTTTCTTTTCTTTTGGTTTGCCTTTTGCGGCTGCTGCCTTTTTAGCCACGCCCGGGATACCTCCTTATTTCTTCTTCCTCTTGACTCCGACGGTTCGTCGCGGGCCCTTGCGGGTGCGTGCGTTTGTGCTGGTTCTCTGCCCTCTTACCGGCAAGCCACGACGGTGTCTTAGCCCTCGATAGCAACCAATCTCCATGAGACGCCTTATATTCATTGACACCTGCCGCCGAAGGTCTCCTTCTACGCGGTATTCGCGTTCAATAACTTCCCTGAGTTTGCTAACCTCGGACTCCGTTAAGTCGCGTACTCGCGTACTTGGCTCGACGCCCGTCTGTTCCAAAATCTTGCGGCTGCTAGAAGGCCCAATGCCATAAATATAAGTGAGCGCCACGTCAACCCGCTTATCGCGGGGTAGATCTACACCTGCTATTCTAGCCAAACTTTACACCTCCACCTACCCTTGCCGCTGTTTATGCTTGGGATTTACACAAATCACCCGCACAACACCTTCGCGTCGGATTATTTTGCATTTGTCGCAAATTTTTTTCACAGAAGCTCTAACTTTCACTATCTGCCTCCATTTGCTTGTTCTTTCTGCTTTTCTTTCAACAAAGCCGGCGCAGATTTTTTATTATACATAAAAACTAGTCTTTTATCAAGGTCTGCTCTGTTTATTTTAACGCAGGGATTTCTTCCCCTTCGCGCAAAGTAAGAATGTCTGGTCCCTTTGATGTAACTGCGACAGTATGCTCGAAATGAGCCGAAAGGCTTCTATCTTTCGTTACTATCGTCCATTGATCTTGGAGGCTTTCTACCTGGTAGCCTCCTGCGTTCAGCATTGGCTCAATGGCCAAAGTCATGCCTTCCTCCAAACGCGGTCCCCGCCCTGGACGGCCAAAGTTCGGCACTTGCGGATCCTCGTGCATGCTTCGACCGATACCATGGCCAACTAAATCACGAACAACCGAGAAGTTATTCTTTTCAGCGTGCTCTTGGATTGCTGCTGAAATATCAGTAAGTCTATTACCTACCCGTGCCTTTGCAATCCCACAGAATAGGGCTTCCCTCGTGACCCTTATCAACTTCGCAGCTAGCGGAGAGATTTCGCCTACGCCTACAGTTATCGCCGAATCGGCATGATAGCCTTCCACGATAGCGCCAATGTCAATTCCGACTATATCACCTTCTTTAAGTACTCTTGGGCCAGGTATCCCATGAACCACTTCTTCATTTACTGCAACACATATCACCGCTGGGTAGCCACGATAACCCTTAAACGATGGTATAGCGTTCCATTTCTCTAGAATTGAAGCCGCTAGTTTATCAAGATCGGCAGTGGTAGTTTTGTTTGGGATTATTGAAGCCTCAAGCTGCGCTAGTGCAGCTGCAACTACCCGCCCAGCTCGGCGCATTTTTTCGATTTCTTGCTTTGTCTTAATTATTATCATGCCAACCGGCTTAGATGGACTGCGCTGAAAGGCTGTGGGCCTGTCTTATTGGCGTATAATATAACCACCGATAAAACCCGGGTCCGAACTATGCACTTTTAAACATCACCACTTCCAAGAATCTCTTCAACCCTGGCAAATATCTCTTGAACCGCTCCTACTGCTTTTACTGTCTTCAAAATGCTTTTTCGGCGGTAGTAATCAATCAATGGTTCTGTCTGCTTTTTATAGACCTGCAGCCTCCTGCGCACGGCTTCTGGTTCGTCGTCAGGTCGGGTTGCTAACCTACCACCGCATTTGTCGCAAATCCCATCCTCTTTCCCAGAGGTTAGATTATTAACATTGTATACCGCACCGCATTTCTCGCAAACACGACGCCCGCTTATTCTGCGAACTATTTCTTCTTCATCAACTTCGAAACAAAGAACAGCATCCAATTCTTGGTTGCGCTTACGAAGCTCCTCATCGAGCGCTTCTGCCTGAACTACCGTTCGCGGAAATCCGTCAAGCATGAATCCGTTTTGGCAATCAGGCTGTTGAATGCGCTCTACTACAATGCCAATCACGATTTCATCCGGCACTAGTTCGCCCTTTTGCATATACTCCTGGGCCTTACGTCCTAGTTCCGTGCCTTGTTTTACTGCTTCTCTTAGAATATCTCCTGTTGAGATATGCGGTATTTTATATTTTTTAGAAATAAGCGACGCCTGCGTGCCTTTACCTGCTCCGGGCGGTCCCAATAATACTAATCTCATTTACTTAATGAATCCCTCGTAATGCCTCATGAGAAGCTGGGCTTCCATGGCTTGCACAGTCTCAAGTGCCACACCGACTACAATCAGAAGTGATGTACCACCAACTAAGTAGAATGTCTGTATCCCTGTAAGCTGAGGCGCCCAATATTGGAGCAGAGCAATAATACACAAGAAAATCGCGCCTCCTAGCGTTATTCTCGACATTACACGGTCAAGGTACTCTAGCGTCGGCTTCCCAGGTCTGATTCCAGGTATAAATGAACCATATTTCTTCATATTTTCGGCAACTTCAGGCACATTGAACTGCACAGCCGTGTAGAAATACGTGAAGAATATGATAAGGGCGGCATAAACGATTGCTGCCCAGATGCTCGCACCAGGTGAGAATAAATTAGCTATATACCTAACCGTTTCTCCGAACCTTCCGCTACCTGCAAATTGCGCAATGGTAGCGGGAAACATCTGTATCGAGATTGCAAAGATGATAGGGATAACGCCCGCAGAGTTTACCCGCAGTGGCATGTACGAAGTTGCCCCGCCATATACTTTGTTGCCAACGACTCTTTTTACGTGCTGAATAGGTATTTTCCTCTGCGCTTGCTGAACGGCAACAATTCCCACAACGGTTCCAATGAACAATACTATCAGTGCCACGACTTTCGGAATTGGGTATGCCCCGCCTTGAATCATTTCTATTGTGCTCATTATTTGCGGCGGCAAGCTAGCCACAATTCCAACGAAAATCATCAACGACACACCATTGCCGATACCCTTATCCTGAATCTGTTCGCCCATCCACATTAGGAATGCCGTTCCTGCTGTAAGGGTTACAACGATCTGGACAAAGTGCCACGGTGTCGCCTGAAGAATACCAATACGCTGGAGCATACTGTTCATTCCTGCAGCCTGAAATGCCGCCAAGACGACTGTAAGATAGCGAGTATACTGCGCTATCTTTTTCCTTCCATGCTCTCCTTCTTTTGCCATAGCCTCGAGGCTAGGTACAGCAACCGTCAGGAGCTGCATTATAATAGACGCGTTAATGTAGGGCGCAATTCCCATAGCAAGTATTGTATACTTCTTCAACGCGCCGCCTGAAAACACGTCAACCATTCCCAGCAAGCCGCCTTGCTGGAAAAGTTCCGCCATTTTTTCGCGGTCAATACCTGGAACAGGTATGTGCAGTCCAATAACAAAGACTGCGAACATACCAAACACGAATAATATTCGCCTCCGCAGGTCAGGAAGCTTAAATGCTGCGACAATGGATTGGAGCAATTAAATTACCTCCGTTGTTCCACCTTTGGCTTTGATTTTTTCTTCAGCTGTTTTGCTAAAATGGTGTGCACGCACCGTTATTGCTCTATCAATATCTCCTCGCCCCAAAACCCGAACGCCATCTTTAAGATCTTTTATTATCCCTTTTTCCAGAAGAAGCTCTGGCGTTATGGTGTCTTCGCTTAGCTTTGCCAATTGGTCTAGATTAACGATGGCGTATTCTTTTTTGAATATGTTTGTAAAACCACGGCGCTGGGGTAGCCTGCGATGTAGAGGAGTCTGGCCTCCCTCGAAGCCCAGGCGTATTTTTCCTCTAGCCTTTTGACCTTTCGTTCCTTTTCCCGCAGTCACTCCATGACCCGAGCCTATTCCCCTTCCAACGCGCTTCCGCCTGTGGACGGCGCCAGGTGCTGGCTTTAGCTCACTTAGTCTCACTTTCTTTGCCTCCTACCGCATCATTTTCAACCGGCTCTACTTCCACAAGATGAATAACCCTCTTAACCATTCCGCGAATCTGCGGATTATCTGGTTTTATAGTTGACGAGTTTAGCCGTCTGAGACCTAGCGCCGTCAGGGTCCGCCGCTGTTTTTCACTATAGCCTATAGGACTCTTTCTTAGAGTAATTTTAATCATTTGACTCGTCCTCCGAAGCAGCTAACATTGCTTCTTCTTTCTCCTCACTTGCCGTCTCGAAGCTAGGGGTTGTTTCAGTAGCAGCCATTACAGCTAGAACACCCTTCGGAAGAAGTTCTTCGATAGACTTGCCCCTCATTTGGGCAACCTGCTCGGCTCTTTTGAGCTTTCGCAGGCAGTCTATTGTTGCTCTTGCAGTGTTTATGGCGTTTGGTGAACCTAATGATTTTGCCAATGCATCACGAATGCCCGCCACTTCGAGGATTGGCCGTACCGCCCCTCCCGCTACAATGCCAGTACCTGGAGACGCCGGCTTTAGAAGTACCATTGACGCACCGGCTTGTCCTATCACATCATGAGGGATTGTCGTGCCAACCAATGGAATTTCTATTAGGTTCTTTTTCGCATCCTCAACGCCTTTGCGTATAGCGTCAGGAACGGCACGTGCTTTGCCTAAGCCTAAGCCAACATGGCCTTCTCCATCACCAACCACTACCAGAGCATTCCAACTGAGGGTGCGACCCCCTTTATGAGTTTTCTGGACCTTATTTGTCCGAATAACCCGCTCCTCCAGGTTCAGCTTATCTGCTTCGATTCTCGGCATAAAATCCTCCTAGAATTCCAATCCGCCTGCTCTCGCAGCCTCCGCCAGGCTTTTCACCCTGCCGTGATACTTATAGCCACCGCGATCGAAAACCACTTTCGTGATCTTCTTTTCTTTGGCACGCTGTGCTAGCAACTCGCCAACGGCTTTCGCTGCTTCTACAGTTCCCCCACTCTTGATCTTTTCCTTAATTTCTTTGTCTAGTGTGGACGCTGAGACTAGCGTTTGGCCTTTTGTATCATCAATGATTTGAGCATATATATTGTAGAGGCTACGGAAGACATTCAATCTAGGGCGTTCAGGCACACCCGTAACGCGCTTCCTTATTCGCTCGTGTCTCTTAAGGCGCATTAACTGCTTTTTATTCATATAGTTAAATACCTCCACTAAGCGCCCTTGCCGCTCTTTCCGACTTTACGACGCACAACTTCTGTTGCATATCTAATACCTTTGCCCTTGTAAGGCTCAGGCTTGCGTATCCGACGAATATCGGCTGCCTGTTGGCCAACAACTTGCTTGTCTATCCCGCGTACGGTAATGACTGGTATTCTGGTCTCACGACCCTCATATTGCACTGATGTTTGGCCAACCTCAAAAGAAATCCCTGGCCTCGGCTCAACGATAACTGGGTGCGAGTAGCCGACTTGTATGCTCAAATTCTTACCTACCAACTCTGCGCGGTAGCCGGTTCCGTAGATGTGCAGGACTTTCTCGAAGCCTTTTGTTACGCCTTCAACCATGTTGGCAATCAATGTTCGAGTAAGCCCATGAAGCGACCTGTGCATCCTATCGTCTGAGGGCCGACGCACAACAATACTTTTGTCTTCTATCGCTACATCCATATCAGGATGAATTCTTTGCGATAAAGTTCCTTTGGGTCCGGTTACCGTAACTACATTGTCCGTTATATCTACTTTGACCCCTTCCGGGATTGGAATGGGCATCTTGCCAATTCTAGACATCCTAAGCCCTCCTACCAGACATAGCACAAGACCTCGCCGCCCACTCCTAACCTTCTGGCCTCGCGGTCGGTCATTATACCCTTCGACGTGCTGATTATTGCTATGCCCAGACTGCCAAGAACTCGTGGGATTTCTCCCTTTTTTGCATATATTCGCAAGCCTGGTTTGCTCACGCGCTTCAGGTTCGTAATGACTTTTTCCTTTCGAGGGCCATATTTTAGGTGAACTTTTATTAGGTCATGTGTCTGGCCCTTAACTATTTCATAGCTTTTGATAAATCCTTCGGATTGCAGAATTTTGACTATCTCCAGGTTCATTTTCGACATATCAACTTCGGTACTTTCGTGACCTGCTGCATTTGCATTTCGAATCCTGGTTAGCATATCTGCAATTGGATCGGTAATTGACATAAGTTTCCTCCATGTGCCCTGTGCGCAACTTTTCGAATGCTAGCTGTCAATGCCGAACAACTTACCAAATCTACTCCGAGCTCACCAGCTGGATTTGGTTACGCCAGGGATGACTCCCTTATGAGCCAATTCTCTAAAGCAAATCCTACAAATGCCGAATTTTCGCATGTATCCGCGCGGTCTACCGCATACGCCGCACCTATTATACTTGCGAACTTTGAATTTCGGCGTCTTCTTAGCTTTTTCAATAAGTGCCTGTTTTGCCAACTAGCTCCTCCTTATTGACTACTCTTCTTTCTCTCGCTCTTTCTTGCGTTGCTCGATTATTTGCTGAGCAATATGCGCTGGCACTTCCTCATAGTGCGAGAACTCTGTTTTAAATGTGCCCCTTCCTCTCGCAATAGAGCGCAAATCAATTGCATATCTTAACATTTCCGCCTGCGGCACTATGGCGCGCACCCTCTGTTTACCACCTGGAAGTGGTTCCATGCCAGAAATGCGCCCACGTTTCCCGTTTAAATCACCGATGACGTCGCCCATATATTCCTCAGGTATTACGACCTCTACATTCAACATTGGCTCTAGCAACACCGGTGACGCTTTCTCCGCTGCATTTTGGAAAGCGAGACTGCCTGCCAACTTAAACGCCAGTTCGGAGGAGTCAACCGTGTGGAATGAGCCATCATAAACTGTAGCCCGCACGTCCACAACCGGATACCCTGCCAAAATGCCTCGCTCCATTGCTTCTCGCACACCTTTTTCGACGGCAGGTATGTATTGCTTCGGGATTGCGCCACCGACTATCTTGTCTACGAATTCGAATCCCTTGCCTCTTTCCAAAGGTTCTATCTCTATCCAAGCATCGCCGTATTGCCCTCGGCCACCTGTTTGTTTCTTGTGTTTCCCTTGAGCCTTTGCTGCTACTTGAATCGTCTCTCGGTAGGGCACTTTTGGTAGCTGCGTTTCGACCTCCACACCGAACTTTCTCTTGAGTCGGTCCACGATTATCTCTACATGGGTTTCGCCAAGACCCGAAACCAGTGTTTGAGATGTCTCAGGATCGCGATGGTAGTGGAATGTCGGATCTTCGTCAGCCAATTTTGCCAATCCGGTACCAAGCTTGTCCTCGTCGGCTTTTGTTTTTGCCTGAATTGCCACAGAATAGACCGGTGGCGGAAATTCTATTGGCTCATAAACAATTGGATTCGCCTTATCGCACAAGGTGTCGCCAGTGCTTGTTTCAGAAAGTTTGGCGACCGCTGCTATGTCGCCGGCGTGAACTTCCGCGGCAGGAATTTGATTTTTGCCTCTAAGGAAATAAACTTGCCCTATACGCTCTTCTATGCCTTTGCTTGAATTGAAAGCATGCGAATCCGACTTCAATATGCCGGAGTACACCTTAAAATACGTTAACTTTCCCACATATGGGTCTGCCAGTGTTTTAAATACAAGTGCCGAGAATGGCTCAGCATCCGAAATCTTTCGTTCGACTTCGGCATTCCTTTGCGGGTCCTTACCTTTGGCAGGCGGCATATCACCAGCCGCCGGGAAGTATTGGACCATGCTATCCAGAAGAGTTACTGAACCAATATTCTTTAGCGCTGACCCGCAAAATACTGGAACCAGCTTGCCTGCTCTGATTCCCAAGCGAACGCCTAGCGCAATTTCCTCATTTGTAAGTTCTTCGCCTTCAAGGTACTTAGTTACAAGCTCATCTTCGTTTTCTGCAGCAGCTTCAACCAAAGTCTCGCGGAACTTTGCAGCAGCCTCGGCCATATCACTTGGAATTTCACCCACAGAAGCTTGGCTACCAGCACCGGTGATTGCTTTCATGCTAATAAGGTCTACAACTCCCTTAAACGTATCTTGAGAACCAATCGGCAGATTCAAAGGTACAACCCGGGAACCGTAGCGAACCTTTAATGCCTCGTAGACGGCGTAAAAGTCTGCGTTTTCGCGTTCCATTTTGTTGATAAAAAACGCTCTGGGAATGCCATATTCGTCGGCGAAATCCCATGCCGTTTCCACGCCTACTTCGATGCCTGAGACTGCGCAAACAACTATGACCACAGCATCAGATACTCTTAACGCACCTTTTACGTCGCCAACGAAATCAGCATATCCTGGTGTGTCAATCAAGTTGACCTTGACGTTCTTCCACTCGCAGGGCGCCATTGTTGCGTTTATACTAATCTTGCGCTTTACCTCATCCGGGTCATAATCAGAAGTGGTTGTTCCATCATCTACTTTGCCAAGCCTGTCTATTGCCCCTGAGGTAAAAAGTAAGGCCTCAGTTAAAGAGGTCTTTCCGCAACCTCCATGCCCCACAAGTCCTATATTTCGGATAGCGTCCGCCTTATATGTTTTCACGTGATCCTCCTAACGCTCCCTGAATGGCATTCCCATAAGTTTTAATAAAGCGCGAGCTTCCTCGTCTGTTTTGGCAGTCGTCACTATTATGATGTCCATTCCTCGCACTTTATCTACTTTGTCATAGTCTATCTCTGGGAAGACCAATTGTTCTTTTAGTCCTAAGGCAAAGTTTCCGCGTCCATCAAACGAGTCTGGTGAAACTCCGCCGAAGTCTCGAACCCTCGGGAGAACGACATTCAACAGTCTGTCCAGGAACTCATACATGCGGTCGCCCCTAAGGGTAACCTTTGCCCCTATTCGCATTCCTGCGCGGATTTTGAAATTAGCTATGGATTTCTTTGCTTTCGTAACCACAGGGCGCTGACCTGTAATTAGAGAAAGGTCTTGAACAGCCCCATCAAGTAGCTTTGGCTCCTGAACAGCCTGCCCAACACCCATATTTATTACAATTTTTTCTATTCTAGGAACCTCCATGATGTTCTTGTATCCAAACTGCTTCATCATGGCAGGCACTACTTCTTTTTTGTAATACTCTTTCAAACGCGCCATTGTCTGGTGCTCCCTTATACCATATCTATGATTTCGCCACACTTCTTGCAGGCTCTTACTCGCTTGTTATCTTCAGCAATTGTATGTCCTACGCGAGTAGGTTTACCACATCGAGGGCAGATGAGCATAACCTTTCCCACTGCTAGTGGCGCAGGCTTCTGAATTCTACCGGTCTGCGTCTGCGGCGTTGCTCGCGTTGTCCTTCTTGGCCGCTGATGTCTCGTTACAATGTTGACGCCGTCAACTATGACTTTGCCTTCCCTTGGAAAGGTATGGATTACCTTTCCCCTTGCGCCTTTATCTTTGCCAGCCAATATTACAACTTCGTCGCCTTTTTTGATTTTGATGCCCATCTTTATCTCCCCTACAGTACTTCCGGAGCAAGGGATATAATTTTCATAAAGTTCTTTTCTCGAAGCTCCCTGGCTACCGGCCCAAAAATCCTTGTGCCACGCGGCTCATTTTGGTTTGTAATAACAACAGCCGCATTGTCGTCAAATCGCAGATACGAACCATCTGGCCGACGTATTGGTTGCTTTGTCCTAACGATAACTGCCCTAACGACATCGCCCTTCTTCACGGCGGCCCCAGGGGTCGCCGACTTTACGGTTCCAATTATTATGTCGCCGACATTTGCAAACTGATTGTTCGAACCTTTGAGCACTCGAATGCACATGATCTCGCGCGCACCCGAGTTGTCTGCTGATTTTAAGCGAGTATAAGGTTGAATCATTTTGCCTTCTCCAGAATTCGTGCAACTCTCCAGCGCTTTTCACGACTCAGCGGGCGAGTCTCCGCTATTTCTACAAGGTCACCAACGCTACACTCATTTGTCTCATCGTGAGCTTTTACCTTTTTTGTTCGCCGAATTATGCGTCCGTAAAGGGGGTGACGAATTGCAGACTCGATAGCAACAACGACGGTTTTATCCATCTTGTCGCTTATAACACGCCCGCTTCTTACTTTGCGCCGACCTCTCTGCTTTTCCATATCTTACTAGCGTCCTTTCTCGGCTTTGAGCTCTCGCTCTCGCAGAATTGTCAGTATGCGAGCGATATTCTTGCGTATTTCTCTAATCCGCATGGGATTCTCCAATTGCTTTGTAGCAGCATCACGCCTTGTCAAAAAGAGGTTTTTCCTCTCATCTTGAAGCATGCGCTGCAACTCAGCTTCAGTGCTCTGTCGAAGTTGATCCCTATACTGTGCCCGCTTCATAAACTTCTCCGTAGTCTTTCTTTGTTACAAATTTTGTTGCGATTGGGAGTTTGTGAGAAGCCAATCTCATTGCTTCCTTTGCCAATTCTTCACTCACGCCTGCCATTTCAAATAAGATGCGCCCGGGTTTGACAACTGCAACCCAATACTCAGGTGCGCCTTTTCCACTTCCCATTCGAGTTTCCGCAGGCTTTTTTGTTACTGACTTATCTGGAAATACTCTTATCCAGATCTGGCCGCCCCTCTTGATGTGCCTAGTCATCGCGATTCGGGCAGCCTCGATTTGGTTGCTTGTTAACCAACAAGATTCTAAGGCCTGAAGACCATATTCACCAAAGTTTAGGGTAGTGCCGCCTTTTGCCTTGCCAGCCAACGAACCACGTTGCATTTTTCGATGTTTGACTTTTTTGGGCATTAACATTTTGAGCTACTCTCCTTCTTCGGAACGTGCAGCACGTTTGCCGCCGCGCCGTGGACGACTCTCAACACGCTCTTCGCTTCTTTGCTCTTCTCTTCCTACGCTTAATGGCATGGTTTCGAGTGTCTTAGTCGTCTCTGTTTCAGCCTTTTGACCAGGAAGGATGTCTCCCCGATATATCCAAACCTTAACACCAATGTTGCCATAGGTGGTTCTTGCTTCGGTAAAGCCATAATCAATGTCGGCACGCAAGGTGTGAAGTGGTATCTTGCCTTGTTTGTCTGATTCGCTTCGAGCCATCTCTGCACCAGCAAGTCTGCCTGAAACTGTGACCTTGATGCCTTTTGCGCCCATTCTCATTGTTCGCAGCACGGCTTGCCGCATTGCTCTCTTGTACGAGACTCGCTTTTCAATTTGGGCGGCTATGCTTTCGGCTACTAATTGTGCATCTAGCTCAGGACGTCGGATTTCTTGAACGCTCACATGCACCTGTTTGCCTGTCATCTTCTCGAGTGCAAGCCTCAGTTCGTCAACGCCCTTACCGCCGCGGCCGATAATAATCCCTGGCCTCGCTGTGTGCAACGTGACCTTTATCCTATTAGCGGCACGCTCGATTTCTATTCTTGAGATGGCAGCGGCGAATAGTTTCTTCTTTATGTATCTACGAATTTGAATATCCTCAAGGAGATTAGCCGCGTACCCCTTATCGGCATACCACTTGCTTTCCCAATCTCGTATGACGCCGATTCTAAAACCTATTGGATGAACTTTCTGACCCAATCGTTTATCCTCCTTCGCTACTCCGTTGTCTCTTCGGCTTGCTCTTTCTTTTGGGCTTCCCGTTGAGCCCGCGGAGTAGCAGTTTCTGTAGCCTGTTTCTTCACACGCTGGGCAGGACTCCTCCGTTGCTTGGACGGCTTGGAAGCCGCTGCCTTCAGGCTCTCATCCTCCTCTAAAACAACAGTAATATGGCTTGTGCGCTTAAGTATTCGGTACGCTCGCCCCATTGCCCTTGGCCGAATGCGCTTCAGCGATGGCCCCTGGTCAACATAAGCACGAGATACCCGCAAGGCGTTTCTGTCAAGATTATAGTTGTGTTCGGCATTTGCTATAGCCGATTCAATTAAGCGAGCTATGTATCTTGCCGCTTCATTTGGTACAAATTTTAACAATGCTAGGGCTTCGCTTGCGGTCATACCCCGTATTGAATCCAACACATATCTAGCTTTTCTGGGTGTGACTCTTAAGTAACGCCCTACTGCTCTTGCCTCCATTTAAAACCTCCAATAACTTGCCAAACGATGAACCAAAGTTAACTTGGACTCCCACCCTCAAAACTTTAGGCAGCCCAAGCCTTGTCAGGCTTACTTCAATGCTGTTGACCTTTCAGTATGGCCACCGTGTCCTCTAAATGTCCTAGTTGCCGCAAACTCTCCCAGTTTGTGACCCACCATATTTTCGGTAATGAACACTGGCACATGTTTTCGTCCGTCGTGAACCGCTATCGTATGCCCTATCATTGAAGGAAAGATCGTAGAACGACGCGACCACGTTTTGATAATCCGCTTTTCGCCCTTGGCGTTCATTTCCTCAATTTTCTTCAAGAGCTTCGGATCTGCGTAAGGTCCTTTTTTTAAAGATCTCGCCATTTCTCGACCCCCTACTTCCTTCTCTTGACGATAAACTTGTCGGTTTCTTTGCGATGTCTAGTTTTTCGCCCTAAAGCTGGCTTGCCCCAAGGGCTCACGGGTGTCTTGCGCCCAACTGGAGACTTGCCTTCGCCACCACCATGCGGGTGATCTCTAGGCGTCATGGCTACACCCCGAACCGCCGGTCTGATACCCAGATAACGTGATTTGCCTGCTTTACCGAGCGAAATGTTTTCGTGTTCGACGTTGCCTACTTGTCCGATTGTGGCTTTAGCGGTAAGCAAAACTAGGCGTACTTCGCCCGATGGTAGCCGCAGGTGTGCATATTTGCCTTCTTTTGCCATGACTTGTGCGCCAGCACCTGCGCTACGCACGAGTTGGCCACCTTTGCCTGGTGTAAGCTCAATATTATGAACGATAGTACCAACAGGAATATTGCTTAACGGCAAAACGTTACCTGGTTTTATATCTGCAGTTGGGCTTGAGATTACGGTGTCTCCTACGTTCAAGCCCAGCGGCGCCAATATATAACGCTTTTCGCCATCGGCGTAGACAACTAGCGCTATACGCGCTGACCGGTTTGGGTCATACTCAATGCTAACAACCTTGCCCGGTATGCCTTCCTTATCGCGCTTGAAGTCTATCACCCTATAAAGACGCTTATGTCCTCCGCCTCTATGGCGAGCCGTGACGCGGCCAAGCGAATTTCGCCCTCCGCTTTTCTTTAGCGGCCGTGTCAGCGACTTTTCAGGTTCTTTTGCCGTTATTTCCTCAAAGGTAGGCACAATCTGAAACCTTTTGCCCGGTGATGTTGGTCTAAAACTCTTAACAGGCATTTGCAATTACATCCCTTCAAAAATTTCAATCTTTTGGCCCGGCTTCAATGTAACGATTGCTTTCTTCCAATCCGGCGTTTTGCCTTCAGGATAGCGGCCAAGCCTTTTCTTCTTGCCTTTAACGTTTATTGTATTCACATCCTGAACTTTGACATTGAATATTTGCTCGATTGCTCTCGCTATCTCGATTTTGTTCGCACGCCGGTTGACGCGAAATGTATACTTTCGCTGGTCCGTTCCAGCGATGCTTTTTTCCGTTACAATTGGGCGCTCTATTATCTGATAAGGATCTTTCATTTTATTTGAGCCTCCTGCAACTTGGCGAGCGCGGCTTTGGTAAAAATAAGAGTATCAGCATTCAAAATGTCGTACACTGAAATTGAAGGCGAGATACGCACAGCTACAGATGGGATATTCCTTGCTGACTTTATGATTGTCTCATCTGGTTCTGCAAGCACAAGCATGGTTTTCCCTGCGCCATCAAGAGCATCGAGAATTTCAACCATTTTCTTTGTGCTAATCTCATCCAACTTAATATCTTCTACTATTTTGATCCCGCCTTCAGCCAATTTGGCAGAAAGTGCCGAGCACATAGCCAGCCTTCGTACCTTTTTTGGCATATCAAGGTCATAATCCCTAGGATGGGGACCAAACACTACGCCACCATGCCGCCAATGAGGTGCGCGTATGCTCCCCTGCCTTGCACGTCCAGTACCTTTCTGCCGCCAGGGCTTTGCGCCACCGCCGCTGACCTCTGAACGTACTTTTGTGTCCGCCGTTCCCCTTCTAATTTTCGCAAGGTGAGCAATTACTGCCGCATGCACCACACTTTCGTTTGGCTCAACCTCGAAAATCTCAGGTGCCAAGTTTATTTTGCCTACCTCGGCGCCTTCGGTGTTAAGCACCGCTACCTCAGGCATTTTTGTCCTCCATCCTTTGCTAACATACAATTATGAAGTCTTAGATACTATAACAAGTCCACCATTCGCTCCCGGAACTGCTCCTTTAATGAGAAGCAAGTTCTTTTCGGGATCAACTTTGACGACAGTCAGGTTACGAGTAGTGACTTTTTCACCACCCATACGACCCGGCCTTCGTGAGCCCTTGAAAGTTCTTGCCGCATCCGTCGCACCACCGGACTGCGGTTTGCGATGTATCATTGAGCCATGGGTCATTGGACCGCCATGGAAATGCCATCGCTTAACAGCGCCGGCAAAACCTTTGCCTTTTGAAATGCCGGTAACGCTAACTTTGTCTCCGGGCTGGAAGATATCAACTTTGACTTCCTGCCCTACTTGTATGTCGCTTGTATCTTCGACGTGCAATTCTCGCAGATAGCGCTTTGGTGAAACCCCGGCCTTCGCAAAATGGCCAGCAAGTGGCTTGTTTACTAGTTTTTCTCGAATTTCACCAAAACCAACCTGAACTGCGCTATAGCCTTCTTTTTCAGGTGTTCGTATTTGTGTTACGACAACCGGACCTGCTTCTATCACAGTAACCGGAACGACGACACCTCCGTCGCCAAAAACTTGTGTCATTCCGACTTTCCTGCCCAATATGCTACTAATCATTTCTACACATTCCTCCATTACCCAGGAGTAACCGAGGTCCTGGCTTAATCACTGGGATTACTTCCAGCTTTAAACCTAACCTCGGTTCTCCGCTACAACTTAATCTCTATATCAACCCCGCTCGGCAGGTCCAGCCTCATTAGCGCATCAATGGTCTTGGGACCCGGCTCAATTATGTCAATTAGCCGTTTATGGGTTCGCATTTCAAAATGCTCCATTGATTCCTTGTCAATATTAGGCCCTCTGATTACACAGAAAATATCCTTTTCAGTTGGCAAAAGAACCGGGCCAGAAATTCTAGCGCCTGTACGGCGCGCGGTCTCCACAATTCTTTCAGCAGACTGGTCAAGTATTCTGTGATCATAGGCCTTGAGCCGAATCCTGACCTTTTCCTTACGCATAAACTGCTCCTCCGACCATTACTCAATCAATGCGGAGATGACGCCGGCGCCCACAGTGTGGCCGCCTTCCCGAATCGCAAACCGAAGACCTTCCTCCATCGCAATCGGCTGTATCAACTCCGCTGAAAGCGAAACGTTGTCACCAGGCATCACCATCTCTACACCCTCAGGTAGCGTGATGGTGCCTGTAACGTCTGTCGTCCTAAAGTAAAACTGCGGCCGATAACCATTGAAAAATGGCGTGTGCCGCCCACCTTCCTCCTTGGATAATACGTATACCTCTGCCTTGAACTTCGTGTGCGGCTTGATAGAACCAGGCTTCGCTACTACCATGCCTCGCTCTACCTCTTTCCGCTCTACCCCACGAAGTAATACTCCTATGTTGTCGCCAGCTTGTCCCTCATCTAATACCTTGCGGAACATCTCTACGCCCGTAACTACTGTCTTCCGTACCTCCGGACGTAACCCTATTATCTCTACTTCCTCTCCTACCCTAATCCGACCACGCTCAACTCTGCCAGTTACTACCGTGCCTCGACCAGTTATCGTAAATACATCCTCTATAGGCATCAAAAATGGCTTGTCTACATCTCGCTGCGGCGTCGGTATGTAGCTGTCTATCGCATCCAAAAGCTCCCATATCTTGCCACACCACTCACACTCCCTCTTCGAACATCCACACTCTAACGCCTTTAACGCACTCCCTACAACTATCGGTATCTCATCCCCAGGAAACTCATACTTCGATAGTAACTCCCGTACCTCAAGCTCTACTAGCTCTAGTAACTCAGGGTCATCTACCATGTCAGACTTGTTCAGGAATACTACTATGTACGGCACTCCTACCTGCCTCGCTAATAATATGTGCTCCCTCGTCTGCAACATCGGCCCGTCCGCCGCCGATACTACTAATACCGCTCCATCCATCTGCGCCGCACCAGTAATCATGTTCTTGATGTAATCAGCATGCCCAGGACAGTCTACATGCGCATAATGCCGCTTCTCTGTCTCATACTCAGCATGAAACGTCGCAATCGTTATCCCCCTCGCCTTCTCCTCAGGCGCTGAGTCAATCTCATCAAAACTCTTGAACTGCGCTAGACCCTTCGATGCTAATACCTGCGTGATCGCTGATGTTAACGTCGTCTTCCCATGGTCAACATGACCAATAGTCCCTACGTTTACATGCGGCTTCGTCCTCTCAAACCGCTGCTTCCCCATCTCTTATGCCTCCTTAAAGCACGTCTGATTTCTATTGGACGCGAACTTTGCAATAATACCAGATTAATCCAGAAAATGGAAGACTTTTGCGCTAATTATTCTAGCACACGCCTCCATCTATTATTACTCATCCTTCTCCGGTCAAGGAGAAGAAAAGACTCTATCAAAATTGTGTTTAATCTATTCTCGACTAACGCTTAGCATCAATAAGACACGCCGATGGGTCGTCCTCCGACCTTTACAATCAATTCTTCTTCGACGTCTTTTGGCACTTCTTCGTATCGCGAAGGCTCCATTGTATAGGATGCCCTGCCTTGGGTTATTGAACGAAGACTCGTAGCGTACCCGAACATTTCGGCAAGTGGAACTTCTGCCCTAATTATCTGTGTTCCACCGGGCCCTGGCTCCATACCTAGAATTTGTCCACGCCTGGAGTTCAAATCGCTGATTACGTCTCCCATAAAGCCTTCGGGAGTCACAACCTCAACGGCCATAATTGGTTCCTTTAGGGCAGGCTCTGCGTTTTTAAGAGCAGCTTTTACTGCCATCGAGCCTGCTATCTTGAATGCTACTTCCGAAGAATCCACTTCATGGTACGAGCCGCCGGTTAGTGTTACCCCAACATCAATAACCGGGTAGCCGGCTAATACACCTGATTCAAGTGCTTCTCGAACTCCTGCTTCTATTGCAGGGAAGAATTCTTTGGGGATTTCGCCACCCTTGATTCTTGTATTAAACTTTATGCCCTCGCCAGGACCTAGCGGCTCAACTCTCAATATACAGTGTCCGTATTGGCCGCGTCCTCCTGTTTGTCTTACATAGCGACCTTCGCCTTCTCCAGCGTGCCTTATTGTTTCCTTGTACGCTACTTGCGGCCTGCCGTGGTTTGCCTGGACGCCAAATTCCCGAAATAGTCTATCCAGTATAATTTCTAAGTGAAGCTCACCCATGCCTGAAATTATGCTTTGCCCGGTTTCCTCGTCTACGTGGACGCGGAATGTCGGATCTTCAATGGACAGTCTTGCAAGGGCGGTTGCCATTTTTTCTTGCTCGGCGGCTGTCTTTGGCTCAACAGCCACTGAGATCACCGGCACCGGAAATTGGATTGCCTCCAAAACAATAGGGTGATTCTGCTCGCAAAGCGTATCACCCGTCACAGTGCTCTGCAACCCAACAACTGCCACTATATCGCCCGCGCGGACTTGCTCTATATCTTCCCTATGGTTTGCATGCATTCGCAAAATTCGTCCAATACGTTCCCTAACGCCGCGGGTCGAGTTAAAGACATGAGCACCTTTTGATAAACGCCCCGAGTACGCCCGAATGAAAGTAAGTCTTCCAACATAGGGGTCGGACATTATCTTAAATGCCAATGCGCTGAACGGCTGGCTTTCATCTGGGCTTCGGGTTTCTATTTCACCTGTCTTTGGGTTTGTGCCTATTACTGCGTCTATATCAAGCGGTGAAGGTAGGTAATCCACAATTGCGTCCATCAAGGGTTGGATTCCCTTGTTTTTGAATGCCGCACCACAAAGCACAGGAACTACTTGCCCAGAAAGCGTGCCTTTTCGGATTGCAGCTTTGAGAGCTTCAACTGTAATCCTACCGCCTTCTAGGTATATGTCCATAAGATTTTCGTCTACCTCAGCCAGAGCCTCAATCATAGCCTCGCGATGCTCAAGTGCATTGTTTAGCATATCGGCGGGCACGTCGGTCTCCCTTATTTGAGTCCCCAGCTCATCAAGGTAATGGATAGCCCTCATTTGTAGCAAGTCAACAATGCCCTCAAATGCGGATTCGGCTCCTACAGGGAGCTGAATAGGGATTGCATTTGCTCCAAGACGCTCGCGAATTCGAGCAACTACCCTATAGAAATCCGCCCCAAGTCTATCCATTTTGTTTACGAAGGCTATCCTTGGGACGCGATACTTATTAGCCTGCCTCCAGACTGTTTCAGACTGGGGCTGAACGCCACCTACGGCGCAGAATATTGCAATAACACCATCAAGGACCCTGAGGGACCTTTCAACTTCTACAGTGAAGTCTACATGCCCTGGTGTGTCGATTATATTTATCCTATGGTCCCGCCAGAAGCAGGTTGTTGCCGCAGATGTAATTGTGATTCCGCGCTCCTGTTCTTGCTCCATCCAGTCCATAGTCGCTGCTCCGTCATCCACTTCACCCATTCTATGGATTCGGCCTGAGTAGAACAGGATGCGTTCTGTGGTGGTAGTCTTGCCAGCATCAATGTGCGCGGCAATCCCTATATTTCTTGTCTTCTCTAAATCGTAATCTTTCCTCAATTACTCCACCCCCAATTTGGCTGCTACACCTGGGCGATGTTGCCCAGGGAGCACCCAATGGGCAACTACCACCTGTAGTGGGCAAACGCTTTATTAGCTTCAGCCATCCTATGGGTATCTTCTTTCTTTTTAACGGATGCTCCGGTATTTGCCGCAGCATCCATAATTTCCCCTGCCAACTTTTCAATCATTGTATATCCAGGTCGCTTGCGTGCGAACGTTATAATCCACCGTATCGCAAGCGATAGACGGCGGTCGGACCTAACCTCCACAGGAACTTGATACGTGGCACCACCAACGCGCCTAGGTCTTACTTCAACCACAGGCATTACGTTCTTAACAGCTTGTTCAAGCACTTCTAGCCCATTCTTACCTGTTTTCTGTTGAATGAGGTCAAGTGCTTTATACAGTATTTTTTCGCCCACGCTTTTCTTGCCCCTTGTAAAGAGCCTGTTAATAAAGCGTTGGACAAGGGTGCTGTTGTACACCGGGTCTGGTGGTATCTCACGTTTTCGTGCAGGTCCTTTTCTTGGCATTAGCGTACCTCCAATTTACTTGGGCTTCTTAGTTCCGTATTTGGATCTACTACTCTTCCGATCTTTGGTGCCTGCAGCATCCAATGCCCCCCTTACAACGTGGTAGCGAACACCCGGAAGGTCTTTAACACGACCACCGCGCACAAGGACAACCGAGTGCTCCTGAAGGTTATGGCCAATTCCGGGAATGTAGGCTTTTACCTCCATTCCGTTCGTAAGCCTAACTTTTGCAATCTTACGGAGTGCTGAGTTAGGCTTTTTGGGTGTTTCAGTACGCACGCTCAAACATACCCCTCGCTTCTGAGGTGTGCCTCTTAGTGCTGGAGCCGCACTCTTCTTTTTAACTTTTTTGCGTCCTTTTCGAATAAGTTGACTGATTGTTGGCATAGGATCTCTTCCTTTTTTATTGTTTCTTTTAAAAATTGCTTACTTTTTTAGGCTATTAGCCTGTGAAAAATCTCTCTACAAACAACATTGCCCCTCGCATGCGATTTGAGGGGCAATGAGACATAGACGTCCGCAGTGAACTTTATAGCTATCTATGTGAGGAGATGTTTTCCTCGCATCGCCCCCCTTATATTAATGCGGAACGACAATACAAGCACCTTAATGGAACTTGTCAACTGCCTCGCCGAGAAAGCTAGGCAAAGCAATCAATTCGTCACCGCGACTATTCTAACGAACCGATATAGTATACTAGATGGCTCGTAGTTTGTCAACAATCCGTACTGAAGTTTTCTGTGATATTTTTGTCACATTCTCGCCAATAGCCGAGTCTACCATTAGCAGCAGCACCGATTGTATATTTATATAGCTGCCCCGGCCGCCTCCGCTTCACCTTCGGCTTCTCTGCTGGATGACTCTCCCGATTTGGACTCTGCCGTAGCCGATTCGCCTACAGGGAGAAATGCCTGTGCCGATAGTACCTCGCGGGCAGCGATTGCTTCTTTGCTCTCGGCAGGCTCTACCTCAATAGCACGATAGTCTGGCAAACCAGTGCCTGCTGGAATCAAACGACCAATTATTACATTCTCTTTGAGACCTACTAGGTTATCGCGCTTGCCCTTCACCGCGGCTTCTGTAAGAACTCTTGTGGTCTTCTGGAACGATGCCGCAGATAGGAAGCTATCGGTTGCAAGTGATGCTTCTGTAATACCAAGCAACACCCAATCGGCTGTTGCCTCGGTTCCAGGCGGGTCAAGCTGCCTGACTCTAGCATTTTCGTCCTCGAATTCGAACTTGTCCACTATTTGTCCAGGTAGGAACTTTGTATCCCCAGCATCTCTGATTTTCCTCTTCCTGAGCATCTGGCGAACGATGACCTCGATATGCTTGTCATTGATGGACACACCTTGGGATTTGTAGACGTTTTGAATTTCTCGGACAAGGTAGTCCATAACACCACGTACACCTCGAAGCTCCAGGACCTTGTGTGGGTCTAGAGGACCTTCCGTGAGTCTGTCTCCTGGTTGGACTTCGTCGCCGATGTTGACTTCCAAATTGCCACGATACGGCACAAGGTGGGTTCTCCGTAGCGTTACTGTTTCAAGACCAAGTTCTTTGAGTCTTCTTGCAATCTTCTCGGTTATTTCAGTTCCAGCGGCATATAATACTTCGCCGTCCTCACCTATGATGTCTTCCGCAAGCACCTCGCCAACAAGTGCTGACGGGTTCTCAGTAGGTTGCTTTGTATGTATGACCACTCGTTTGAGACCTTTAGTCTCGATGTCGACAACTTTGCCACCCACTTCGGTAATGATTGCCTGTCCTTTTGGCTTCCGTGCTTCGAACAGCTCAACTACACGAAGCAAGCCTCGAACTTGATCTTCGAGAACCTTCAGAACTGCCTGCACAGCACGCACACGCTCGGTTTCCATTCCTTCGATGCCTTCCTCGAGCGAGATAAGACCGCGCTGGATATCGTCATGAAGCTCTCGGAGGGATTCCTGCTTCTTCTTTTTGACTTCTGCAACGCCTGTGAGGTATTTTCCAGCAACCCCACCCGTATGGAATGTTCTCATCGTAAGCTGAGTTCCGGGTTCGCCTATGGACTGGGCTGCGATTATTCCGACGGCTACGCCAACCTCAACTGGCTTGCCGATTGCCATATCGCGTCCGTAGCATTTCGCGCAAATTCCTTGGCGAAGCTCACAGGTTAGAGGCGACCGGATACCCACTTTCTTGATGCCTAGCTTTTCGATTCTGTCGGCCATGTCATCGCTGATTTCTTCGTTTACATCAACGAGTACTTCCCCCGTGTTTGGATCTATAATTGGCTCAATTGCACATCGTCCGCGAATTCGTTCTGCTAAGGTCTCGACAACATCGCCTTCTTCGATTATCTCGCTGACCCATATACCTTGGGTTGTGCCGCAGTCTTCGGCTCGGACAATTACGTCTTGTGCAACGTCTACCAACCGTCTAGTCAGGTAGCCGGCGTCTGCGGTTCGAAGAGCTGTGTCTGCCAAGCCTTTGCGTGCCCCGTGTGTCGAGATGAAGTACTCAAGGATTGAGAGACCCTCGTGGAAGTTCGACTTGATTGGGAGGTCTTCAATTAAGTTGCCAAATGGGTCGGACATCAATCCGCGCATACCTGAAAGTTGGGTTATCTGCCTTTGGCTACCTCGGGCACCGGAATCTGTGATCATGTATATTGGGTTAAATCGGTCGATATTTTCCAGAATAGCCTCTGCAACTTCTTCAGAAGCTTTTGTCCACAACTCCAAGACCTTTTGCTTGCGTTCGCCTTGGCTAATTAGACCCCTATGGTATTGCTGATTTGTTTTTTCGACAGCTTCCTCTGTGCACCGTATGATTTCATCGCGTTTTGCAGGAATGTCCATATCCGTCATTGAAATTGTCACTCCTGCGCGCGTAGCATATTCGAAGCCGATTGCCTTTAGATCGTCAAGTAGCTGAATAGTTCTATCGGAACCGTAGTGCTTGTGGCATTCGGCTACTAGGTTCTCAACTGCTTTCTTATTTAGCACCTTATCAAAGTTGTGCAGTTTTTCGGGCAGAATTTTGTTTAAAATAAGCCTGCCGGCTGTTGTTACGCGAATGCTCGAATCGCCATTCTCATCTTTGACTCGTACTTTGATTGGCGCATGCAAATCAAGGTGACCTAGCTCGCAAGCCAAAATGGCTTCATCTACGTTAAATACCTCTTCAGGTGGCTCTCCATCCGCCATTTGGGTTAGGTAGTAACACCCAAGTACGATATCCTGAATTGGTGCAACAACAGGATGCCCATCAGCCGGAAGGAAAAGGTTATGGCTTGAAAGCATGAGTATCCGCGCCTCAGCTTGCGCAGTAGCTGAAAGCGGCACATGCACTGCCATTTGGTCGCCATCAAAGTCTGCGTTGAATCCATGGCAAACTAATGGATGTATCTGAATAGCCTTTCCATCTACCAACACAGGCTCGAATGCTTGTATCCCAAGTCTGTGGAGGGTTGGAGCTCGGTTAAGAAGAACTGGATGTTCGCGAATGACTTCTTCAAGGGCATCCCATACCTCGGGTTTCATTCTGTCTATCATTCGCTTTGCTGTTTTAATATTCGAAGTATATTGTTTCTCAACCAGCGTCTTCATGACGAAGGGCTTGAATAGCTCTAACGCCATTTCTTTTGGAAGACCGCATTGGTGCAGCTTTAGATGGGGACCAACTACGATGACTGACCTACCAGAATAGTCAACGCGTTTGCCAAGCAAGTTTTTGCGGAACCGCCCTTCCTTGCCTTTCAGCATATCCGAGAGCGATTTTAGCGGCCTATTGTTTGAACCCACGACCGGCCGTGAACGCCGACCGTTGTCTATCAAAGCATCCACCGCTTCCTGAAGCAAACGCTTCTCGTGATTGATAATAGACTCCGGAGCGCGAATTTCGATGATTTTCTTTAGCCTGTTGTTTCTATTGATTATTCTCCGATAAAGGTCATTCAAGTCAGACGTAGCAAACCGCCCGCCGTCGAGCTGAACCATTGGACGGAGCTCCGGCGATATAACAGGAATCACCTCTAGGATCATCCATTCTGGCCTAGTCTTCGAGCTAATAAAAGCCTCCACAACCTCGAGCCTTTTAATTGCACGAGCCCGCTTCGGGCCTTGTGTATTCTTTATCTCTTGTCTTAGCTCGCGCGCCAGCTGCTCCAAATCAATCTCTCGAAGGAGTTCCTTAATCGCTGCAGCACCCAAGCCAGCCTTTACGACACCTGTCAAATCTTTTCCCGTTCTGGCGCTGACCATCGATAGCAAGCGCTCAAGAGAACGGTATTGATCTTCGGTTATGAGTTGCCGCTTTTCAATCGTCTCGAGGAGTTTCAAAGATTGCATGAGCTCGTCAATCCGAGCGGCAGCATCTTCTTCTTCGATCCTAATTTGACTTGCGATTTCCTTCTGGCTAAGTTCGCCGTCTCCTTCTTCCTCCTCGCCTGCTGCTTTCATTTCTTTTGCAGCAGACCGGCGAATAGAAGCTATGGCTTCATCTTTAGCCTCTTTAATAGACTCGATTTCGGCACTCACAGCCGCTCTAATCTCATCTAGCTCGCTATTGATAAGTGCTCGGTCTACATGTGTGACAATGTAAGATGCGAAATAAATGACTTTTTCAAGCGGCTTAGTCGAAATATCGAGGATTAAGCTTAGGGGACTTGGCACTCCCTTGAGATACCAAATATGGCAGACGGGCGCCGCTAGTTCGATATGACCCATGCGTTCGCGCCTTACTTTTGACCTAGTGACCTCTACGCCACAGCGGTCACAAACTATACCCTTGAATTTAACCTTTTTATAACGACCACAATGGCATTCCCAGTCTTTTACTGGTCCAAATATTCGCTCGCAGAATAAGCCGTCTCGCTCTGGCTTAAAAGTGCGGTAGTTTATCGTCTCTGGTTTTTTGACCTCGCCACATGACCAGGCACGTATTTCGTCTGGTGAAGCGATTGCTATCCTTATCTTATCGAATGTGCTTACATCCGTCATTATTTGCCCTCCTCAAACTCGCTGCTAGGAGTCATTAAAGGCGCTCGGGGCCGCATTAACCCGCGGCGCGTTTCGGTAGATTCTTCTTCGCGGTCTTTGAGGTCTATCTCCCTAGACCTATCATCCTCTACAGTAACCTTGAGGCCAAGGCTCTGAAGTTCGTTGATAAGTATCTTAAATGACTCAGGAACGCCGGGCTCGAGAATGCTTTCGCCCTTTACAATAGATTCGTAAGTTTTAACGCGCCCTAGAACGTCATCTGACTTGATAGTAAGAATCTCTTGAAGCGTGTAAGCCGCACCATAAGCTTCAAGAGCCCATACTTCCATCTCGCCAAATCGCTGGCCGCCGAACTGAGCCTTTCCGCCGAGCGGCTGTTGTGTTACTAGCGAGTATGGTCCAGTCGAACGAGCATGAATCTTGTCGTCAACTAGGTGTGCCAGCTTCATCATATGCATATACCCCACAGTTACCGGCTGTTTGTAGCGCTCACCGCTCAAACCATCAATAAGCCATGTCTTTCCTGTGTTCTCGTCGAAGCCCTTTCGCTCCCATACTATTTTCTTAATCCGCTCAACAATTTGATTCAGGTCATAATCCTCGGGAGCTGGCACCAATGTTGGTTCTCCACCGGTTTCTGCGGCCTTTTCTATCTTTGCCTTTTCAGCCTCATATATTTCGTTATCGATAACAGGTGGCGCACATACATAACGAGCAATGTCTTCCAACTCCTTAGCCGAAAGCTCGGCAAGACTGTCACGAATCTTCGCAAGCACTGTGTCCATGGTATCCTCAGGGGTTACCTCGACATCGAAGCGGAGTTCCGTTTTTACATAATCCGCCAGGATAGTTTGCCGAGCTTTTTCAGCGTATTTCTTTAGCTCTGCAAGAATCTCGGCCTCGCTGGCACCCTGAAAAATGGGATTGATATACGAGCCATTTGTGTTAGCAGCTACCATTCCTAGGTGAGTTTCGAGAATCTGACCAATATTCATACGCGACGGTACGCCCAATGGATTTAAAACCATATCAACTGGGGTACCATCGGGCAAGAACGGCATGTCTTCCTCTGGGACTATTTTAGATATAACTCCTTTATTTCCATGGCGGCCGGCAAGCTTGTCTCCTTCCATTATTTTTCTCTTTTGAGCGACATAGACGCGAACTAGTTGGTTGACGCCTGGCATCAACTCATCTCCTGGCAGTCTTTCTAGCTCACCGTCGCACCTGTCGCACACCGTGCGGTCCGCGCGCTTACTGAAATTGAAGACCGTCTGGCACCTTGTACATCTGTACTTGAATCGGGAGAAAACTTTGGTGTCAATAACTTTCCCCTTTTCCCCGTGTGGCACGCGGAGTGATACATCTCTTGTTTCTTCAGCCTTTTTGCCAAAGATTGCGATTATCAGCCGCTCCTCTGCCGTTAGCTCTCCTTGGCCTTTGGGCGCTACTTTGCCTACAAGGATATCCTCAGCCCTGACTTCGGCGCCAATTCGTACGATGCCGTTCTCATCCAGGTCTTTGAGCATGTCTTCGCCCACGTTTGGGATATCGCGGGTGATTTCCTCAGGGCCCAGCTTGGTATCTCTAGCCTCGATTTCATATTTCTCAATATGAATAGAGGTATACGTGTCATCCTTCACAAGGCGTGAACTCACTAGGATTGCATCCTCATAGTTGTAACCTCCCCACGGAAGGAATGCAACTAAGACATTCTGACCTAACGCTAGTTCACCGTTATCAGTACAAGGTCCATCAGCTATAACGTCGCCCTCACGCACTCGCTGACCTGGCTTTACAATTGGCTTCTGGGTAATGCAAGTAGCTTGGTTAGACCGAAGCATATTGATTAGATTATAATCGTCAATGCTTCCGTCGCGTAGTTGAATACTGATTTGCTCTGCTGTCACTCGCTTTACGATACCAGGCCGCTTGGCGACCACAACCGCACCGGAGTCCAGTGCCGCTCGGCGCTCAACACCAGTCTTTACAAGTGGCGCGTTGCTCCTCAACAAAGGCACGGCCTGTCTCTGCATGTTTGAACCCATGAGCGCCCGGTTCGCATCGTCATTTTCGAGGAATGGGATCATGGCGGTAGCAACGCTGAACACTTGCATCGGCGACACGTCCATGTAATCCACTGCCTTAGCCGGCACCGAAGGATAGCTACTCTCATAGCGTACGGTTAGGTGCGGCACGCTTATCCTGCCTTCCTCGTCTACCGGGGTATTTGCAGGAGCGATATGATAATGGCTTTCCTCGTCTGCTGTAAGGTAGTGTATTTCATCGGTAACTCTACCATCCACAACTTTCCGATATGGCGTGCGGATGAAACCGAACTCATTTATTTTTGCGTGAATTGCGAGCGAGCCAATTAGACCAATATTCGGACCTTCTGGCGTCTCGATAGGGCAAATTCGGCCGTAGTGCGAGTGATGAACGTCTCTGACTTCAAGTTTTGCACTTTGTCTACTTAACCCGCCAGGCCCAAGAGCGCTAAGGCGCCGCTTGTGAGTAAGTTCGGCCAGCGGGTTTGTTTGGTCCATGAATTGTGAAAGTTGGCTGCTTCCAAAAAAGCTTTTTATGCTTGCTGAGATTGGTTTCACAGATAGCACGACCTGCGGGATAATATTTTCTGCTTCCAAGCTTGTCATGCGTTCCTTTGCAACTTTCTCCATCCTGAGAAAACCCATTCGAAGCTGGGTTTGCAAGAGCTCGCCGACAGAACGAACACGTTTATTCTCTAGATGGTCAATGTCGTCTGTTGAACCTACACCTTGGCTTAAACCTATTATGTACTGGATTATGCTTATTAGGTCATCTTTTGTGATAGTACGGCAGCTTAGTGGCAATCTTAGTCCTAGTTTGCGATTTAGCTTATAGCGTCCCACTTTAGCTAGGTCATATCGTCTGGTGTCAAAGAATATGGAATTGAGAAGACTTCTTGCGCTCTCGATTGTCGCTGGGTCACCAGGCCTAATCTTCTTATATATATCCAGTAATGCCTCTTCTTTGTTTCGAGTCGGATCCTGGCTAAGCGTGCTCTCTATATAGCGATTGACCCTAAGCACAGCGATTTCTGGCAGTTTCAAATTTTCAATCTTTCGAGCAACTTCTTTCTCTATCTTCCCATACGCTTCAAGAATCAGTTTTCCAGTTTTGGGATCTACCACTTCCTCTGCAACACGCAGACCAACAAGTTGGTCCCTCGTTGGGTTTTGTATTACCTCTCGTTCTGAGAAGAGGTCCACAATATCGCGTGTGCTATCGCATGGCACCGATTGCTTCTCCACCGCTATTCCTTCCGAGGGCAGTATGGCCGACTTAATTTTTTGCATAATTTCAGCATCTATAATTGTACCTTCGTCAGCCAACAACTCACCAGTAGCTACGTCAACAAGCTGTTTAACAAGTTTGCGTCCCTCAGCTTCCTCCGGCGGAACCATTTCCGTTGTTGGGCGTGCTACTGGGAACATGTTCAATGCGCGAAGGAGAGTGGTAATTGGAAACTTGCGAGTTTGAGTAATGCGCACGGTAATTACATCATTCGGGTCTGTCTCGATATCAACCCATGCGCCTTCATTTGGGATTATTGAAGCGAAATAGAGAACGCGGCCGCTGAAATCCAACGTGTCTCTAAAGTAGACCCCAGCTGACCTGGCAAGCTGACTGACTACAACTCGCTCGGCTCCGTTGATTACAAATGTTCCCTTCTCAGTCATTAGAGGGAGGTCGCCAAGGTATACTTCAGATTCGATGACTTCCTTTGCTGCACCAGTAAGCCGAACCTTTGCCTTTATAGGTGCTTCGTAAGTCATGTCGCGGTCGCGACATTCTTCGATACTGTATTTTGGCTCTCCCAGTGTATAATCTAGGAGTTCGAGCGAAATATTACCAGTAAAATCATAAATTGGAGAGAAGCTCTCAAAAAGCTCCCTCAAGCCTTCTCGTAGAAACCATTCATATGAATTTCGTTGGACTTCTACGAGGTCTGGGATATCGATTTCCTTGAGGATTGCAGGAGTGCGATTGAATGAATATTGGTTCGATCTCATTTGGCCCTCCACCTTAAGACACGAACTGTTATTATAGCAGCTTAAAAATCAATTGTCAATAACTTTGGAGATGACGAGAAAATTTTTTTCAAAATAATTTTGAAAAAAATTAAATAATCGACAAAAGCCGGGAGTGTGAATCCTTTTTGAGAAGGGCAACACTCCCGGCTATAATGAATTTTGTCAAACTAGATTTACTTCAGCTCTACAGTTGCACCCTGCTCCTCTAGTTTGGCTTTAATTTTAAGGGCCTCTTCTTTCGGCACGCCTGTTCTAACTGTTTGTGGCGCGGACTCAACAAGGTCTTTTGCTTCCTTAAGACCTAGGTCTGTAACCTCACGTACAGCCTTGATGACCTGGATCTTCTTTTCCCCTGCAGAAGTTAAGACTACGTCAAATGTGCTCTTCTCTTCTTCAGCTGGGGCAGCCTCTGCAGCTGCTGGCGCAACTCCACCGGCTGGCATTGCAACTGCCGCTACAGGAGCCGCTGCTGAAACTCCATACTTCTCTTGCAGAGCTTTTACTAGTTCATTAAGCTCTAGTACGGTTAGATTGTCTATAGATTCGATGATTTCTTCAACTTTATTAGCCACTGTGCTTACCTCCTATTAGTTTCACATTTTCTTTTAAAATTTCGCCTATGGGCAAATTGAGCGAAAATTACTACCTCTTTAAGCTTGGATTATGCTGCCTTCTTGTCAGCAACTGCCTGTAGAGTATAGACTAGGTTTGAAATCACGCCTTGTAGCGTGCCAACCAAGTTTACTATAGGTGACTGCATACTTCCCAGCAATTGGGCATATAGTACGGGCTTTGCTGGTATCTTTGACAATTGCTCAATTTGGGCAGCACCATACACCTGGCCCTCAATATACCCGCCTTTAATGGCAAGTGTTTTGTGCTCTTTCATGAAGTCGGTTAGGACTTTCGCCACAGTGATTGGGTCATTGTGAACGAACGCTACTGCCGTTGGGCCTTCAAGTAATTCGTCCAAATTAATTCCCGACGTCTGCGCCTGGGCCACTGCTCGCTTAAAAAGGGTGTTTTTAACTACCTTGTATTCTGCGCCTGCCTCGCGTAGCTTCCTGCGAAGGTCGGTAATATCACTGACATTAAGCCCGCGATAATCTGTAAGTAACAGACCGCTGGAGCTACGAATATCTTCCTCGAGCCTTCTTACCGCTTCAACCTTCTCTTCTTTCGGCAATATGTATCACCTCCCTCTTGAAAACCTTCTTTAAAAATTAAAGGGATCGCCGTAGACTGCGGGATCCCTTAAACATCTTTTTGGGCAACTTAATCTGAGTAAAAACCCTTTGCCCTTCCCCAGCCTCGGTAGGCAGGTATATTGCTACCTTTTAAGTCGTCAGACACCTACTGTCTACGGCAGTTGCTAGATTCAGCTGTCGATGTATGTTATCACAACGTAACCCTATATGTCAACGTATGACTTTAATTTCTTCATGAAAATAATAGTGGGCGGCAGGATTCCGCCGCCCAGTACATTCTAACAAGTTCATTTAATTTTAAGGAGTAACTGACCTTCTCTCAGGTTGCGCCACACCAATCTCCGTGCTCGCCACCGGCCGCTCTGGAACAATACTTGGTGTGAGGAAGATTAGAAGCTCGACGTCGGTGTTGTTTTTAGTAACATTTCGGAATAGCGGGCCAATTATTGGAATGTCGCCAAGAAGTGGAATCTTGGTAACGTTAGTAGAATCAGATTTGCGAATAATTCCGCCAATAACTATTGTCTCGCCATTTGCAACTCGCCGCGTCGTCGAGAGCGATTGTTGATTTGTGATAGGGATTTCCGTACCGTCAGGACCTTTTACCGGGTCTCCTTGGTCTGCTACAACCGGCTGAATCCAAACCGTAATAGAATTGTCACCGCGGTTTATTGTAGGCCTCACCAGAAGTTGACTGCTGATTGAAAGGAATAAAGGAACCTGCTGCGTAACAAGCTGCCCTTGTCCTGGTGAGGTTATTATTGTTGTCCAATATGGTACCTGCCTGCCAACTTGGATGGTCGCAGGGACATTGTTTAAAGTAGAGATAATTGGAGCATTTATTATTTTTGCCTTGTTTTGGAGAAGCTTAGTTCGCAATGTCGCCATAACATTGCCATTAGCATAGCCAAAGATAACATTGCCACCAGGGCCAAATTGGGTCTGGAATGACGAGTTAGCCCTTTCAAGGCTCCAATCAATACCGAGGGAAGATGCTTCGGTTGTGCTTATTTCGACGAATTCTGCCTTTATGCTTACCTGCTTTGGTGGCAAATCTAACTGTCTTATCGTTGACTCTAATTCTTCTATACCTTCATCGGTTCCCTTCACGATAAGAGAGTTGTCTAATTCATACGGCATTATAAAATCAACACCTTCAGGCCAAAGACCTGTCTGCTGAGTTGTTGTAGTTTGGCCTGGCGCCTGTCCGGGCTGTGTTTGAGCCTGCCCTGGTCTAGTGTAGGTTGGCCTACCCGGAGGTGATGGTGGTACGCCTTGCGCAGCTTCCAAGCTTACACCAGGAGCTCGCCCTGCGTAATCTAAATCAGCCCTCAGCGATTCAGTTAAAGGCGGAGTTGCATCAACTGGAGGGAACGTTTTGCCGCCAGGAATGTGAACCCCAGGTACTATTTTTTCTTCGCTTTTTGCTTCTTCTGGCGGATGCTGGTATAACCCCAGCAACCACATCATGTCAACCGGCCGGACGTAGTAAAGGGGAATCTTTTCTACCTTTACATTCCGCCGTTGCGGGAGGGCGGCTTCCCACACAGCTGAACCTAAGGACTCGTTGAGTGATGGAGTGCTCGTTTGGGAGGTGGCCTGAACTGTAGCCGACGCTGGGCCACCAATAATATATGTGCCATCGGCTTCCCTTCGGTATGTACATCCAACACTTTCCACGATTCGCTTGAGTGCTGTTTCTAAGGGCATATCTTTTAGTGTTGCTGTTACCTTTGCAGTAGCCTTTTCCTGGTCGGCTATGATAATGCTCTGCTTGCTGTCCCTTGCGAGAAGCATCACCACCTTGCTAAGGTCAGCATCAATAACATCAAGGGTAATTCGTGGTCCTGTGCTCAGATCAACGATACCTTGTGCGAACAAAATGCAGTTTATCCCGAGCAACAAAACTGTTGTGACTACCAGAAGCATCCCGACGCTTTTTCTTGCTTCGGGCAGTCCGCGATTGCAATTCATAGAATTTCCTCCCCCGGTTAGTAGATAACTTGGTTTGAATTTCATTTATTTAACGTATGCCGCTTTATAGATTTTACTTCTATAATACTCGCTCTTAAAAGACATCGGCTCTGACAAGCAAATATTCTTAACGATAATAGCCGCCGCCATAGCCGCCAGTACCGTAGCCACCATAGCCGTAGCCGCCATAGCCACTCATGCCGTAGCTGCCCATTCCCATTCCGTAGCCGCCATAACCGTAGCCGCCCATGCCGTAGCTACCCATTCCTATTCCGTAGCCGCCATAACCGAAGCTACCCATGCCGTAGCTACCCATTCCCATTCCGTAGCCGCCATAACCACCACCATATCCTCCATAGCCGCCATAAGCAGCTCTAGTACCATAACTTTGAACCCCAAAGATATCGGCAAGGTCGCCGACATCGATAAACCCAATCTGCAATTTTCTAATGTCTTTTGAAGTCGTCTGGTCGGTCTCAACTTCCGGAATCCATTCCGTCGGAGCAGTTACCTCGGTGGTTTGCTCCTTTTTGGGGCCAATCATATAGATGCCGTTCTCCTGGCGCATAGTCATGCCAGCGGCTCTTAGCATGGTGTTTAGCGCATTTGTGAATGGAACATCTACCAGATTTACGGTAATCAGCGTATTTTGATCTGCGCCTGCTTCAAAACCGTAGTTTTTTCCACTTCCCTGGAACAACATGTCAATCGCACTTCGAATTGGTGTATCCTGAACCCTTATAGTTACAAGCCTTTCTGTTTCGGTTTGTGCTTGCGCAAATGATGGTGCAGCCACAATTACGGTCAAAATGGACGCTAAAGTCAATAGAACTAAAATAGCTTTCATTGCTATCCACTCCTTTACTCTTTTCAAACTTGTCTTCATATTGTTGGACGACATTATTTGCTAATAAGTTCAGGACCAATAAGCACTAAAATCCAGGCGGCGGACCTTCATAGAAAGCTCCACCTCCGGGAGGTGGAGCTTCCCGGTATGTTGTGGGTGGCGCACCCCCTCCAGACTGCCCAGTTCCTCCGCTTTGTCTGGCTGCTATTGATCCTGCGAGCTGCACCTTGATAGCCATTGGCACACGTGTATCCAAAGTTTTGAGTACCACGCCATCGGGTTCGATGCTCTCTACACGTACTTTGGAGCCACCTTTGGTTACAACATCTCCTGGCTGGACGATTTGCACTTCGCCTTCAGTTTCGAGAATGGCTTTCACCTTGCCATTCCATAATATACCAGCTACGCGACGGAAGGGTTGAGGTGGCAATACTTCCTCTGCTTCTTCTTCCACCTTCTTAGGTTGTATAGGCCTCACTTCTGCTGGTGCAATGCGTATGCGTTGCACAGTCGGCACAAGCGCCATAAGAGCCTGAGTTCTTGTAGGTGGCCCTGTAAACGGCATAAATGGGTCTTTCCGGTATGGCAGCATCGGAGGCTGTTTTGCCTCTGCTACTGTTGCTGTCGTAGTTTCCGCGGGCGCAGGAGAAGGTTGTGGAGCTCCTGGCGCTGTCTGTGTTGATTCGGATGGAGTTCCCATTCCAGGAGGCAACGGCTCAGGAGAACCCATCTGCTGTGGGCTACTCTGCTGCGCCATTTCCATATCAGATTCTGCAGGTGGCGTCCCTCCTATGACTCCGTATAATTTCAAGAACATGAGGGCAACGACTATTATTAGTATCCCTGTACCTGCGGCTACTATTGGCAAATTCTTGCTATCTTGTAACCAAGCTCTTACTTTATCCATAAATAGTACCCCTATCCGCCCGTCGATGTTCCTCCAGCGCCAGCCATCTGAACAGGCGGTCCTGGCTCACCATATGGGAAGATATAGACTGTCAAGCCATATTGGGCGGTCATATTTGGGCTAGGACCAGTTAACGATGCTGGGTCAACCTGCACTAATCTTCCAAAGTTCTTCCAAGACCGAATGTGGTTCATCAAAGTTTTAAAATCCCCTCGCACTTGCAAAGTACCGATTGGAATTCGTATCAGGGTTGTATTTATCGCGTTCGGATCGACTGGGGCTGCTGGCACTTGAACACCGCTTAATAGTCTAACCTTGGTTTTCCTAGGCCATGATTCAATCATTGGTCCAAGAATCTCGGCTTGTTCTTTCCACAAGGCGATCATTCCCTGTGCTCGATCTTGGAATGTAATCGGAGGCATTTTTGTTCGCAGATAGTAGTTATAGCGAGCCAATGCTATTTGGTATTTCGCTTGAGCAGCTGCAAGTTTTCGTTCTACTTGCGGACGAGTATCGGCAACAGCTTTTGCCTCATCATATCTTGTTTGCAAAGCCGCAATTTCTTGGCGCAACTTTGATATTACCAAAAAGTATATCCCTGCAGCGACGGCTATGCATGCAACTATGCCTATTATTATGACATGTATCCTTTTTAGCTTTCCTTGACCCATTTATTTTCCTCGACGACTTGAAATCCTACTACTCTTCACCTTGATAACCAGGAGGTGGCGCAGATTCTGCGCGTTGCAATTCCTCCGTTGTCGGTGCTCCTGGCATGGGGCCGCCGCCCGGAGGTTGCGCAGAAGGTGGAGGCGGAGCGAAGGTTCCAGGCGCACCACCAGTTACTGGCGCACCACCTGCTTGTGCCTCGGTAGATACTCCGGCATATTGAGGCGGCACTATGGGATTTACTAGCCTGCAAGTAACCGTAAAATCAAAGCCCTGGCCACCTCTAGTTACCCCAGACGGATATCCTGGAACTGATGATATGGTTACAGAGCTGAAGATATGGCTTGCTCTATACATATTAAGCAGATATCTCCCACAGTCACCAAGACTTCGCGCATGGGCTTCGATAGAGAGACTATCTGATGATGGAGTAATCGACCTGTAAAGGATGCGCCCATATGTATACCGTGCCAATTCCTCGTATAGATTCGGTATTGCGTCTATATATTTGAGAAGCCCATCTATGAAATCGAGTTTTTGCTGAATTGGCGGGATTTTGGCTTCTTCAGCCTCAACACGCTTTTGAAGAGCAACAACTTCGTCGCGCTTGGCTTCCATTTCCTGAACTTGCAATTGCAAGTCGGCTTTTGCTTTGTTGAGGGTAAACCACCATCCAAGCATGCCACCCAAGACCATTACAAAAGCCAAACCTGCAACGAAGGCAGCCTGACGTACTTTTCGTCTTTCGAATATATAAGGAGGTAGAAGATTAATTTTTAACACTTTACTTACTATTCTCCTATCAAATCCCTAATTGCAAGACCAACGCTTACTGGAAGAACTGCTGACACTTCCTCTAGGTAATCTTCAGACATACCTTTGGGAAAGAACGCAACATTCCTGAGAGGATTGGCTATGATTACTGGGATTGCAAGTTCATTTTCGAGAAATTTATCAATATCTTGTAGCTTTGCAGTTCCGCCACATAGCAAAATCTTTTCAGGTTGTTTTTGGAAGCGGCTAACGTAGTACTCCAATGACCGTCTGATTTCCGCTGCTAGATCTACAAGTACCGGCGCTATTGCATCAAAAATCATCTCGTCAGAGATTGCGTCCTCTGATACTTGCAAGCTTTGTTCGCCGGCAGGAACAAGCATGGATGACTCAAGTTCAGTCGGTTGAGCCATTCCAGTCTCGGACTGTAGATCCGCAGAGAAATCGAAATTCTGCCCGGTGGGCGCAGATGACTCAGGCTCCTCCGACAGGTCAAATGCCATAGACGGCGGCTTTGGCGCTGCCGGCTCCCCGAAATCAACGTCGAAATCCGGAACCGCGCCTGCTTGCTGAGCAGATTGTTGAGTTTCCGGCTCCGATGGGCCATATCCCAATCCAGGAATGAATGCTAATGTGCTTAGATCTTCTTCCTCAGCGGGTGGAGCACCTATGTTAACAGTAGCGTTGGTGCCTCCCACGCCAGTAAGGCCAAATCCCCCTGCTTCGGCGCCGGTAGCATGGATTTCTATTCTATCCAACATTACTTTGGCACGTTGCCGCTTTATGCGTTCTGCCTCTTCCAGTGGTATATTCAACGTATCGCTAAGTGCCCTGGTAATGGCATCGCCTGCAATCGGAATTGTTCTTGGGAATGCAAGTATACCATCTTGGAAAACGGCCATCTCCGTGGTTTCTGCGCCCATATTGATAATAGCTACTGTACCTGCAGCCTCTCCATTGCTGGAAAGGTCTACTAACGACCTGCATACAGCAAGAGGCTCAACATCGATGGCAACGAGTTCAAGTCCAGCTGCAAAAATGGTTTCCACATGAGTATTCACGACTTCCTGTTGGGCAACCGCAAGCAAGACTTCCATGTTCTGGTCGTCAGGAGGCGCTTCGGGTCTTTCAATAGGCTGGAAGTCCATAACGACCTCGCTGGCTGAAAAAGGAACATGGCGCTCTATTTCCCATTTCATTGTCTCAGCCAGCTCTTGCCTTGTCATCTTTGGCACTTCAATAATTCTAACAATTACAGAGGACTGACCCGAGACAGATGACACACATCGCCTGCATTTTATGCCGCTTTCCGACAGCAAGCGTCGAATTGCCTGCCCAAGCGTCTGAGGATCTATAACAATTTCGTTTTCTATTGTCCCTGGTGGAGTTGGGCTTATCCCTAGAGCGGTTATTTGTATACCACTTTTTCCAGGCCTTGCCTCCACCACCTTTATCAAGCTAGAACCAATATCAATCCCAACGGTGGGAGCACCACTAGACCGCTTTCCCATTCATTAACTCCATTGAAATCTAACCTGCCATTCAGTAGCTTTTGCGACGGTTCCAATCACCAAGCGTTTGGAGCCCGGCAACCGCCATTGCGCAAACACAATGATGTTATCACTTCCTGGCAACGTTGTCAATAATTTGGACAGATGCACTTTTAATGCTTGTATCAGTTTTCTGGAGGCATTAAAACCCACTTTTACGTCTTTAGTACCTAGCTCCATAGAATCGCGGACAAATAGTCTCGAAATATAGGTCGGTATTCCCCGAACGAGTGCTCGTCCAGAAAACCCAGATTTCGCTCGACAATGCGTTTGAATAGGTATTCTTTATCGCATAAATCTGTCCTTCGTTTATTATTTGATCTGTTAGGTAACCGAACGCATTTCCTTTTGCGTCAGGTTCTTCTTGGAATGTTACTGTATGCTGCTCCGTAATATATTCCGACGACCCAGCCGGTTTGTATCTGACCTCAACTCTCTTGCCTTCTTCAATAGAAGTAAAGTAGAGACGGTTCTTCACCCAATCGGTTTCTACAGGAGTCTCGAGCGGCGGGTATGCGCCTACCACGGTCACTGATTCAACATCAGCGACGCCCTCTGGAGTTACAGCGACCTGCTTATTCAACTTAATGCTGTTCCTGAAAGCCTTGTAATACAAGCCTGTTCCTTTGCCACCAGGAGCTGGACGCCTCCAGAATAGCCATAGGCGGTCCACTGGCGGACCGATATCCTCAGGATAATCAGCGTTTGGCAGAACGAACGGATTTCCTGGCCCGGGGCGGTAGCGGGGGTTCGGGTCGCTATCCAGAAGAACAAATGGCGAAACATCCGAAACATCATCGATCGTTAGCCTATAACCCTTAGGCTTATAGGTGGCTAAAATTCTAGCTCCGGCCTCCGGAGTGCGCAGGAATTTAACTGTGCCTTCTTCTGGATTGATTATTACAGCACGGTATAATCCTTTCAGCTTTACTTGCAAAGGATCAGAGTTATCCGAATAATCGAATATCAAGGCGTGCGTTTGTGAGTCTTGGATATACTTACCTACATTTAGCTTCAGTTTGCCTTCTACAGGGTCAACTACCTGCACGGTAAAGCTCGTAGCGGTACTTGGAGGATCATCAGAGTCCAAACTAGGTTTGCTTGCATCCCAGTCCACATGCCTTGAGTACCAAATCGAAGTCTTTGCGTCTCGGGTCAATTCTTCGTCCCTAATCTCAGGCAAGGTTACAATATCCATATTCAGACTTCCGTCTCGATTGACTTTTTGCGGAACTTTATAGCGGCTCAGGTAAATGTCTGAATTTTTGTGGAATGCCGAGAATCCGGAATAAACAACATCTATGACGTTTGTCGTTCGACCAGCAGCAAGCCTGAACAAGGGAACTGGCTCAGCTACAGATGTAAGCCCACGAGGCACCGAGAGCTGGGCATCATTCGACCAATTACTCTCAGCATTGGGACCATCGGGGTTTGGGTTTCCGTTGAAATACAATCGCCATTTGTTGTTATTTCCACCGTACCAGAACGACCAGAGCCATAGTCTTGAATTTGACGGGTCGCTGCCAATTCTAGTCGCTAGCCCCCTAATACCGTACTTTGGCATTGTCCAGTCATGTGTTGTCGTATAAATTGTTGAACTTGGACTTCCATTTACAAGTTCGGTATAGAACACCCTATGCTCGGCAACCTTTTGGTCTACACCGGTAATAGTTGTTTGATCCTTATAAGCCTGGCCGCCGAAAAAGAGCCAAGCTCTGCCGCTCATTTTGTCAACGGCAACAGACGGGTTGCTGAACCTAACGCTTCCTGGCAAAAGACTTCCGCTAGCGCCTTCGGGTGGCTGTGGGAAGAAATCAGCAACACCGCTGGGATTTGGGAAAGCTGCATTTGCGTTTGTTGGTGACCACCACTGCCCAGCTACCGGTGCTGCAAAACCCCATCTATCTCCAAGCCATGGCAGTGTAGATTGGTATAAATACCATGGGTCGGAGGCAACTGGCGTAGAAGCAGAAGGACCTCCAGTATTTCCACCATATCTACTGCTAGACCAAAATATATGCAGGTTGCCGTTTTGCGGATCTATATATGCTGCGGGAGACATGTCACCCGTGTTTATTGAGGCGCCCGCGTCTATTTGCGGAAGCGTCCCAGGAGTTGTACCATCCGTAAGCCTAGCCTCGGTGACCGTAACTTTTACCTCAATTATTGGATTACCAAGTGACTCTCCCGCTCTGTAGATTTCTTCTGCTTGCGGCCAGTCGTGATATAACGTGAACTTTTGGGAATACGTGCCGACTGGCTGACCAATGGGAACCGCCACACTAAGTACCGGCAGTGTTGGGGTCAACCCCGGCCGTAACGCGAGCCAGCGATCAGGAACATCGGGAATCCTTAGCACTGTTGGTGACTCGCCCACCCTCGCTTTGTGGAAGGTTCTGGTTAATGGAGGCAAATTAGGCAAAGGTGTAAACCCTGGGCTTGACTGGAACCTTGGGTCTAGCGAAGAAACCACACAATCTGCCGGCAGCACATTTCCTGACCCTCCCGTAAATGGGTCTTGTACTGTATCGCTATATAAATCAAGCGAATACAGACGACTGCCAGGTGGTTCTACCTTGCGGGCCAAGCGGATGTTCATCAAATTAACATTGCCAAGATTATATACTGTAAAGGGTTTGAACCATTCGCCAAAACCACGCTTGGGCCCATTCCAACTCAACAAACAATCACCAAGATTTTCAAGGAATGTCATCGGCAGTCCAGTATTTGGATTCACGGTAAATCCGAACCCTTGCGGCACCTTGCCAATGTCAATGGTTTTTTCTACAACTTCAACGCGCTGGTCTACAGGAACATGCACTTGTGCTTCAACTTCGCGGTATGCCTCAGCCCTTGCTCCACTAACTTGTCGCTGAATTAGTACCGACTGACCCAGTTCAGCAGGTTTATTTAGTCTGCCATCCCTGTTCGAATCAACATAGAAGTAGACCTTTCCGGTGTAACCTGAATTCCGCCACTCCAAAGCAGTAGGTGAAACACCATTTGGCACGTTTGCCGGCTGGAATCGCGGAATAGTGTATTGTATTAATACCGGATTGACCCCCACAGCCCATTCATCTGAGCTGTTTTGGATAGGCACTGATGGCCAGAGGCTCACGGTTCCCTGTGTGGGATCTTCACGTGTGCTTGCCATTACGCAAGAAAGATTTCTTGAGCGGATATCAGGATAATCCAGGCTTGAGTTTATGCCGACATAAGGCGGCAGTGTATCCCATGGTAAAGGATTTACTACCCTATCTGGTCCTCCTGTCCAGGCGAGGTCTTGGCGTTCAACTCTGAACTTGTCTATTCTTTGGTTTATCCTGAAAAGCAGGCTTCTATCGCAAACATTAACGATTCTTTCCTCAGAACTCGTGCCATGGCTTACGACACCGCCTTCAACCCAAGGCATATAGCCAATAAGGTCATTGCCATTCATTGAGGTACAGGCTAAGTTTCTCCTTGTCTTGAATAAATTTGCTTGCGCCTCGACACCAACGCTTGCCGAGACACCTATGCCTGTGGTGTCATTGTACACAAGCCCTAGTGGGTTATTGATTGCCAAAATCTGCGGCACATATTTATTTCTATCACTCATGCCCTTGCTATGGTCGGGCACCACGGAATCGCCTGGAACCGCTTTCTTATCATTTCCACCAGGTCTTTCCTGAACGGATACTGTTATTCGGCTACCTGGCGACTGTGGCTTGCTGTGGGAAGAATTGTCCAATACATAGCAGTACTTTGCCCAATGTATGTATTCGCCGGTATCCTTGCCTTTGAAGCATCCTTTCGAGGACATAGTAAATGATTGCGATTGATCGCTTTCCTCTCCAGGCCCCCTACTTTTGAAAATAACCACACAGTTGCTTTCGGTCTTCTCCTTGAAGCCATCATCGCCAAATTCCTTGCCTTCATTGACATCTCTACCCTCGGAATCCTTCGGTGGTCGGAGGTTCCAAGCTATCACATAGATCGCCTCACCCCATTCAAATGCCAATGGTCCACTCCTTGGATAACCTAGGGCAACTGTATGCAAGTTGTCAGGCAAATCGCTTGGTGCTGTACCCTCCTGAAGTTTGTCGTAAATTTCTTTTGGAAAGATGTCCACTTCGGGCTCGGCATTCTCCCCGGCCCCGCTTGTATCCTCCGGTTCGAAGTTCGGGTCAATCGTCCTGTTGAAATCTTCCAACCCACCAACACCACCGCCACTTCTGCTTGAGAATGCCCACGTTGCACCGGCGGTATCAGTCACATACATCCTGCCTTCGCTTAATGCTGGTGACGATGTAACCCGACCATAAAGTGAGTAGGACCAAATTTTCTTTTCTGTACCATTTCTTAGGTCAATCCCATAAATCCGATTGCTTTCGGTTCCCACAAACGCCATTGGAATATTCGATCCGGGAATAACCACGCCTGCTGGGCTTGAGTAAATCGCTTCAAATAGGTCAGGATAGCTCTCCCACTGGCCTTGCTCCACAAGTCCCCGTCCATCCTTGGCGTTGACAGCATAAAGATTTCCATCCGACGATCCAACCACCAAAATGGGGTCCACTTCTCCCGGCCGCTTGATAATAAGCGGCGAGGAATAGAGAAATGCACCCTTGTTCTCCTGATTGGCTGGCGGATACATCCACTGCAAGCTGCCATCAGACTTACTAAGCGCAATTATTCTGCCTGACATCTTGTACTGCTTGGATGGGTCATCCGGAGGACCCCATGTCGGACTATAGCCGCCAGTGCATACATAAACATAATCACCAATAGCAGTTGTACTTGATATTTGACCAAGAGTCTTTATTTGCTCACCTTGAGCTGGGTCAGGTGGATATACCCAAAGAAGGTTGCCGGTTGTTGCGTTGATAGCATATACACGCCCATCGCTTGAGCCCACATAGAGAACGGTTCCATCCAATGCTGGCGAGGCGTATATGGCTCCGATTGAACTTTTATCAGGTGGTGGATACACCCAAACTGGTTCTGGTTCGCCTGGCTGTAGCGCATATACACGGCCGCTAGTGCTACCAATATACAGCCTTTTTGTATCGCTAATGTCATCAACCACAGGAGACGAGAATTGGAAGCTTCCTAATTCCGAAGGAACTACTTTAATCATGTCGGCTGCGACATATCTAGGTTCCTCAAGCGATAGGCTAGTTTTGTTGGTAAGCGTTATTGAAATCCGCTCGCCCGTCTGTACAATATATTGACCGCCTAGCCTTATCCACTTTCCACCGTCCCGCTGGTCAACTATTACAGGTGGATTTTCTTTCGTGCCGACCTTTATGGTATATCTGGCATCGGAAATATATGGCTCGTCTGCAGTTGACGGTGGTATCCAAGCATAAATGGCATACGAACCCGCTGGAATATCCTCTGGGAACCATTCAAATTTGCTATCGCCATTTGCGTCCGCCATGACATGGTGGTAACCAATGCCTTGATAGCCGCCATGGAGAGGTCCATCAACCCAACTGCCGCTACTTGAAGTAAACACTACGTCGCTATCGTCAACAAACCATCCTGGCCCTCGCCATACGCACCTCTCAGCATCAGTAAGCGCCGCGGCATCTGTTCTCAAAGCATATATAGTGCCATCTGCTCCTGCAACGAAGGCAACTTCTTGGCCATTCAGCTTTCCAATGGCAGGCGTGCTTGAGAAACCACCCTCAATCCACGCGTTTTCATCACTTGGAAACTGCCAAGCGGGCCATCCGCGGTCGTCTGTTTGAGTTGGAATACCTGAATCTGCTTCGGTACCAACGCCATACACAACGCCAACATCACACCGCCCCGTTTGTGTACCAACCACGGGCTTCAACCGAGTTTCGATGCGTGGCACAACTACGATTGGGTTTTCATTGCTAGCAATCGGAGAAGAAAGCGCCACTCCCGTGTCCTGTTCAATCTTAACTGCATCGGCAATTACAATTGTATTTTGTGGCCTTTCTAGCTTGAATGTCTTGTTGGTTAATCTAATTTGGAGCGTATCGCCGCCTGCACCCAATTTCAGCTTGAATGGCGACGTTCCTAGCGGAACCCAATTGCCACCAGAAGTCTGGTCAATAGAAAATGTGGCGACGGTTTCACCATTTATAACAACCGAATACTGAGCATCCGTTGTGTGAGGAAAACCGGAGACGTATGAGGGGAACCACACATAAATATAGAACTTTACTTGACGTGGAGCACCAGAATCTGCCATTTCGAATGTCCATGTTGCAGCTTCTCCACCATCATTCGTCACCATAGCGTATAGATAGTCATCTGCATAAGCATCCGGCGATTTCGCATCTGCCGATTGCCGCTGCCATTCCGGTGTTGCATTGAATCTGCCAACGGAATCCTTATCATCAATCACATTGTTTGGTTCTCGCCATTCCTTTTCGGGATAGGGAAATATCCAAATCGGAACAGGCTTCTCATATATTAAGGAGCCATTCTCTCCCATACCTGTTCGATTGGCATCGTGGCGGAACGTCGGCCACTGTCCAGCAGCAGACAAAGGGTCGCCAGAAACCACGAATAAAATCGCGGTGGCAACTAGATATATAATAATTCTCGTTCTCATCTTCATTCTCACCTCCCGTTTGGGGAGCAACTTGGCCTTACACCAACTTTGGCTTGCCATAATTCTTTACTGCCTTTCGGCGCTACTTGGCTGCTGAAGCTCGTAACTTCCAGGGATAGAACTAATAGTTCCAACAATCCCACAGTTGCTTGGCCAGCTAGTTGGATCCAACTCTACAATTTCTCCGCTGAACCCAAACGGTCCCCCTGCCCAAGATGCCATATTTGTTATCAAAACATTGAGACTCGGCAAAATCTTTCCATGCACAGGCATCATCAGATGTCCTGTGGCTTTGAAGTAGTCTGTTGACATGCAAGCATAGATATCCTGAATAACGTCTTTGCCGCCACTCACAGCATGGTCTATGATATAGATTCCCCTTGAATCAGTTATCAGGTCGTAATAGCGCGTACTACTGACTTTGTATCTATCAAAGCAAGTTGGATTGAATAACTGGTACTTTTTCCCGTTTACTGCCTCTATTTCCGTGACAACGGTCCTTATCAGACCGGCAGAAGGATTGGTCGCAAGGTCGGCGGCTGTCATATCAGGGCTTGGGTTAATAACGACAAGCGCGCCACCCTCACGTTCCCTCCCAATCGCCTCGGGAGCAAGTGTTGGATTAGGCAATGTGGCATCAGATGGGTCGGGCGATTGTGGCTGGTAGTTTGTAACAATTGCAATTAGGGTTGACCTTCGACCTTGCGGAAAATCTGACCATAGTTTCTTATATCTGTAGCGTTTTCCTTGCTCGAAGGTTCGAGTTGTCCAGACAAGTTCATTCACGAATCCAACATTGTCGATATACTTTGCGGCAATTTCGACAATTCGGTACTTTCCTGCATCGGCAATCAGGTAGTGATATTCTGGATAACCTGTGCTTCGGTCTCGTTGTATCCACATATAAACGTCGGTTGGTTCGTTCAACGAATCATTTGGCTTATAAGGATCCTGCGGCGTACTCCTTCGAGGATCCACAAAATCGCTAATCTGCCAAAGTACCTTTCCGGCCCGGTCTATGAGCACAACCCGATTGTTTCCGGTATCTGCAACAACGATTCCACCACCTACTGTTCGCCTTGCTACCGAAGGCCTGTTTAGAGGCGTGTTTACCTGGCTGTAAACATCGCCAGCTGGAGATGTGCTCCTAACAAAGCTAATCGTCGAATCACATGACCAAACGGCTGAGCCTCCGGCATCAATTTCGAGTATTCGCTTGCCGTCAGCCACAAGTGTAAGACCGTTGTGGAGAACGACCAATCCAGCTTGTGTCGCTACCGCAAGGATTCCGTTCTGCCCTGCAACAGTCGCCCATACGTTGCCCGCAGCGCTGGGAGGATTTATACCGGGCATTGCAGGAAAAACTCTGATTAATTTAATGCTCTCAGGGTCTTGCGAAACATTTGAGCATGGGCCGCGGAATTTCTCATTTAGCTTGCCGACGTCCAAGACAGCAAGCATGCCATTTGCACAACCGACAAACAATGTGTCTCCAATCAACGCGGGCGATGAAGTTATTTCTGTTTTGCCTAATGGATTATTTGGCAACCTTGCAAACCATCTTAGATTATTCCATGAGTCATTTGGATACCACTGGCAGGTGGAAACTACCAATCCCGCGCTAGGCGGGAATGCTGCATGGCACTGAGACTCTGGCGTGCCACTGCCGCCTGCTTCCTCAGCTATGTAGAACTTTACCACCAGATCTTGAGATGCGGAAAGCTCAGTCTGACTATTTCGAGGATCGCGGAAGTTGACAAATGTAATCCTTCCCCTCTCGTAGTCTACTCGGTACGCGGCAGTACCTCCGCTATCTTCGGGAGCCCCTCCTATTGGCACTGGTTCGACGCCAGGATTTAGCGTATCAAACTGATATACTTCGACTGGTCTGCGGCGGTCAATCGGCACGCCAGTATTGATTACAAAGGAGGGGTCAGCTTCAAAGGCGAGAATCATCCCCTGCCCATCTACGTTTACAGCAACATAGACTATGTCATCGCCTATCACCGGCGACCCAACGGGCAAAGCTTGACCGCCAAGAAGCTGCACTGCACCGGGATCGCCAAGGAACCACCGCCATTTAATGACAGCTGCGCCACGTCCGCTTTCCTGAGCGGCATAGATTGAGCCGTTTTCTGCAATGTAGTACAGCACATCATTTGGCCCTGCTGCTGGAGTAGAAAGAACTCCAACACCCTCAGGACCTATTCCCGTTGGGCGACGTGTTTTTACGGTGATACGCTGGCGATACATGCCAGTAGCTTGATTGCTTGCATAATCTACCTCATAATTGGCGAATAAGCCAGTTCCAGGAGGAATTTGTTTGGGAGTACTCTCGCTAATCTCGAACTTTCCTGGCTGATTAATTCTTATAACATTGTCTGTAACATCTTCTATTGTTCCATCGGGAAGCACATAATAGACCTGATACGAACCCGGGGTTTCTATTATGGCAGTGCTTGGTAAAGCAATTTCATAAATGCTTGTTCCTGTCCCAGTAGCTCCGACCTTTTTAAGGGGCTCGCCGAACACTTTAATTGGAAAACACTGGATGGCGCCATCAGATGTTCCTTTGATACCACGTGTCGCTAGATGAAGCACCTGGTCAACCGCTCCGGTCGCCGGATTGCGGAAATATCCAATGGTAGGCGAGTTTAAAACCTGGCCAATACCTGAGTACTGAGGCGGCCTTGGCCACACCCAGGAAATGTCTCTATTATAGTCGTGAGCGTAAAGTCTGCCATCCAAACTTCCACAATAGAGCACTCCATCACAAAAGGTTGGCGCAGGGATATCGTAGTCGCTTGCAAAAGGAACACCGAGATTAAGGGCGTCGTGTTTCTGACTTCCGTCGCGAGCGCAGTATCCGATAACTTTGCCTTCTTTTGTTGTCACAAACACAGCTGGGATAAAATTGCCACCTACCGAAACATAGGCAGTTGTGGGCGACGATGCCGGGCCCACCTGATCAAACCACACTTCATCGTAAGGCGTACCCGTCCCAAAATCGGGTTTACCATCGTCAGGATTTCCATCGTTGTCTCTATCTCGTTCTGGCATAAGATCAAACGCATGGAGTATGCCCTGGTTGTCGACGTAAAAAACCATATTGTCGAGGAAAGCTGGCGAAGAACCTGTTTCCATTGAGCTAGTTGGAGTTAGGAATTTCCACAGTATCGCCAAGTTGTTACTCATTCGCTCAAATGAATAACCTGTATGGCGAGGATTTTTATGGAAAGTAGTATGCTCCGAGCCCCAGCTCACAATATTGTAGGCGAATTTTAAATCTTCGGTTTGGGCAAGCATCCAATTCTGTTTTGCGTATGGGCCGTTACCTACAGCGCTACTAATTGCAGTCCCCACATTCTCGCCAACAGCAACGATATGGCCACTGCCATATTGAGCAGCCGCCACAATTAATCTCCCTTGTGACAAAACTATGGGGGCAAAATAGTGAGGGTCTGCGGCTGATATGAAGTTCCTTCCAATCAATTCTGGGCCCGGTCCAAGGTTGCTTACTTCCTCCCAGCTAAGAGTAAAAGGCATGGTAAGCAGCGGATGTGCTGGGTTGGGAACATTTGCTAATCCTGGCGAACCGCCTGTGCCAAAATCCAAATCGCGTATAAAAAAAGCATTTGTGTCGCTAAATCTAGCGCCCCCACGGTCTTCGATCCAAATTACGCCGCCGGCGTCAACCATTTTCCGAAGTTTTTCGATATCACGTGGCTTAAGCAAAAGGTTTGAACTAGAAGGACATGTCATAAAGAGCACGTCGAACTTCGCTAAATCAGAAAATGGAGCATCTATCTTGACTTCCCAATAGCAAGCCATGTCCTTTGTTACTTGGTCGCCAGCTTTATAAGCTGACCCCCATCTATTAATAATGTCTGGCGTCACTCTTGAGGGCGCCAAAGGATTGACGAATTCCCAGCCGGCTGGCTTGAGCTCGCTCCGCTGGTCCATTACATAAAATATATATGGATCGCTTGCTTTGCTGTATTCAATATTTCCCGCATTATTGTATTTAAAGATTAAAACGCCAGCTTTGATCTCCTTTCGGCTGCCTGAATATACAAAGCCAGCCGCTTGCACTACGCTGGTCAGCAACACAACGCAAACCAAAATTGCAATTGTAATTACAAACTTGTATTTCATGAAAAATTCACCACCGTTTCAACCGGTGTAGCCCATGTTTTCTCATTTATTCTGATTACTTCACAGCCTGTCTTGTTCCAAATATTCCATATTAAGTGGGTTCACCCATATACAACATTTGTGGGCTTACTGGCAACTTTGGAAGTAGCGGCAGAACTCTACCATACTCATCACAACGAACTGGAATTTCTTGAGTTGGACTGATTGCTACATAAGGATATGACAGCTGGTCGTCATAAACAAAAGTTAAACCCGCCCTTTTGTCTGTTTTCCCATTCTGGTTGGGGTCGAGAGGAGGCCTATATGCATCAACAAACTCACCAGACGTTCCATGTTCAGGTGGAATCCAACCCCACTTTTCCATCCAAGCGCTTGAATCACCAATGGGCGCAGGCAAATTCTCGCTTATAGAGCCGTAGACAATTATTCGTATATCAGGTGGCTGGCCATAAAACGGCCAAAACGGATTTGTCCCAGGCGGCCGATGACCAAGCCTTCGGAAGTTTTCTTCTGTGTCCGTTGGGTCAGGATTCATCCACGGACCAGGGATAATAAAGAACGACTTATTCTGCGCATATATGAGTGCTTCTATCCTTATATCTAGCGGCTGGATGAACGCTCGCGACAGATAATAATCCTGCGTGCCAGTCCCAAACGGCATACTCTGGTCGAGCTGGAAACCAATATAATTCTCCTTGCCGGGGAGTCCCCAAATCGCATAATTTGGACTCTTATTACCAGGGTAGGAGATTTCCAGTGGGAATGCTGCGCACTCCCACTCATCGTATTGCTGGGTCCAATAAGTGTTTGGGTTCAAAATCATATCGCCAAGAGGATAAACATATCGCAAAGGAACTAAGTTTGCACTTGGATTAAACATGTAGAACGAATAATATGGATTGGAATTTACCTCGGCTTGGTTGGGCGGATAGTTCAGCAGAAGGTTTATATAGCTCGCGCCACCAGGAGCTGCTGTATGTCTTGCATAAAGCCTGACAGGAATGTTCGGATATGCCCTAGCTGGATCTGCTCCAAATGTAAAACTAAACCAGAATGACGATTTTGGGGAAACGTCAAAATGTTCTGCGCCTGGATTTGGAAGCGGGACTTCTCTTGCAGGCCCAAAAAACTGCGTCGTGTTTACGCATACATAATCTTCGGCTAGCAGGGCGATTGCGCTTTCATCGGGCTCGGCTGGATTTCGGAGAATGTTTCCGTCAATGTAGATAGTTGCGCCAGATACAACAGTGAGCTGGACCTTTGGAGGAAGCACGCCTTTAATCCGTATATTCCCCTCGGCAAATATCACACCGTTTTCTGGATATTGCATTATAATTTGCTCACCGGTGGCAGGAAGGGGATTGCCATCCCGGTCGCGCCATATATAGCGAGTTCTCTCATCCCTTGTTATAACAATATCTGGTCCGGTCTCGGGTTTATTATCATTATCAGCATTGTCGAGGTCATAAGGAAAAAGGGTGATAGTTACAGCAGGCGGCGTGTAATATGGGCCATTCCAATACTCTGTACCAGGCTGAGTCCAGTTTGCCCGAAGGGTATAACCCTCGCTTTCAGTTTGGACGTCGCGAAAGTTTGCGATATAAATACCCTTGCCCCAACCGTAATAGCCTGTATTATACCATTCGCCTTGTCTTGTCTGTTTCCACTCGCCTGAATTCCGAGTAAGCTCACGATATCTTGTCACCCTGCTTGCGGTACCGAGCGCATCTATCAAAGGTGGCTCAATCCTAGTAATGTGCCTTGGCCTCTTTTGTACGTCAGGTTCGAGTCTGCCATCTCTGTACTTTCCAATCTCAGCATTAGGATCATCTGGACTTGTATTGAAAGTCGGCGAACTGCTTTCCTCTGCCTGAACACCATTAACATAGACGGCGGTGACATCTGGTTCCGATGGTGATGGCGGCGAAGCATGGCTTATATCGCCAGCCACTTCTACAACATCACCCCTACTTGCATCCAGCCAAACGTAGTTCTTGCCGTGCCAAATTAAATCGCCATTTACACGGATAGGTGCGCCATGAATGTTATTATTCACTAGCTCTCCGAAGTTTGTTGTAAACCTTGGAGTGCCTAGGGGTAATGCACCTGTCCTTCTATCTTTGTTTGTTATAAACCTGGCGTAATCGGTAATGCAAATTGCCTTATATGCAACGAGTTCGGAGCGCAAACGAGAAGGCTGTTTTGTCCAAGTAGTGGGGTCATTCTGGTCAACAATTCCCGAGCGTCCAATTGACGTTATCTTGATATACTTTGACATCGGGTCGCCACGCTTCGGCTCATAGGTTACGAGGAGGAGAAATCGTCCTTTACCATAATTAAACCTGCTGAAACCTCTTATTAGCCACTGGTAATCAGGGTCCAATGGATTGGGTTTATCTGCCGGGGGTAAGGACTCAGGGTTTTGGCCATTTGCGATTGCTTGGACTACTTTCGGGAATGTCGGCACTGGCCGCCAGTCCGCCCCTTCCTCGCTGTAGGTTAGTTGGTGGTCTGCATATCGTATACCAACCTCGGCAAGATACTCCGCCGACAAGCTTTCGCCGCTTCTTTGTGCTCTCACCAAGTTTCGAGCAATGAGAGCAACAAATATGCCGCCAAGGAAGAGCAAAAGGAACATAATTGTCAATGCCAGTATGAGCGACTGGCCACTTTGGTTAGCCAATGTATTTTTGCCCGGTTGATCTTTTTGCATTCGTTTACACCACCCGCTCATGAGGCAACGTTCCTAATGCGCACCTTATTTGTAAGTTCGATATTCTGTGGCTTACCTGATGCTGGGTCATACATTTTTATGCCTAACGTCACTGTTATCAAGCTCTTTGTCACATAATTTGCCCGCAATGTGTCATCTGCAAGATTGTTCTGCACCTGATAAAAGACAAACACATTGTCTTTCCCCGGCGGCAATGGTACACCTGATCCTCTCTCCTGGGTCTGAAGGGAATGGAAGAAAATTGCCGCGACGCCTTCACAAGGTGTTCCATTGCCTCCGATGCCATAATCAATATCCAGCTTGTATTGGTTATAATCTGGCTCGTAGCAATATAGTGGAGTCCGACTATACAGAATTGGTTTTCCATAGTTTGAACCCGGGGTGGCACAAGGTGCTACTACACGCTCGGACATCGGTACAACCCGTGCATTAAGTAGTATCTCGGAAACTGGGTCTGAAGTATCAGTAGGATCATTGATTAGGAAGCGGCGGTATCGGTCGCGGTATCCTGAACTAATATAAGCCGCGTTGATATCGTCAGTGCTACCCATCTTGCTAATCGCCATTGTACCGCCCGCTCTACTGCTGATTTGGTCGTTTACTACCGGAAAGGCGAAATTCGCAGTGCCTTTAACCGGATCAATCGTGAAGGCAACTTCAGGCTTCGCTGGTTCGATTATCCCGGCGCCATATTTACTGGTATTCTTCGTAGCCAGGTATTTTGTTATATTGAATATCAGCTTTCCATCCCTAAAGATGCCTATAAACGGATTGCCATTTCCATCGGTGCTCTGAGCTGTCTTATACAATATATGCGAGCCTGGATTCTTCGGATCTTTTCGCAATAGCATAACCTCGTAGGGCAGAACCCAATGTCCATAGGTCGCTTTATAAACGGTTGGCGGTGCATCGCCAAACTCCGGAGCATCACTCTTTTCCACAGTTGGAACCATGGGATCGTTGTAGACGGCCGTCGGCATAAACTTTACCGTCGGCATAACGATTGGATTTACACCTTCAAATCTAATGTTCACTAGGTCGGTATTCTCCACCGTAACCATAGGCCTGCTTATTTGCTTCCAGCGTTTGCAGTATGGTTCATCATAGAAAAAGTTTGGATAAGACAGTCGGTCCTGTACGGGAATGCTTGGGTCAAATAAGTTATCATCGTAGAGACTAAACTCTGCCCGGTAAAGGACAAACATATTATCAGTACCCGGGACTGCTGTCTTGCTCGCATAACTATTCGAATACTCTGCTGTCGGATCTCTCAGGCCTATGAAATAGCGAACAATAAAAGTATCAGGCGCAAGTGGCTCGGCAGGCCGGATTTCCAGCAACGATCCATCATACTTACACCTTGGCGCTGATTCGTCAAAATCGGGATTAGAAGGATCGTGTCTCGGAAAATCCCTCGGCTGGTTATTAGGATGTTTCGGGCTAGTACAATAGCATCTCATGCGAGGAAGAACCAAATCAATTTTGGCGTAATATACTGGGACGAAAACTGTTCTACCCGTTGCATCTTTTACCTTAAAATTGATTGGGTCCCGCGTATTGTCGAAAACATACATGGCATCCGCCAAATCACGGCTTATCTGTTCCATGGCGATGCGCGCGTTGTCCTGGGTCCTGACCATCACTTCGGCCTGTCGAGTAAATTCGAAAGTCCTGGTAACCGGAATGAAGACCAGTCCCAGAACAATCACCGTCAAGGCAATGACAATCAGTATTTCTAAGAGCGTGAATCCCTTATTGGATTTAAGAAATCGTTTCATCTTCTCTTAGCAACCCTATTCGCTGCTTACTGCATCGCCCGCGTCAGATATGTCTGTATATCTGCAGACTTCCATTTGCCGGCCTTCAGCGCGCGGCCGGAGTCACGCCAAATAACCCTTGCGCCGAGGGTAATGCCATAGACCTTGCTTACAAATAGAATTCTCGGGTCGGAGTCTGGACCATATAAGTCCAACAATCTTTGGCGGATATCAACACTGCAGTAACCTCCGGGGCCCGTGGCCTCCGAAATGCGGAAAGTATCGCCATTCCTGGTAAGCCTTAAGCGCCCCTGCCCTTGGATGGTAGCCTCGAAGGTATAATCCACTGCTACGGCCATACCAGCATAGCATCTGGTGAAAGTCATTATGCCATTGTTGTTTATATGGTATTGGCGGTAATCCAAGCTCAGCCTATCGCTTTTCCGGTATACATCATAGGTTTTATAAACTTGAACCGCCCAATCCCCATCTGCGCGGTAGTAGACGCGAAATGTTTTGCCGGCAAACAAAGGATGAAAGCGGATTATCCCGTCTTTATAATTAACCTGCAATGCTGGGGTTCCGTCGCTCATTTTGCTGTCTTCAGTATAATATGCGCCAGTTTCCACGTCGAGCGCTAATACATCATATGGAAGATAATTATAAGGTGGGTGTGCCGCCAATCCTTCATATTTTTGGCCATTCAATTCAATGGTTTCTCCAGCCTTTTTTATAAACCGAAGGGTAAGTTTAAACTCGCAATCTGCTGGACTGTTTATATGGTCGGGGAGTTTTCGCTCCTCGCGAATAATATGCCAATCGAGAACATTGTAGTCTATGTAGGCAATCAAAGGCATTTTCCCTCGTGCGGTATATTCTTCGTAGCCATATCCATATGGGTTAAAATAAATAACGCCGGCCACATAGTCTAAAACTTTGTATTCATACGGATTGTTCGGATTCCACCGAGCGCCTGCATCTATCAGCTCGAACATTCGATGCAGTGAATCGCTGCCATGGTCGATAAACATATAACCCGGTTCTGTAGACAGCTTTGTTCCTGCTGGGCCTGGAATATCTACTGCCACAGTGTAGGGGTCAATTTGTTTGGCAGTATTGTTGTTGACAATAATTTCTTGGCTAACCACCGGAACCAGGTCAGGTCTGCCATCTACCAAAGGGTCATTGTCCCAATAGGAGTAGGTAATCATAAATCGCCGGGTATAGGGGGTAGCCCGGAGATAGATAACCGCATTATCATAATCAATGGCATATTCACTAAGGCTTCTGAGTGTAGGAATCCCAAGCCAAACATTTCGCCGTCGCATCGGGCCGCTATAAACCTTAATGGATCCTGGGCCATCCCACGCTATGGGGCTGAATCCCAGGATGTAAATCGAACCTAAGGAGTCAGGGGCCGCTGGGTTTAATGGCATGGGAATCTTGGTAGCTTCAGCATAGATGTGGCGGAATTTGTTGACATCCGTGTAATAGTACGTGTTAAATCCTGCTGGCCACCCATCGCTAGGTTCGACAGGATCGCGCAAGTTGTCTGGACTAATATCAGGAAGCACGGTATAGGCGCCGGAGGTTTCATTCCAACCCCAAGGCAATATTCCGCCAGGAAGATTGGCAGCCATACCTTTCCACCGCTCGAGCTCCTGTTGGGCAAGGCGATTTGCGAGGGTAACGTCTTCACTGTGCTTTACGACGGCAAAACCACCTGGAAACATGCGCACCACTAGGAGAATGCCGCCGAGGAATATGACTATTGCTGTCAGGACCTCGACTAAGGATATTCCTCGCTCATTTTTAAATTGTAAAAGAAGCTTCATTGGCTTCACCAATCGGTCTTCCTAAAAAGAATGCGCCGGCTTCCGTCTCAATCGCTACTCTTTGGTCCTGCTCTCCAACGTTTTCATGAAACAATTTACTTCATTAGGAGCACGGGCCAATTTTATTAATTCGGATGAGCCGGAGGGCGCATACTTACCTGGTATCTTCACGCATTTAAGCGCTATTTTCTACCAGTTATTTGACTCCCCGAACTCGATTAATGTTCCCATCCTAAATGTTAAACAAGGTAACTTCAACAGCCTTGCCATTTCTTTTCAAATAAATAAGGAAGCAAGCATCTGTTTTAGTTACCTTTCGGCGAACTTTAGCTTGATTTTGCTCTATTGTTTGAAGTTCCTCCAGGCGTTTTTCCAATCAATTGCCAATGAAGATGGCAGTTGTTTTACATGTCCATCCAAGAACAGCACTAAATCTTTGCTGTTGGGCCTAACTCCTGTTCGTGTGACATCCCTGTGGTAGGAACACCAAGCAACGACTGTCTCTGCAGGCGGGTTCCGCCATTTTAATTGTTTTACTATATTTTCTTGTAGCTTGTCATCATCATCATCTAGCGGCCACTCAATGGAATAATGCGCCTCGGGTTTCCATCCAAGCGGTCTTGGGCACTGGTAATCGTAACTGGAGTATTTATATAGAAAAACTGGCTGTGGCTCTGGGTTATTGGGGTCTGTTGTGTTGGTCTCATACCACGTTCTGCCTAATGGGTCTGGGGCTACGTCCGTTTGCTTATATTCCGCGCCCTCTCCGTTGACAACAGATTTTGGACAATTTAGAGCACTAGCCTCTTTTATGTATTCGGGGTATAGCGACACAGCACGGCCGGTTGCATCCATGCCAGAAGTCTTATTTAGCGGTACAATTGCTCCATTCTCCCTATACGCCGGACCTGCAATAAAATCTGGATATCGGTGTTCGTCCATTTGAAATTGCTTTAGAGCGGTCCACATTTGGTGAAGATTGCTCGTGCACTGAGCTTTCTTCGCACTTTCGCGTGAAGAAGCTACGACTGGAAAGATTAAGGCCGCTAGCACGCCCATGATACTAATAACTGTCAAAAGTTCTATAATTGTAAAACCGCCATGTTTTTTTAGTAGCATCTTTCATTCCTCCGTTTGCCAGAGCCGCGTATCCGACCCCGCCTAGTTGCCAAGTCCACTAAAAACTAGATATGAATCCAGTATTCGCTGGCCAAAAAATATTGCTATTATCGCACCGGCAACCATCATTGGCCCAAAAGGAACATAGTCTTTTCTTGTTTTTTTGCCTGCCAAAACCAAGCCAATGCCAATCAAGCTGCCCAGCGCCACCGCAATCAGGAATGATACCATCGAAGGCCATATTCCTAAGTTTGCGCCTATCGCTGCTGCTAGCTTAATATCGCCGCCGCCCATCCCTTCTTTCTTGAATACATAATAGCTGATAACGGCGATTGCCATGAAAAATCCGCCGCAGATTACGATTGCTGCTATTGATTGTGGCACAGGCAACAGCAAATCTGTACCTGGTATTGGAATCCTATATGGTTGCCGACCCCCTATTGCCAATTCGATTCCATCATGTACCAAACCAACTACTATCCCAAAAAGGCTTAGCTGGTCCGGTATAATCCAATGTTCTAAGTCTATAAAAAAAACTGCGATTAGTGCAGCTCCAAAAAGCGCATGCGCAAAGAAGTTCACGCTGTATCCGAACCAGATATATGTTACTGCGAAATATCCTCCAGTCAATAATTCAACCAAGAAATACCGCCAACTAATTGGCTCGCCACAATAACGGCAGCGTCTATTTTGAATCAAGAAACTTACCAAGGGGACCAGATCCCATGCACGGAGGAGTGTTTTACAAGATGGACAACGGGAACCTGGCCGGATGATTGACTCATCCCTCGGCATACGCCAGATACATACATTGAGAAAACTGCCGACCACCGTCCCATATATGAATGCAATCGCTGCACCGAGCCATTCGGGCATTGCTAATATGCTTTTCTCCTAAGCTCTACTCGCCGCCACCTTGGGAAAGATTGCCAATAACTGTGATAAGCGGCATAAACATTGAGATGACTATGAAACCTACAGCACCACCTAAAAATACAATCATTACAGGTTCGATGGAAGCCGTAAGGCTTTGGAGCGCGGCATCCACTTCATTTTCATAGAAGTCCGCGATCTTTCCAAGCATTTGGTCCAGCGCACCGGACTCCTCGCCGATGCTTATCATTTGGACTACCATAGGCGGGAACATTTTGCTTTTTTGAAGAGGTTCGCCAATCCTATCGCCTTCGCGAATTCTCGATCTCGCCTCTAGAATCGCATCGCCGATGATTTCATTTGCCACTGTTCCTGCGACGGTTTCCATAGCCTGAAGTATCGGCACGCCGCTTATCAGAAGCGTTGCTAGTGTGCGGGAAAATCGCGAGAGGCATATTTTGTGATTTAGCTTTCCGAATACCGGCGCCTTAAGCTTTATTCGGTCGTAAATTCGACGTCCAACTCTGGTTTTGACAAAAAGGCGAAAGGCCGCGAAAAAAGCGAGAAGGCAACCCAGCATAATATACCATTTTGTTGTCAGAAAATGGCTGAAATTCATAAGCATTAGCGTCGTGATTGGCATTTCTTTAACGCCGAGGTCTTTAAACAGATCCATAAACTTCGGAAGCACAAACGTGACCAAGCCAATGACAATTATAAGTGCAACAACCACGACAATTGTCGGATATGTCATTGCGGATTTAACTTTGCGGCGGAGTTCCAAATCTTTTTCTAAGAAGGTAGATAACCTCTGAAGGCTTTCTTCAAGCGCACCGCCAACTTCGCCAGCTCGAACCAAACCGATGAATAGATTGCTGAAAACATTAGGATATTTGGACATTGCTTTTGAAAGCGTTTCTCCACCCTGAACCTGGGCTTCAATATCAGCAATGATTCGCCGCAATTTAGGACTTTGCGTTTGTTCCGCGAGAACTGAAAGACACCTTACGAGTGAAACACCTGCATCAATCATTGTTGAAAATTGACGGCAAAAGATAGCAAGGTCGGTAAGCTTCACGCGCCCAAATCCCATCCCAGCGGATTTAGGTTTGGAAGCTTTTGTCCGTTGGACCTTCATAACGGTATAGCCGCGCTCTTGAAGCGACCGTGCTACCGCTGCCTCGCTTTCACCTTCCGATATCCCTTGTCGTATTGTGCCTGTTGCGTCTCTGATTGTGTATGCGAAGGTTGCCATCTTTTCACTCCTAAATCAGCGGTGCCCGATATTTCCTATCTTCCATTAGCGTTCCCAGGCATGGGGGCGCCACGTCCGGCTGTGGCTACCATTGTTTTGAATTCATCAGGGTTCATCGCTCGTGATAGAGCTTCGTCATACGTTATTTGGCCGCGTTGATATAAGTCTCTTAGCGATTGGTCCATTGTCTGCATCCCAAGATTAGCACTCGTTTGTATAACCGAAGTTATCTGGTGTGCCTTATTTTCTCTAATGAGGTTTCTTATAGCCGGTGAAGCTATCATTACCTCCATTGCACAAACGCGGCCCGGCATTCCTGCTCTGGGCAATAGCTGTTGACATAGAACAGCTTCCAAGTTATTTGAAAGCATAAACCGGATTTGCTCTTGTTGCTCAGGCGGAAAAACGTCTACCACGCGGTCAACTGTTTGCGGCGCATTGATTGTATGTAGTGTGGCAAGCACTAGGTGTCCTGTTTCAGCGCATGTTATCGCAGTTGATATCGTGTCCAAATCTCGCATTTCGCCAACGAGGATTACATCTGGGTCTTCGCGAAGAGCAGCTCGAAGTGCGCCTGAGAACGACTTGACATCAAGGCCTAGCTCACGCTGATTAATGATACTCATTTTATGTTGATGCAAATACTCAATGGGATCTTCAATGGTAATGATATGCGCACTTCTCTCGGAGTTTATCTGGTTGACCATCGCCGCCAGGGTTGTAGACTTTCCTGAACCAGTCGGTCCTGTCACGAGAATCAATCCGCGAGGCTTTCTTGAAAGTTCTTCAAGTATTACTGGAAGACCCAACTCGCGAATAGTAGGAATTCGTGTGGGGATTACCCGGAAAGCGGCTGCTACTGTACCTTTGTCGCGAAAGATGTTAACTCTGAAGCGCGAAACTTTAGCCAAAGAATATGAAAAATCAAGCTGGAGGTCGGCTTCGAACCGCTGAATTTGCTCGTCAGTTAGAATATCATACACTAGCCTCTGACTGTCCGTTGGTGTTAGCTTCTCGTAATTAGTTGGCATAAGCTGGCCATCGATTCGAAGAATTGGTGGCACCCCTACTGCTAGGTGGAGGTCAGAAGCTCCACGCTCCACCACCAATCTAAGAAGGTCATCTATATGAACTTCCTCGATTGGACGTACTTTACCAATCGGACGTTGTTGCATTTGGGCAGTTATCATGGCATCCTGTACCAATATGTCCCCCTCACTTCTGCTTCCCTATTTATTAGGAAAGGAATTCAAGCTTTAATGACCTGCGGTGAAGACTACAGCCTTGACCTCTTCGGGAGTGGTAATCCCCTGAAGGACTTTATCTAATCCATCCTCCCGGAGTTCTTTCATTCCATTTGCTTTTGCCGCTTCGCGAATGTCGGCAAGAGGTGCTCTGCGTACGATAAGCTCAGCAATCTCGTCATTTACACACATAAGTTCGAAGATTCCAATTCTTCCTTTGAAACCGGTATGCCTGCACACCTCACAGCCGCGACCACGGTAGAGTGTGATCATCTCATTTCTATCCTCTACCGGATAACCCAGCACTCGAAGCTCGCTCGCACGCACTTGGTAGGGTTCTTTGCAGTTCTGGCAGACTTTTCTAGCAAGCCTTTGCGCCAGAACACCAATTACAGTTGCGGATATCAGGTATGGCTCAACCCCCATATCCACCATTCGGATAACAGCTGATGGGGCATTGTTGGTATGCAATGTGGAAAGAACCAGGTGACCTGTAAGAGCTGCTTCAACCGCTATTTCTGCTGTTTCAAGGTCTCGCATTTCACCTACCATAATTATATCGGGGTCTTGCCGGAGGAAAGATCTTAGAGCGGTTGCAAAGGTCAAGCCTGCTTTGACGTTGACTTGCACCTGTGATATTCCTGGAAGCTGATACTCTACAGGGTCTTCAATTGTGATTATGTTCTTTGCTACTGAGTTAATCTTATGAAGGACAGAATATTGGGTTGTAGTTTTGCCGCTACCAGTTGGACCCGTAGAGAGAACCATTCCGTTAGGTTGCACTATTAATTCTTCAAGCCTTGCAAGTGACTCTGGCGAGAAACCTAGCTTGTTCAAACCAATCAATACGCTACTCTTATCGAGAATTCGGCAGACGATTTTCTCACCATATATAGTCGGCAAACAGCTCACACGAAGGTCATAATCTTTTCCATTTGCCCGAACGGCAATACGTCCATCTTGAGGCACCCTTCGTTCAGCGATATTCATTTCCGCCATAATTTTAAATCTTGAAATCAAGGGTGCTTGAATATATTTTGGGAGCGTCATCTCTTCATGCAGAACGCCATCCAAGCGATATCTCACACGCACATGGCGCCTGTCGGGCTCGACATGGATATCACTTGCTTCCTGCTGGATGGCCTGTTGTATGATCGTGTTGGCTGCCCGGATTATTGGGGCTTCCTCGGCAACCCTTGCAACTGCATCGGGGTCTTCTTCTTCGGCAACCTCGCGAGACCTATATGAGTCTATCGCATCTTGAATGCTTGCTATCCCGCCGCCAAGTGGAGCACCTGTGGTTGCAGCTGGAGTAGCACTTGCGGCGTCACTGCTTCCACCACGGTAATTGCGTTCGATAGCTTCCTCAATCGCTTGAGCAGTAGCAAGCGCCGGTTGAATCTGCAATCGCGTGACTGACCTTAAGTCGTCAAGCGCCATTATGTTGTTTGTATCCGCCATTGCTACCGTCAAGCGATTGCCATTCTTCATGACTGGCATTACCTTGTGCCGCCTGACTATATTCTCAGGCACCACGTTTATAGCAGCAGGGTCAATCTTCTGGGTGGTAAGGTCTACAAACGGTATGTTTAGCTGGCGTGCACGAGCCTGTAGCACCTGTTTTTCATTTGCAAACCCAAGATCCATGATTATCTGGCCAATATCCCCAGGTGCAGCCTTCTGAGCTTCTCTTGCCTGGGCAAGCTGCTCAGGTGTTATTACCTGCGCCTCCAGAAGGAGATCGCCTATATCTTTTCTCATCGTTACCATTGCTTTAGGACCTCCACCCCATGCTCGTGCATTCAGACATCCTATTCAAAGTATTATACCATCCTGTCTTACTATATACAATCGGCCGCTCCGAAGATTTACTTCATTCTCTTCAATCCTGCCACCACTGCCTCCTCCATGGCCTTAATTGGCGGCTCCAAATCAGTCCATATCCGAAATGAAATCGCTCCTTGATAAACTAGCATTTTAATACCATTCATTACCTTACATCCAACCTTGCGTGCCGCTTGCAGCAATTTCGTTTCCATTGGGTTGTATATCAAATCGTATACCAACAGCCCTTCGTGTAACCATTCCGAAGGAACCGGCTGCTCATCGGTATGCGGAAACATCCCGACAGAAGTGCAGTTGACCAGAAAGTTCGCTTCTTCCACTGCCTGCCGTGCTTCCTCGCTTTCTATTTGCACTGTGTGAATTGGATGCTCACCCAATTTTGCCTTAAGCGCCTCGACCATCTCAATTGCTCGACTAAGCGTGCGATTTGCAACAGTCACTTGGCAACCTCGAACAGCCAAGGCATTAACTATTGCCCTAGCTGAACCACCAGCGCCTAACACGACAACCTTCTTGCCAACCACCTCCGCAGCCATTTGACCCAGCGATTCGATAAAACCTTGCCCATCTGTGCTGTAGCCTCTAAGTAATCCCTCAGAGTTATGCACCGTATTTACAGAAGATATCTGCTGGGCTTCAGGACTGACCCAGTCAAGGAATCGAATTACTGATTCCTTGTGTGGGATTGTCACATTCACGCCGACTATCTGTAACGCGCGGATGCCTCGAACCGCGGCTTCCAAATTGTCAGGGTGCACGTTAAACGGAACGTAGACAAAGTCTAGCCCAAGCTCTTTGAAAGCAGCATTATGCATTGCAGGAGACAAGCTGTGACGCACGGGATATCCGAAAACGCCAACAACTTTTGTCTCGCCGCTCAACAGTCCTTTCAATTTTCCATCTTCCTTTTTCTGACGCTTCAGATTACTCAAATGTTCCCATCTACAAAGGCTTTACACCATCTTTGATGGCAAGCATTCCGCGCCTTTCAAAAAACCTTAAAAGCATTCTCTCGAAAAACCTGCTGATTATTGTTGCTATGAATTCATGTTTAGAAAGGGGCCTTACTAGAATGGTATACAGTCCTAGCCTTTCACCACCCAAAATATCGGTAAAAACCTGGTCACCTACTACAACTGCATGTTCAGGCTCTACATCAAGAAGTCTTAGTGCCTCTCTAAAACCTCCGCGCCGAGGCTTTAATACCTTATTCACATATGGCAAATTCATTTCTTTCGCAAGGCGCTTAAGCCGATTGGGAAAACGTGTATTCGAGACTATGCAAACCTTGAATCCATATTCTTTTGCCTTCTGAAGCCAGTTGTGAGTTTCTTTGGGAACTTCGCTTTTTCTCCAGGGCACCAATGTATTATCTAAATCAACAAGTATTGCTGAAAAACCGCGATTTCGTAATGCTTGTAAGTCTATCTGGCTCACTGAAGATAAATATTCATCAGGGCAAAAAAGCTTAAGGAGCTTATTCACCTACCAGTCCCTCCACGCGCAATTTGTTTTGCACGGTTGTGTTCGTCTAAAGTTCGGCTGAAGATGTGCGAGCCATCTCGTTTGGCTACATAATAAAGATAATCCACATTTGCAGGATGAAGTGCTGCTTTGATAGAAGCAAGGCCAGGGTTTGCAATCGGACCAGGCGGGAGTCCTGGATACCTATAAGTATTATAAGGGGAATCTATTCCCAGGTCTCTATAAAAAAGGCGGCTCTTGTGCCTCCCAAGGGCGTAGAGAATGGTTGCGTCGCATTCCAAATGCATCCCTTTCGAAAGTCTGTTTCGAAGAACTGCAGATATTAGCGGCCTATCTTTTGAAATGCGTGCCTCACGCTCAATGAGCGAAGCCAAGATAACAATCTCATGAAGGCTCATGCCGCTTGTAGCAATTTCAGGCATCAGATCCGCTATTCTTTTTCCGAAATTATCAAGCATCTCTTGAATTATAGATTCCTCTGAGCTGCCAATGGAAATCAGATAAGTATCTGGGAATAAGTAGCCCTCTAAGTCATCTCCTGGATGTGGGAAGCTTGTAGTAAAATCTGACCCCCTGGTTCGTGCTAAGCTATAGAATCTATCCATATTTACCAAGCCTTCTGCGTGAAGACGCTCGGCAATCTGCGAAGTAGTGAACCCTTCTGGAAACGTAACCCACTTTGCGCTAACATCGCCCGCGGCAATTTTCCTGAGAATTTTGCTGGGGGTCATGGCAGGGCTTAGCTCGTATGCACCGGGTTTGAGGCTTTCGCTTTTATGCTGCCACAGTGCAAGCAGAATAAAACCAGATGAGCTGCGGATAACACCCGATTTTGCTAGCAAACGTGCAATTTTTTTGGTAGAGTAACCATTGGGTATCAAAACCATTACTTTGCGGTCGCGACCTGCTGGCGTCCATACCCCCCAACTAAGCCAAAGCAAAACCCCTAACGCCACGATTGCTAGAAGGAATACTGCCAAAAGGCTAACACGTCTAAGATTGCTCACTATTACGGACCTCGCGCCTTTTACGATCGAGATAGGATTGAAGCATCACCGCCGCCGCTAGTTTGTCGACAACCGCCTTGCGACTTTCACGCGACTGGTCTGCTTCGATAAGTATCCGTTCCACTTCAACAGTAGTCAGCCGTTCGTCCCAAAGCTTGACTGGAACTTTGACATGTGGCTTGAGTGCTTCGACAAACTCCTTAGCCTTTTCTGCCTGGGCTCCAACCGTCCCTGACAACATTAGGGGCAATCCAACGACGATAATGCCGACTTGATAAGCTTCAGCCAGCTTTTTAATCTCAGCAATGTCTTTCTTAACGCTTGTGCTTCGCCGTATTACAGTTAATGGCGTTGCCACCATTCCAAGCTCATCGCTTAAGGCAACGCCGATTGTTTTATCACCCACATCTAGACCCATATACCGCATGTCTTTAATTGCAAGCACAAAAAACAAAAATTTGCTCAGAAGTTATGGGGTGCTACCCTCTGCTTTCTTTTTCACAAGCTCCCTAGCCTTCTCAAGCGCTTCGTCAAGTTTGCTGACATCACGCCCGCCAGCCTGCGCAAAATCTGGACGTCCTCCGCCACCTCCGCCTGCAACTTTCGCCACCTCACGTATTATATCTCCAGCATTGAAACCTTTTTTCACAAGGTCGGCGGTGACTTTACTGACAAAAATTACTTTCCCATCTGCCGGGGCACCCAGCACAACAACAGCAGATTTTAGTTTATTCGCCAAGCCATCTGCCAACGTGCTCAACGCCTCAGCATCGCCTTCAACGCGCGCCGCAATGAGCTTTACACCGTTCACATCAACGGCTCTCGAAGCAAGCTCTTCTGCGCCTCCCGAAACAATTCGACGCTGGAGATCGCCGATTCGCTTTTCTGCAGTTTTTAAATTCTCAACAAGCCTGCGCACAGCATCGGGAACATCTGTTGGAGCCGTCCTCAAGATTTCCGCCGCATCGTTGAGAAGCGCCTCGCGTTCATTTAGGTATGCAAGCGCAGCAAGTCCTGTCATTGCCTCAATTCTTCGAAGACCTGCACCAACGCTACTTTCGCTGACGATTTTAAATATCCCAATTTGACTAGTGTTTGACACATGAGTCCCGCCACAAAGTTCTAAACTTACATCGCCGATCCTTACCACTCTTACCTGGCCGCCATATTTCTCGGTAAATAGAGCCATCGCACCATCCTCTTTCGCCTGTTCGAGGGTGGTCTGGTAAATTTCGACAGGAAGGGCATTAAATATCTCGGTATTTACAATACTTTCTACCCGCGCTAATTCCTCAGACGAAAGTGGCGATGGGTGCGTAAAGTCGAACCTCAGTCGTTCAGGATCAACCGACGAACCAGACTGGACAACATGTTCGCCGAGCACTACTCTAAGCGCCTTATGGAGCAAGTGAGTTGCTGTATGGTTGCGCATTGTCGCCATTCTCCGCACACTGTCTACCGCAGCCGTTACTCTCTCTCCATGACTCAATTTCCCAGAGGTCACTCTGCCAGAATGTACAATAAGCGAACCGGCTCGGTATGTATGCTCTACAGCAACTTCTGCACCTTCTCTTGTTGTAATAATGCCTTTATCGCCTACTTGTCCTCCAGACTCGGCATAGAATGGTGTTCGGTCCAACACAAGCTCAATTTCATCATTTTGGGAAGCAGAATCAACAAGTTCTCCATTTTTCAGAATGCCAACTATTTTCGATTCTGAAATTAGCATATCATAGCCAACAAACTCAGTCTCAGGCTCTTCTTTTTCTATTTCAGCAAGGGTCATGAGGCTTACTGCGAATAGTTCGGAGGGAATTTCGCTTCCTTCTCTGGCCTTTCTCCGCTGTTCTTCCATCGCCTCATTGAAGCCTTGGATATCTACGCGCAGTCCGTGTTCGGCGGCAATCTCTTCTGTAAGCTCCAAAGGGAATCCGTAAGTATCGTAGAGAACAAACGCCTCCATTCCCGGAAGCACTTTCTCTTCACCGCCACTGCCCTTGAGTACAGCCTCTATTGCCTCCTCCAACTTCTGCATCCCTTGGTTCAAAGTGCGCAGGAATTTTTCCTCATCAGCTCTTATAGTCCTGCAGACATGCCCTTCACGTTCCACCAGCTCTGGGTAAGGGTCTTTCATAACCTTAACCACAACAGGTGCAATTCGGTCTAGGAATGGTTCCTGGAGGCCAAGTAATCTGCCTTTTAGTACTGCCCGGCGGATAATTCGCCGCAAAACATATCCTCTTCCTACGTTCGATGGAAGAACACCATCCGCGATTGCAAAAACCATCGCCCGGATATGGTCGGCAATAACGCGGAAGGCTATATCAGCATCTGATTCCTTTGCTTGGTACTTCGCCCCGCTTATCTCTTCTATGGTTTTGATAATTGGGAAAAACAAATCGGTTTCGAAGTTTGTAGGCGTGCCTTGGAGAATTGCTGTCACACGTTCGAGTCCAAGACCCGTATCGATGTTTTTTTGGGGCAGTGGCGTTAGCGTACCATCTTCTTCGCGATTGTATTGCATAAAAACAAGATTCCAAACCTCGCTAAACCTCGCACAATCGCAAGAAGGGTCGCAATTTGGTCGCTTGCAGCCGACATCTGCACCATAGTCAAAGAATATCTCAGAACACGGCCCGCACGGGCCATTTGGACCCTCGGTTGGTGCATTTGGAGGCCAGTAGTTCTTTCCAGCCCCTAGACGAACAATGCGCTCGGCCGGAACACCAACTATTTTCTCCCAAATTTCATATGCCTCGTCGTCGTTCTCATAAACGCTAACCCAAAGGTCGTTTGGTGAGAAACCAAGAACTTTCGCAAGAAACTCCCATGCCCAAGTAATTGCCTCTTTTTTGAAATAGTCGCCAAAGGAGAAGTTGCCCATCATCTCAAAAAAAGTATGGTGGAATGGTGTTGTTCCTACTACCTCCAAATCTCCAGTTCGCAGACATTTCTGAGCGGTAGTTATGCGACTTCTTGGAGGCTTGCGTGCGCCAATAAAATACGGTTTGAACTGAACCATTCCAGCGCTGGTGAATAGCAAGGTGGGATCATCGGGCACGAGAGAATCACTTGGGTGTATAAGGTGTCCTTGTTCCTCAAAGAATTTAAGATATTTTGTCCTCAGCTCACTACTTAACATGTCGGGGTATGCTCCATGAAATATAGCGTATCCTCTAGACTTTTTATTCCCGTAGTTGCGCCTAATGCCATAACGCAAGTGGCGCCAACAGCATTCGCAAACCTACCTGTTTTTTCCAAGTCCCAACCACTTAAGATGCCGGTAAGGAAACCTGCCGCAAAACAGTCACCTGCCCCGCATGCATCTACTGCCACTACGTCAAACCGCGGTATATAAAGCTCAACATCCTTCGAGCGTATGTAGCAACCTTCCTCACCCATTTTGAGAGCCACAATTTTCACTCCATGATCCATTAGCACGGCCGCAACATCAGGTGGATTGTGCTTGCCGGTCACCATTCGTGCTTCCTCTATACTTGGAACTGCTATGTCAACATATGAAAGGCATGGTTCGATTAGACTCATCCATCGGCCCTTCGAATCCCATGCGGTGTCGATACTTGTTGTAAGCCCCATCTGCTTTGCTTTCTGCAGAACCCTTGCAGTTGGCTCTCCATCGAACGCCGGCATCAAAAACGACCCTGCGATATGCAATATTTTTGCATCCTTTAGCAAGTCAAAATTCACATCGTGTTCGGTCAATGTTGCGTTTGCTCCCAGGTAATGAATGAAGCTTCGCTCACCATCTGGGTGAACCATGACCATCGTTGCCGAAGTTGCTGTCTCGGGGTCGCGCACAACCCCCCTGGCGTCTATGCCCGCGCGTTCAAGAACCCCAATTAAAAAGTCACCAAAACCGTCGTCTCCGACTTTGCCGATTACTCCGGTCTCCACCCCTATTTTGGAAAGTGCTATCGCTGTACTTGATGCACATCCGCCGCTGTGAAGCTCCATTCGGTCGACTAAAACAAGTTTTCCCCGCTCGGGATACTCTGTAACCGGTTTCCCAATGACATCTGCAACCAATATTCCAATACAAACAACTTCCGACATCGCAATGTTCCTTTCAGAGCAGTTTTCTTTGAACTTTGAACAATGATATGCCGGGTGCGGATTAAAACACCCAAAAATTGGTTATTCTAATTCCCTCTCCCTAGTCAGGGAGTCTCCAAACATCATCCGCAACTGGTTGGGGCTCAGGCTCAGGCGGCAAAATTCCGTATTTTATGAAAAGCGATCTTGCAGCCCGGGTTGCTAATATTCCTACCATACCAGCGTATAAAAGAGGTAATCCTACCAATGTGACAGTGCATAGGCAAGTAAGCATGATTATAGCAAGGAATACAATGGCCGTAAAGCCCAAATTGTCGAGCATTAATAGAAATCCCCTCTTTAGAATCTTCAGCGTACCTGGATTCTGTTCGATTAACAAGGGATAATGGTAAATCATACTCATTATCCATGCCAACAACAGATAAGAAAAGAAAACAGAAACCAATTTCAATGGCATGGTTCGAGTTAGATAAAACCAGATATTGGCAACCAACAATGCCGTGATTACTATTTCTGATGTGCCTAGCTTCCACGCAGGGATTAAGAAGTATTTAAAACCAAGAAAAAGGTCAAGTATTGAAGGGTCGTCCCTTGCGGCGATTTTCCGTGCCACCGCCAGCACACCGGCAGTTATTGGTGATAGCAATAATATGCAAAGCACAATAAACAACAAAACGTGTACCAGCGTGGTTAGTGGAAGCTTAGCTGTTGAGAATATTGCGATTACAATCCCAAACCATAGAAAGCTACAAAACAGAACGAGCCCTAGGTAATCGTATGAATCTGCGAATGATTTCTTTAGCGTTTTTCCAATACTCGGCATATTACTTCGTTAATCAGGAATAATCAATATTTTTATTGCATCGCCAGTGCGTGCTGTTTGGATTGCCATTGCCGCCTTTTCTAGTCCAAAGCGATGAGTTATAAGCGGCATCACATCCACTTGCTTAGACGCCAGGAGCTCCACTGCTCGTGAATGTGTAAACGGATTGACGAATGACCCACGAATTGTTAGCTCCTTATAATAAATCTGATATGGCGACATTTCGACCAACCGGTCGGGACTCACCATGCCAAACTGAAGGACCGTTCCTCCACGGCGTGCCAAATCAATCGCTAGTACAGCTGTCTCGGGCATACCGGCAGCCTCAATAACTACGTCAGCGCCAACGCCCGTCACCTCGCCAACCTCTGCTGCTACATCACGCGTCCTTGGGTCAACTTGAACATCGGAACCAAACCTTGCCGCTAGGTGTCGCTTTCTCTCGTCAGGCTCACTCACAATTATGTGCTTCGCCCCGGCTATTTTGGCAAGTTGAACCATTAGCAAACCAATAAACCCAGCACCCAATATAACCACATTACACCCCGGCTCAATTTTCGCTTGGTCGATGCCATGGATGCAACATGCGAGTGGCTCAACCATTGCCGCTTCTTCTATGCTAAGGCTTGCAGGAACCTTATAGCATTGAACTGCAGGAACAGAGCAATACTCAGCAAACCCACCATCCAAGTTCACGCCAATGGCGGTGAGGTTTTTGCATAGATGGATTTCGCCCCTTTGGCAGAAAAAGCAAGTATTGTCAACGATATTTGGGTCGACGGTCACCCGGTCGCCAGCCTTTATATTATCAACCTTACTTCCTATAGCTACTACTTCGCCGGCAAATTCATGGCCAGGCACGACCGGAAACTTGACAATATGCTCGCCACGAAGAATATGAATATCTGTGCCGCATATACCACATGCGCCGACTTTAACCAAGGCATCATAGTCACCCATCTCCGGAAGAGGACGCTCAGTAACATATAAATCATTTGGAGCGTTGAAAACCATGGCTTTCATTGCTAGCTCCTTCCTTGCCGCTAAGGTTTTACATGCCGCCTGTCATACCGGGTGGCGCCGTTTCCATTGCACGCACCTTGTGTTCAAGCTCTTGGATCGCTCCCATAATAAAATCATAGCTCATAAGAAACTCGTTTTTTTCTATTTGCTTTTTTGCCTGAGCGGCCAGCCGAACATATGCCTCAATATCAGGAACGCTAGTACGTGCTTTTTCAATTAGTTTCTCAAGTTCTTGTAGCGCTCCAACAACAACCTCCAAAGGGAGAAACTGCTCAGGTGGTATGCCATCCACAATAACTGGCTCTTCACTCAAAGGAATAGCGACTCTGCCCTTAGAAGGATTGAGTGTAGTTTTTTCACCTATCATAGTAGTCAATGTGATAGGCTGAGGAGTAGCTATGGTAATAGTTCTTGAACCCTTAGTTGACCAAACATAGAGCCCCATGCCACTGACTCCTGCCAGCACGTATCCACCATATGCCTCGCCCAAATTGAGTTTATGTCCAGCAGCAAGCGAAGGAATCCACCATACTCCGCTGCTGAATCGCTTTATGCCGATTTCCCCATAATCCCTTGGGTAGAAGGCAACACGTGGCCTGTAGCTAGCAAACTGCTTATCCGATATGCTAAGATTCCCGTATTCTGCAAGCCAGAATAGCAAATCTGCACTGCCAATTTTAGCCTCTGCGGGTATCTGCGAAAGGAAAAAGCCCTTGGACCCGAGGCTTCTTAGCGTATTGAGCTCTGCAAAAAGTTCCTCCTTCTTCTGGTACACTATTTCTCCAGGCGCGGCTGGGCTTATGCGAGAAAGAATCCAAATATTTCGCATTGAATTCTCTGCAAGAGAAAGCACCTCGGCCGCCCGCTGATTCGTCGTGCGATTGTCAAATGGCTTGGGCACCACCAAGCCATCATAGCCTGCTGGGTCTGAGTTCTGGAACATCGGCTGCAGGGCATTTCCGGTAAAAACGACTGGAACATCCGCCACAAGCCTCTTCAAAGCATCAGCCATCGAGTTCATATACCCTCGAACCGAGGTCTCACGAAACTCCAAGAAGTCCTGCCAGATAGTAGACCTCGTGGGATCAACCTTGTACCTCTTGTTGGTAGAAGGATCGTATACCTCACCTACACCCCTGCCCTGCCTCCAAAGTGGAATAAGGCGAGCTGCTTCCGTATAAGTTTTAATTACGTAATCCGTCAGTGCCCATTGCATGCTGAGGGTCTGCGTGTTGTTATATCTGCGTGAGAGCCAGGATGAATACTCGATTCTAAAGCTTGGTGATGCGGGAAACATACTCTCAGTATCGCCAATGGGTGCCAGCCGCTCGGTGAATGGATCAACAAAGAAGCGAAGACCTGGTCCAAATTTCAGCTGTGAAAGATATGCCACCAAATGGTCCCGGTGCTTGTCATACGAAGCCCAAAGGTCAGGCAATCCCCATTCAGAGGAGCTTTGCCGAATTTTTCTCAGCGGATAGATGAGAAGCACCTGAGTAACAGCCGGCATCTCTTCTACGAAAATTCGCACTTCGTCTACCCCAACAGTTGCCTGACCTTGACGGTTTACTTCTCCAGTGATGGCATTGCAAAGTACGTAAAACGCCATCTGAGTGTCGGGGATGCTCTTAATAACCTCGCCCCTTGCTTGTATGCCATCCTCACGATATTTCGTAGGCGCAATCACCCAACCCACAAGCGAGTAATATGGCGAATCGTTGAGTTCAATTCCATAATGCATTCCATTAGTCTCAAGAAGATCTATAATCCTTTGGAATGCTGAAGGTGGAATTGAACTCAAAGCTTTTGCAGGTTTGATGATTACGTCCGAGATACCAGCAAGCTTGAGTGCACCAATCTCCGCCTCATCGGCCGCCAGGTTTTCTTCAGTTTGCGCATCGGTGAGGTATTTTGGTGAAAATTCAACGCCAAAAGGAATATAAGAGTTACCATCCCACACCAATGTATGGGTGTCATTCACATACCATTGATGCTTACCGCCATCACGGTCTGTAAACGTGCCTCCCCACGCTGAAATCCCAAGAAAAAGAAAGATTAAAATTCCGTAAAATACTTTGGAATGCATTATATTGCTCCCAAAATTGGTATCCCCTTTGTATACGACTTCCACGCAAGCAGTGTTCCTCCGCGTGTTCGATACTTGGGTGTCTTCAAGCTGTCTAACAATGCTCCAAGGCAAAACGCCAAAACCACGCTACATTCTTTCTGGAGCGGTGACCCCCATCAAACCCAAAACGCTTGCTAAAACAACCCTGGTTGCATCCACTAGAACTAGTCGCGCGGCTGTCAGAGCGTTATCATCGCTTACTACTCGGCAGTCTGTGTAAAAACTGTGAAAGATTGCAGCTAAATCTTGTGCATATCTAGTCAATCTATGAGGTTCGCGCAATTGCCCTGCTTGAAGCACTAGATCGGGGAATTCGGCTAGCTTTTTTATCAAATCAACTTCAGATTCGTGAGTAAGCAGCGACAAATCAGCTTTATCGGCGGCGGGAACCTCGATATTGTTCTCCTTTGCTAGGCGGAGGATGCTCATAATTCGTGCGTGGGCATATTGTACATAGTAAACTGGGTTCTCCGCGGATTGTTCCTTCGCTAGTTTGAGGTCAAAATCCAATGTGCTATCAGCGCTTCTCATAAGGAAAAAGAACCTGCTTGCATCTTTCCCAACGTCATCAAGAAGCTCTGAAAGGAGCACAACATCACCCGCCCGTTTTGACATCATAACCATTTCGCCCCCTGAAAAGAGACGTACCGCCTGGTAGATGATAATCTCAACTTTCTCCGGATCGTATCCCAAAGCCGCAATTGCCGCTTTTGTTCGTGTTACATAGCCATGATGGTCCGGACCCCACACATCAATTATGTGTTGGAACCCTCGCTCAAATTTATCCGCATGGTAAGCCGCATCTGAAGCAATATATGTAGGCTGGCCATTACTTCGGACTAACGTTCGGTCCTTATCGTCACCGAAGGCAGTTGACTTCAACCAGATTGCACCAGCTTTTTTGTAGGCATAACCTTTTTCGAGAAGCTTCTCGACTGCCTTCATTACTTTGCTGCTCTCATGAAGTGTGCGCTCAGAGAACCAAACATCGAACTTTATGCCAAACCTCTCCAAATCCGCCTTTTGGATGCTCAGCATTTCTTGCTCAGCCAAGTCCGTAAGAACTTTGATTCTTTCATCTTCGGGCACAGAGAGAAACTTGTCGCCATATTTTTGAACTAAATCTTTGGCAATATCCACAACATATTCCCCATGATATCCGTCTTCCGGCATTGGCCAATCATACCCCAGTACTTGCATGTATCTAGCATGTACCGACTTACCGAAATTTTGCATCTGCGTACTGGTCGGCGCATCATTAATATACGACTCGCGGGTTACATCGTAACCAAGAGCCTCTAGCAAATTGGCAATTACATCGCCGATAGTCCCGCCCCTAGCATGTGCCACCGTGATTGGCCCATTCGGATTTGCACTCACATACTCTACTTGTACTTTCTCTCCACGCCCGATGTTGGCTCTGCCATATGAATCGCCCTCAGCACTAATTCGGCGCAGGACATCGTAAAGCCATTCCGGACTTAGATAGAAATTGATATAACCCGCCCCTGCAACCTCGACCTTCTTAATCAAACCATTAAGGTCGCCAATACGCCCAACAATGCGTGCTGCTACCTCACGTGGGCTAAGGCCTACTTCACTCGCCAAAACCATTGCAATATTTGTCGTGAAATCACCGAATGCTTTGTTTTTAGGAGGTTCTAAAGTTATGTCAGGGAGTTTTTCAAACGCTAGCTCGCCTGCCTCTTTTGCTTCTTGAAGTGCTTTTTCTATACCTTGCGCAAGTTTATTCTTTATCATTGCTCCATTCCACTCGATAATCTAAATATTTTATGACATTATAGTCATTATTCACAAAAGCATTCATTAAGTTTGTCGAGAATTTCCTGTACATCCATATTGTGCATAAGTGCACCTTGCTCGATAGTTTCGGCTTCGGCAACCATACACGCAAAACAGCCCATGCCATGCGCATTTAATATTTCCACCGCTCGCGGACATATTTCAAGCACCTCAGCTATTGTCATATCCTTCGTTATTTTGCCTTTTTCGACCATCAGGAATCCTCCGTTCAAATTAGAATACCCCCGGGAGAATTTCGTGCAGCAATGGGTCTAATGTTGTTACTGCTGCAACGCCGAGCATTACCTGGGGCATACCAGTATTCCAAATCCTTCTCCATCCTGTCACATAATAGCCCGGATTGCTGCGATATCGTTCCAGCAATTCTTTCCCTGCTCGAATCCCGCTTGCTAATTGCTTTTCGGTTGGCGGTTTTGTGGTCACATAATATTGAAAATAACTACCTATCACCTTCCACGATGTTACCAATATTAAAACCGCAATAATAGTTGCTACCTCTATGGAAAATAGCTTCCCAAGTATCAAAAACAAGGTGGCTGCAGCTACTATGTTCGTTCCACACCTAGGATGAACCCTTGGCTGCGCCTGCACATGTTCAGGGGTCAAAGCTTCCCCATTTTCGATGGCATGAACAACCTGATGCTCGGCAGCATGATACCCGGACAGCGGAGCCAGCCTTAGTAATATTAGAAATACGGGCGCAAAAGACCCTACTACTATGCTTTTTAGCATTGCCATTAAAGGCGTCGTCTGAGGCACTGGTGAGACAAGTACTGACCAAAACGGCAACCCTGAGGTTTTTTCCAAAAGCCATGCAAAAACGGATACTATCCCAATGGCTAAATAATTTAGAAGCATAAGCGAGACTCCTGACAAGAAGAGTCCAATGTCCCCCGCTCCAGCTCTAACATGGCCAGTCGTTAGATACACGCCCAAAGGCGTAGCCATCCCTGCCACCGTCGGTGGTCGAATCGAAAGTGAAAGCGCACTTGCCACATCTGACGCAGTGATTACACCAAGATATATGCCATGCTCATCCAAAATAGGAAGTGCTTCCACGCCGTGTTCCCTCATCACCTCAGAAGCTTGACCAATGCTCATGTATCTGTTCGCGCATATGACCTTCTGAGACATTATTGTCGAGACTGGATGCTCAGCAGTTTCCTTTGCATTACCTTCGCTAAGAACCTCCAACAGCTGAGAAATCGACAACACTCCCACTATCAGACCGTTGCTAACAACCGGCAACATAGAAAGCCCTGAGGTACGCAAAAGCTCGGCTGCCCGGCCAATTGTATCGGCTGGAGAAAGCGGCATAATCCTTCGAATGATGCTTAAAATTGGTGCGTCACGCATGGTACAATAGGTCTTGCCAAACCTTACTTGGTTGTGTTATTATGTTAGGGTGTTTTCCGGCAAAGTACTAGGAGGTTTCACACCCATGTCGAAAGTTTGCGAAATCTGCGGAAAAGGTCCGCAGTTCGGACAAAATATCCGCCATAAACACTCTGGATCGTGGGCTCTTCGCGCTCCAAAGACAAAGCGCAGATGGCTCCCAAATTTGCAATCTGCAAAAGTTATGGTCAACGGTATGCCGAAGACCATCCGGGTTTGCACAAAATGCCTAAAAGCTGGCAAAGTGCAGAGAGCCGTCTAACCGATTTGCAATTTGCTTTGGCGGCAAAGGCAAAGCGCATGAATACAAATGCGAAAAGCCTAACACTAATGGCACGAACACACAGCAAAACCGCCGTTCGTGCCATTTCCTTTGCTAGCTCGAGCCCCATCCATCCAAGTTACACCGGATGCGACAGCATATTATACTACACAGGTCCTTGTTTTAGCAATCCAAGCGGCAAGTTCATCGGCTGAATTTAGAACCGAAGCTCCGTTCTCGATAAGTTTTCCAAACATCTCTGCCGCTCTGCCATTAGAAAAATCACGCTCAGCAAAGCCTTCTAATTGCCCAATCACTGCAACAGGTTTCCCAGCTTCAAGAGCTTGCAATGCACACTGTAAGTTTGCCAAATTTCCAGTGCCAAATGGAGCTTCCGCAACAACCACCGCATCAGAACGCAAAATGAAGTCAACATTCGCACTTTGCGCTTTCTCCGAAATCGGTGAGAAAGGCGACTCCTCGACATATTCGATTCCCAATGTTTCAGCTGCCTCTTGATCGGTATCGCCAATGTTGACAACCCCAGCTGTAACCTCACAACCCATCTCAAGAAGATTAGCGAATATCGTGGCGCCGCTACCACCACCGCAAATTACATGAACTTTGTATCCTTGTAATCCAACTGCCTCGGCAGCAAGTTTAGACGCGATTCCCCTGCTGCTAATCGAAAGTACATACGGACGCCCCGACGTCGGATGCCTGCGGACCCAAACTGGGGTTCCATATACTTTCTGAACGTTCGATGCCGTAATAACCTCCTCGGGCGTGCCATCAACATATAGCTTTCCACCACTCAACATCAGCAACCGATTGCAAAACTCCGCAGCTAAATTGAGATCATGCAAAACAACGACAATTGTCTTTCCGTATTCGACATTCTCACGTTTGAGCAGATGAAGTATCTCAACTTGGTAATTGATGTCGAGATGAGCAGTTGGTTCGTCAAGAAATAGAATATCGGTGTTCTGAGCAAGCGCCCTGGCTATCATAACTCTTTGTCGTTCGCCACCGCTTAACTTTTCTATTCTGCGATTGGCTAGATGGAGTAGATTCGTGCGTTTTAGCGCCTCTCTTGCAATTTCAAGATCGTCTTGGTCTTCGAATTCAAGCCTTCCGAGATACGGGGCACGCCCCATAAGAACAATTTCAAGCACCGTAAAGTCAAAGGTTACCAGAATTTCTTGGGGAACAACAGCAATACGCAAAGCTAAAGAACGGCTGGGAATCTGCGATACCTCTTTGCCCTCTAACTTAACCGACCCAGCAGCCGGCGGAAGAATCCCAGTCATCGCTCGAAGAAGAGTAGACTTTCCAGAGCCGTTTGGCCCTATGATTCCCAGGAATTCCCCTCTGTTTACTTTAAAGGAAATGTCATCTAGAACTGGAACTGAATTATAGGAGATTCTTAGCCTGTCAAGCTTAAAAAGGCTCTGCATCCCGCGGGTACTCATACTAAAAAGATTGCAATCATTATACCAAAAACCTAGATAATATTGGGGAATTTTGTGTGTCTAAAAATTATGCAGCTCTAAGTTGCTGATTTTGCAACATTGCCAAAGCAAAGCTTTCCTTAGTAGCCACCATGCTTATCTCTTCGGTATTCGAATCGATGGGCTTGCTTTCAACCTGTCGAAATCCGCATTTCTCATAACATCGCATGGCACGCTTATTAAACGCAAATACCCGAAGTGCTACACTTTCAAGACCAAGGTCGGAAAATGCATAATCTAAAAGCGTCTTTATAACATCGCTGCCATAGCCACGGTCCCAATATGATTTGTCGCCGATGAGGATTGTAAGCTTTGCGGATTTCTTGGATTTGTCAATATTGTGGAGGTCTACGTCACCAATATGCCGGCCGTGAATAGTATCAATGGCAAACACAAGCGCAGAAGGGTCTGATTCAAGGATGCTGCGCCACCGCTGGGCATCTGCAAGATATAATTGTCGGCTAGGTTCGCACCCCATTAGCAATTTATGTGTTTCGGGGTCGTTTAGCCACTTGACGCGCCTTTCCAAATCATCATCGCGTAGTGGTCTGAGCTTGGCTTTCTTCCCGACAAGAGTAGGACCAACCATTAGCAATGCCTTCCTCACCACAACTAAAATTGTTTTTGCAATTTTATTATTTCACAAGAAATTAAACCGAAAACCCAGTTTGAAAACTCTGGACCAGAAAGCCTTGGATTTATTAGCATTTCATGTAGAACTACAAATGCATTACTTTATCTCAAAGTAATCCAAGCACATTGCTTCACGAACTTCAGCCATAGTTTTGGCACCTTCCTCACGGGCGCGCTTGGTTCCAGCAATTAGGATATCGTCAATTAGCTTTGGATTTGCTTCGTACTTTGCTCGGCGCTCGCGTATCGGGTCGAGAAGTGCATTTATTTCTTTTGCAAGGCGTTTTTTGCACTCTACACAACCAATCCCTGCTGTTTCGCACTCTTTCTTAAGCTCCTTTATAAAATCAGGATTAAAGACTTTGTGATATGCAAATACTGTGCATACGTTTGGATGTCCAGGGTCGCTTCTGCGCATTCGAGCAGGGTCTGTGACCGCCATGTTGACCTTTTTCTCTACTTCCTCTGGGCTATCCGAAAGATAAATACAATTCCCCAAGCTCTTACTCATTTTCGCATTGCCATCAAGCCCAACAAGCCGTCCAACCTCGCCTACAAGCGCCTCAGGCTCGACAAGCACCGGTTTGTAAAGCTCATTAAACCTACGAACTATTTTGCGTGCAAATTCGATATGAGGAACTTGGTCTGCGCCCACTGGAACAAGATTTGCCTTGCAGAATGTGATATCCGCCGCTTGGCTTACAGGATAGCCTAGGAAGCCATAGGTCATATCCTTATAGCCGTATTGCTTTGCTTCTGTCTTAATAGTTGGATTATGTCGAAGAACATTTACAGTAACGAACATTGAGTAGAATATGGTAAGCTCTGCAATCTCCGGCACCAGTGATTGAACAAAAATTGTTGTCTTCTCTGGATCAATCCCAGCCGCCAGGTAATCCTGGGTAACTTGGCGCACATCGGCCGGAAGTTTCTCTGGATGCTCAAAGTTCGTGGTCAGCGCTTGCACATCAGCGATAATAATAAACGTTTCATACTCATTTTGAAGCTTGACTCGATTGGCTAGCGAACCCACGTAATGTCCTAGGTGTAATGGTCCGGTGGGTCGGTCGCCTGTAAGTATTCTTCCTTTCATAAAAACCTCCAGAATTCGAGACTCCGCAAGTGATATTTCGCCACACTAAAAAGGCCGGAAAGCTTCTTGTCTCGCTTCCGGCCCTTTCTTACATTGCAAAACAGCCGTGAGCGAGCCCACGCAGCTTGCCCACGGCCATAAACTTAGACTGCATTTCTTCAGTCCAGCTTGGCAAATGGACAAGCTGCATACGTCCATCGCCAAGCCCATATTACATAATTTTCAATTTCCTTTCGCATCCTTTGTTTTTATTTACCATAGACTAGTTAAAATCGTCAAGGATTGTTATTTACCATTTCTTGCGGCCTAGTAGCTTAATCCATGGCCAAAAGGATATAAATCTGGAATAGTAACAGGAAGCACACCAGTTGGATTGACATCGCCGAAGATCACATCAGCAGCTGCTTGGAAACCGCAGTTTCTGTAGTTATATGCCGCAACATAAGCTTTCACACCGAGAAAGCTCGCCAACTCATAAGGTTCTCGAAGCCCCACAACGACAACTGGTTTTCCCATTGATACTAGTTGGTTTACTAGCGTCGCCTGGCCTGAATTGGAAGAAAGCTGGGCTCTTGAGGTACCGACTATTACCACACTTGCAGACACTGCAGCATTCTTAACATTGTTCCGCTCCGATGAAGTTGGATTCGCTGATATCGGAATTGATTGGATATTGGAATGTTTTTGGCTCATTATCGTAGCGAATCGAGTGGCGGCATCGGTCGTTGTCTCGGACGACTGCACCGTTACGAGAAGTATTTTCTGAGAGGGAGAAAGACTTAAAGGAAGATAGCCATCTATATTCTGAACTAAGGTGACTCCTGCTCTTGCCGCAATTAATTCAGCATTTCTGTGGTCGGAATTGCCCACAATATCATCAGCCATGCTTGCGTCGACATAAGGATTGTCGAAAACGCCGGACCGATACTTCAAACGAAGGATCCTGGCAACCGCTTGGTCAATCCGAGATAACGGAATCTGTCCATTTAGCACAGCTGATTTGACGGCATCGAAAGCCGCATCTAGATTTGGTGGAAGAGACAGCATATCCACACCTGCTTGAACTGCCATTACCGCTGCTTGCTCGACCGTATAATTAGAGGTAATCCCTGCCATACCCATTGAGTCAGTCATAACCACACCATCAAACCCAATGTTAGTTCGAAGATAACCTTCAATCACTTGAGGCGATAAGGTGGCAGGATGATTGGGGTCTAGGCAAGTAACAACTATATGTGCGGTCATTATGGCATCAAGGCCCCTGTTTACCAAATCTCTAAAAGGTTTTCCATGGATAGTGTCCAGAGTCTCGAAATCATAAGTTACAATCGGCAGGCCGGTATGCGAATCAACGGCGGTATCTCCATGCCCTGGAAAATGCTTTCCTGTCGCAAGCACTCCTTGGCTATGTAATCCTTCCATATAAGCTATTCCGAGGTCTGAAACCAATTGCGCCTGTTCGCCAAATGAGCGAACCCCAATTACAGGATTCAGCGGGTTATTATTTACATCCAATACTGGCGCTAGATTCATATTCGCCCCAATGGCTTTTATCTCTGCTCCGAAGACACTGCCAGTCAAAAACGACATTTGGGCAGAACGAGATGCCCCAATAGCCATGTTGCCAGGAAATTCAGCGCCGCCGGTTATTCTTGTAACCCTGCCGCCTTCTTGGTCAAGTGAAAGAAGCAGAGGGATGCCTCGACCATCTGGGCCAATGGCACATTCTTGCAGATCATTGCTGAGTGTAGCAGCCTGAACTGGGTCATTTAGGTTGCCATTATATTGAAAATAAACTACCCCGCCGATGTGCTTACTCTGGATTATCTGGCGTTCCGACTCGTCTAACGTTGGACCATCTATTCGAATTTGAAATAGTTGACCAATTTTTTCATCCAACGTCATTAGCGCAAGTCTAGCAGCCGAGCGTGTCTCATGACACACAATGTCGCTTTGCCTGCGGACCTTAACGGCACGAATCATCATGCCGTCTTCCTTCTCAGCAGTGACGACTCCTGTAACCCTAACAAACTTCCAATCCTTGTCAACATTAACACCGTCAGAAGCAATAATCTTGACTTCGGTGCCGGGTGAGTCGCTAATTTTAAACCAACGCGCAGGGTTATTGTAATCATATGTTGTGACCGTTCCCCAAATTGTTACCAGTAAGCCGATATTATTTAAATTGGCATCGCCAGCTATGCCTTGCTGAAGGCCGCAATCCCCGCCAGTCACTGCTCTTGCGTTCATTCCAATGGGTTTAACTACATGCGCGCCCCCTGAGCGCTGTGGATATTCTGGGTAGGCAAAAATATACCGCTCTCCCGTTAGAGGGTCTGTCTCAATTGTACCTGATACATAAATCAGCTCATTCTCGGAGAATATCTTGTCCGTATTTATTCTAATTCCCTGGCTCCTATCAATAGCTTCGGCATATATACACCGCGGGAAGCTAGCGGTTACAGCAATATTGGAGAACGAAACTTGGCTACCGTCAGGGAGACTACGCTTTGCCTCCAAAAGCGTTACCTCAGCCAAGCAGATTGAAGGAAGAATAAACAAAGCAATTATGCAATATAGAAGGGAAATCGCCTGATAGGATTTCATGCTTTACCTTTACAATTTCTATTGAGGCAATTCACTTGGGGTTATATTTATTATACATAAAACTGCCAAAATGTCAAGCACTGGCAAAACTATGGCTTGCCTAATTGATTTTTAATCAATACTTCCTATTGGATATTTCCCATATCGCCAAGCGGCATCATAGCAAGCTACGACGTTCTGCGGCGGTACGTTTGCCTGGACGTTGTGGATTTGTGTAAAGACAAAACCGCCTCCTGGAGCAAATATCTCAATGCGCTCTTTCACGTGTTGTTTGATTTCTTCTGGAGTGGCGTTTGGAAGAACTGACTGCGTGTCGCATCCTCCACCCCAAAACGTAAGCTTATCTCCAAATTCCTTTTTTAGCCTGCGAGGATCCATCCCTGCTGCCGAAGTCTGAACCGGGTTTAGCGCTTCAACACCTTCTTCAATCAAGTCACCCATAATCTCCCAGCATGAACCGCATGCATGCAAGAAAACGTGAACGTCTGAATGCTCTCGAACATACCAATATTGCTTAGCATGCCTTGGCTTGACCACTCGACGATAGAGGTCGGGCGAAAGCATTGTAGCAATTTGTGTCCCAAGATCGTCGCCCATTTGAATCAACTGAATGTAACCGCCAAGCATTTCTAGGTAGATTCGCAAGTTTTCCATGTAAACCTCAACCATCTTATCCAGTGCGTACTCAACAAGCGCAGTATTCAAAGCAATTTCAGTCATGAACCGCTCCCATCCGAAAGCGTTCTGTCCTCCTTCTAAGATATTGCCGCCAAATCCAAGCATAATCGCATAATCCGTGTTTTCATAGAGCCATTTTGCACGCTCCTGCATGCTGAGAAGGTCCTTCGGTTCAACGGGCTTCATTTCAAACAGTCGGTCTACATCGGCAAATGTATATGCGTCTGCCAGTGGATTGAAGCATGGCTCGAAATAAAGACATCCGTCGGGCATTCGCATCTGCACTCGACCAAGCGAATCCTTAACAACCAGGCAATCTCCTTCGCGAATAGGATTAAAATCAACGGGCACTTTTGCAGGCGAACCATCGGGTAGCGTCCAATCCTTCCACTCTTCTTCAAAACGCCCCAGGGTATTGTTTAGGTCAATCACATCAACATGGAACCGCTCAAGTATTTGGGGCTCGGGAAGAGCTAACTGTTGCATGGTATCATAGACTCGCGTTTCACCACCTGTAATTCCCAGGTATGCTTTAAGCTTGTTGTATGCTATGGCCATTATGCCTGTCGAGCGCATGCCCCCAAAATCAATTGGCACGCGGTCAGGCTCTTTATGGGCTAATGCGGTAAGAATTCTTTCTCGTGAAGTCATGCTGTTTCTTCCTTTCTCAGCGCGGCAAACCAGATGAAGGCATGGTTGCAACACGTATATTCTTCGGACATTCGGTAGGGAACAAATCATCCGAGAGCGGAGAATTAGCAATAAAACCCAGGAATTGATACGTCCTCCGGTTTTCCGATGCGCCTATATTTACTCCATCTGCAATCTCTTTGATCTCAGTTCGACGAAGCAGGAGGTCTGACTTCCCAATGTAGAAGCGGCGGACCTCCGCCGGTAAAGTTCGCGTGCCAGCAACCTTGGAGGGTAGCTTTGCTTCCAGAAGGTAAACATCCGCACTACCAACCTTATTTTCCCTTAACAACTGCAAAGAAGAATACTCCCTATCATCTACAGGTATAAGGCCAAGAAACCTAGCCAACAAGTGCGAAGGAATCTCGTTTCTTGCTCCTGGGCGCGAACGAAAACATATCTCTTGCTCAGGCACGTAGAAAAGATGGACACCACCGTTTATAACTTCCGTGAGCGGTGAATCCCCATCGCGCTTGTACAATAGCTTATCTGGTTTGACATACCTAAGTTCCACACTAGCAGTACCGGTTTTTTCTTTTATCCCTTCGACTGCACCACTGGGTTCGACGGGCTGGCCCTCGAAATGGTGCTCGCTTTGACGCCAGGATACAGCAGCGCTGCTGAAAGAATCATAAAACTCAAGTGTGCGGTCGAACAATTCCTGAGCCGTTGGGGGCCTAACAAATGGCTTAAACTTCGCTGTTCCAAGCGAGAATTCGTTAACTGGCTTTATCGGCGCTTTAGGAAACCTAGGCTTGCCACAACCTGCAAAAATCAGCACACCTGATGCTAGAAGGCACCAAAATATAACCCAAATCGCTATACGGCTATTTGTCATAATCAATCTCCTTTTCCCTAGGCCCCGCAACTTCCTTCCTCAGCCCACGTAGATTATCTGTCATTAGCACGACTTGTCCCCGACACTTCTCAGAGCACAAACTGTTCCAAATAGCGCTTGGAAAATAGTAAACCAGGATATTTGAGGTCAGTCAGCCACCTGCCTGAGTGTTGCTCGATATTCACATCGCCCTGATAATTGTGGTAATAGAGAATTGCAAAAATTGCGCCCCAATTTGTCTGGTCCATACCTGGATTGGGGTCAGGAAAACGCTTTCCGCCTATAATTAGTGAGCCCTTCGCATGAACATGGTATACCCTGTTGCCCCAATCTCGCAGCTCTGCCAAATAGTCACGATTGTCGCCGATTGCATGCGATGGGTCATATTTAATCCCTAGGTCGGGCAGCGCCGGCATAATGATTTCCCATGAGTCAGGCGCAACTGCAAAATTGCCCCAGTGGCAATTGTAAAGTGCTACCCTAACACCCTTGCTTTTGCCGTACTCAATCAGCTCGCCCAGAAAGTCAATGGCACGCTTGCAATTCTCCTGAAGCGAGCGATTTTCTTCATGTCCTCCGCCAGTCACAAAAAGGGGCGAACCAATTTCACAGCAAAAGTCAATGCAGGTTTTGGCGTCAGCAAGATGTTTAGCACGCTCAGCCGGATCATCAGCAATATAATTCCGACCGAACAGTCCAATCATATTAAACTCTACTCCATACTTCTTCACATAGCCCGTCAACTCGCTTGCCTTTTTTGTAAATTCAACATCTACATTGCCATTGTATTCGACGCATTTGAATCCGTTTTCGGATGCAAATTTAAAATCTTGCTCGCTTAAGTCACAAATAAACCCTATACGCATGGCTAACCCCCCTTTTAACTCATAAACTGCTTTATTGTGCTCCGAATATGAGACCTTTGTCAACCAAAAAGTAAGCCCATGGATTTTTCCATGGGCTTATCTACTACCTTAAAATAACATTTTGCGTTATTGTCGCGGTTGGGGCTGCGGAGGTGGCGGAGGCATGGGCCCTGGAATAGGTTGACGACCGTCACGCGGGCCATCATCTCGACGCCTACGCCAGTCCTCGAATCTCCGACGCATCTCCTCTCGCTGCTCGGGCGTTAAGTTTTCAAACATCATATGCCGAATCTCGCGCATAACTTGACCTCTTTGCTCCGGCGTCATCTGGGCGAAATAACTCCAGACTTCCTGAGCAGCAGCTCGGGGATCGGAAGGCGGCATCATTACGCTTATGCTCTGGACTTGTTTTGGTCCCTCCTGAGCTTTCTTTGTCGCTTCGGCACTTGCGCTGGACTCCCCACGCACCAAATATACCGGTTTAAGTTTCAAATCTGCCGCCATACTGTTAACCTTTTCTGCTTCGAGCTTAACTCCCGCGGCAAATATGGTTGCACTTTGTGAAGCAGAGTCCTCCAAAATTAACGAGTTATTGCCAAGAGCCTTCAATGCATCCAGCAAATTAATAAGCTTTGTTGCATCTAGCTTACTGGTATCAGAACCTGCGCTTGTATAGGTTTTGACCCAGGTCAGTTTGTTCAGCTTACAGATTGTGGCTAACGCCTGCTCAGGCTGAACATCATTAAGGCTACAGGTCACCTTTCCTTTGATGTTTGGGTCCACTACGATTGTGATCTGAGCCTTTTGAGCCAGCGAACTCAGCGCTTGACTTATGTCCATATCAGCAAAGTCAATCGAGATAGTTGATTGCACCGGTGTATTCTGCGGCTCATCAGCAGCAAATGCCATCCCAAGAGATATTGCAATAAATAGAAAAAACAATGAATATCGCATTTTGAACAACCTCCTCAGCGCTTCAACGCCTAGTTTGTATATTAGACGCATTTTTATTTGTCCAAGTTCACAATAATTTTTACCCTCAAAAATAAATTTTCCTTTCCAGGGAAAGGCTTCCCTATATGGCATTCAAACAAGCAAGAAGAACTTAGAAACATTGAAATTATTATAGAGGCTATAATCAACCTTTTGCTAGCAATATTTACCCTTGACCCAAGGAGCCAGAAACGGCATGCCGCTATGAATAACCTCGGCTGACGCACGCTTCACGAAAAATGCGGTAATTGACGTCGTATAGTTCGACTTTCTTAGGCTCAGGCTCCACTGCCTCCCCTACCTTAACCATGGCGCTTACTGCCAACTCAAGGCTTTCGAATAAAGTTTTGGAGGCAGCAATTACTGCGGCACCAACAGCACACTCAGTGAGCTTTGGACGAACAATTCGGCGGTTTAGAATGTTAGCACGAACCTGCATCCATTCAACACTTTTTGCTCCGCCTCCTGTCGTGTAAATGGTGTCGCCGACCTCTGCGCCAAGTTCAGCAAATACCTCTAGGCACCAGCGCTCGACAAAGCCAACCCCTTCGAGGTACGCCGTGTAAAGGTCACGGCTATCCCTAGGCTGTCCCAAGATAAATCCTTCCGCGTCGGGATTTACGAACGGGAAACGCTCCCCTTTGCGAACTAACGGATAAACTACTAAGGCGGTTGGTGCATATTGAGGCACGTAAGCATCTAATTCATCAAGATTTTTGCCGCTAAAAAGTTTTTCCAAGCACTCCGCGCCAACATTGCTTGCTCCACCGGGCAGCCAATACCCCTCTGGATGGACATGGCAGTAAATTCGTCCGAGAGGGTCTTTTACTAGCTCTTTTGAAACCCCTTTAAGAACCATCGTGGTGCCTATGGTCGTATTCCAATCACCAACTTTGACCGCACCAGATGCTAGGAACCCGGCCGTGCCATCTGTCACCCCTGCCACTACTGGAATTCCGCTTGGAATGCCGGTTTCGCGAGCGGCTTTCTCTGTAACTTGGCCTATGACCAAGCCTGGGGTTACAATCTGGGGAAGTTTCTCGGTGGGGATGCAAAGAGATTCCTCGATAAATGCAGGCCAGCGACGATCAATAAGGTCATAGCCCGTCTTAAGCGCGTTTGAGGTATCAGACATATGGAAATTGCCCGCAAGTTTGCTAACAAGGAAATCAACTGCGTGGGCAAATACCGATGTCTGCTCGAATATTTCGGGCTGGTTCTTTTTTATCCACAAAATCTTTGGAAGAGCAAATGCTGATGAGAACTTATATCCTAGCTTTTCAACTAGAATCTTACCGGCAGAATTGCACTCTTCCGCTTCTGTAACAGACCGAGCGTCGTTATACATAATTGCGGGGCGAAGTGGCTCACCCTTGCGGTCAAGCGGGAGAATCGTGCCCGAGGTCGAGTCAACAGCGATGGCTTTAATTCCCCGGGGATCGCGACCACATAGTTTTAATTCATCGGTCACCTTCCGGAGACATGCAACCGCAGCATTCCACCACTCATGAGGATGCTGTTCTGACCAACCAGGCGGAAGCAACTCAAGGTGCGCAGACGAAGCAAATGGTTGGGATGCCTGCGCCAGTACCTCGCCTTCAGCATCCAATACTAAAGCTCTTGCGCCCTGAGTCCCCACGTCCAAACCAAGAACGTACATTTTTATCCACCAAGGCGCTTTTTGACAAAACTTAATGGATTTCCTTCAAATTTAAAAATTGGGCGCTTTGTAACGCGAAAAGCCTAGAGAATCTGCAAATTAACCTTCGATATCTTAGCTTTCTATTCTCGAGAATCGGCAACCTTGCTAAAATCTTTATACCGCCGTGCGCCGGCAAATCTTTTAGAGTAATAAGGGTTACTCAGATAGTCAATTCTAACGCCTCGTTTTCGGCTAGCCGCATGGATGAATTGTCCATTGCCAATCCAAATCCCGACATGGGTTAGGGGCCCACGTGTATTAAAAAAGACAAGGTCGCCAGGTAGCAAATCTTCTTTTTTTACAGGCTTGCCAAGCTTAAACTGCATTTTTGCATTATGAGGCAGGTCAATACCCTCTTTTAGGTAGAGCATTCGCGTCAGACCTGAGCAATCAATACCATCCCTTGAAGTGCCGCCCCATTTATAGCGCCCTCCCACGTAGGAAAACGCCCTGCTTATCAGGTTTCTCGTTCCGGCTATTACGCGAGAAACAAAGTTTGTGTCGTTATTATCTTGCTTTGCTGACGATTCCTTAATAGCATCTGGGCGACCTTTTTTATCGAACGAGCTACTAAAAATTGGGTCCAGGATAATGTGGAGTTCTTGTGTAGTAAGGTCTCGACCCTCGGGAGGCACTTGAAGCTTTGGTTCTTCATTTGTCTTAGGATTCTCGACAGCTTGATTCGGACTAGAGGACTTTGTTTTTTGACCTATAGGTTCTCCAAAAACATGATTAAAAAAAGCAAGAATTAAGCAGATAACTCCGGCAGTTACTAATGCTGCCTTTCTGGCGCTTCTCAATTTCTCACTCTCCTGACCTAATACGAGATTTGCCGCCTGCCGTCAAATACAACTGGCATAATCACACCACCAAACAGGGGAAGGAAACATTTGAAGGGTTAGGGCAAACAAATATAAAAAAACCACTGATTGGGGAACGTGGCTCAACGCTACTACCTACGGAAGGCTTGCAAGAGAAGACCAACCATGTGACTTATTTTCTCTTCACAACGCCTACGGAGTTAGCTGACGGGCTCGGGCTGAAGAGTTACCCTACGCATATGCGATGCGCCCCAACCACAAAAAGCGGTTCCCCCGTTCTCCTGACGGAAATTCGGCGACTTTATTTTGTTTTCAAACGAACTGCTAGCAGACTGTCCGCTGCCAACACTAGCCGTGAGTATAACACAGCGCAGAACGCATGTCAATAGTAAAATTGCTCTGCCAAACAAATTAAAACAATGAAGGGGCCACCTCCAGCCAAGCACAATCATTTTTGCTTTCGGCGACCCCTCGTTAGAATTCAGAATTACCACAAAGAACCGCTTTAGCTATTTTAACGGCGAACAGCTGGTTCCTCCATACGACCCTTGGACTCAGCTGGAAGCCTTGTAACCCTGCCAGTAGCCGGTGGAATCCAATCAGGAGCCTTGTAAACATGTGCAAACCATGCATAATCGGCAGTTTGCGTCCAAACTGGGTCTGCATATTCTTCGCGATATTCCTTTGCAAATCGATCCAAGAACGGCTTAATCTCCGGGCCTAGCAGGGCATCGCCACCCTCTTCACTTGGGCGCGCCCCCGTGACTTTAATAACTCTCACGGCTTCGTCAGGATGGTCCATGAACCGGCAAGGTGTAAGTGGGTTTCGCTGATGTTTTAGACCTTTGCGAATTTCGGAGAAGAGAGGAGAGCGAAGCGCTTCGAGAAGGCTTGTATTGCGAATATTGTGGGTTGTAAATTTAAAGAAGACGCAAGGTTCAATGTCGCCCCGATTGTTTATATGCAGGTACCGACCGCCAGCAATGCAGCCTTTCGAAATAGGACCAGAATTCCAAAAATCAGCAATGAAGAGTCCCTTCTCGCGAAGCATATCCCAAGTAAACTGACGGATGCGATCTCTTTGCCACGGGGTTACTACAAGCGAGGTATCCGGATTCTTACCCACTGGGACGTACATAAAATACCAGCCGTACAAGCATCCCTTTTTCATAAGATGGTCAATGAACCTGGGGCTGGTTGCAACTTCAAAATTCTTGCTAGTATATGTGAGCGAGAAACCAAAAAGCACGCCTGCCTCACGTAGTTTATCCATTGCTGCCATAACTTTGGCATAGACTCCTTTACCCCGCCTTGCGTCGGTTTCTTCCTCCCAACCCTCAAGGCTAATAGCAGGCGAAAGGTTACCGAGTTCTATAAAATCGGCGACCTTCTCATCGTTGATTAGCGTTCCGTTTGTGTACATCATGAACGCCTGGTCTTTGTGTTTCGCGCAAATTGCCTTTATGGTTGGCCAGATTGCAGGGTGCATTGGCTCCCCGCCAGTAAATACAATAAATGTTGTGCCAAAGGACTTCAGCTCGGTAACCAATTTATCTATTGTATCGAAATCGAGCCGCTCATTTTCGCCCTTAGTGACTGCGCTCGCATAACATCCGACACATTGGAGGTTACATTCCTTAAGCGGAGAGATAACCGCCAAGCACGGCGGTTCGAAACCCTCTCTCTTTACAAACTCGGCCCTAGTTTCTCCCTTTATCCACCAAGGAATCCATAAAGCGTTGAACAAAGACATTAGGAATTTTGGATGAACTTCGGAAACTACACGGCGTGCAAGGCGAATCGCCGGATGGTTCTTCCTAAAAGCCTCATTCAGCTGTCTAAGCTGCTCCCGCTGCCACTCTTCATATGGAATGAATTGAGCAATTGAGGTAAGGAGCGCTAGACCTTTCTCAAGCCGGCCTATGGCTTCGAGTCGGGGAAGAATCTTAACTAGCAGGAGTGTGATTAGCCGAGCCAATCTCTGCCTAGCAATGCGACGGTATTTGCCCAATGTGCATACCTCCCTTACCAAACGTCACCATCGCTGAAATCCATTCCAGCAACGGTCTAAGACTAGCTCAAGAGTGTCAGCATTGGCATTCGAGATTATATTCCAAACACAGCTACCTGTCAAGTAACCGGCTGATCTATATGTTGTTCTCGGTTTATGTTCCCTTATTTGGTTGGAAGAAGACACCCTTCGGCATTCTCACTCAATCTTAGGTTACAGCCATTTGCTGCACTCTCCAGATTAGAGTATACCTACAAGACATCACTAATTAAGCAGGTGAGGCAAATTTGACTTAGGCTTGCATTCGTAATTTGTGAAAAAGCCGCTGAATGTACAGAAGGGGGTAAAAATGCAAATAACTATCCAAAACCTATTTGAGAGGCAGCAGCTTTTTTAGGCGGATAATCTCGTCGCGCACCTCAGCGGCATGTTCAAAATCAAGGGATTTAGCCGCCTGACGCATTTCTTTCTCCAAATCCGCAAGGACTAGCATTATTTCATCAATTGAGGCATCGTCAGAGATGTTTGGTTTTATTTTGTAATAAGCCTTTTGTTCTGCTACCTTCTTAGCCTCTATTACGTCACGCACTGCTTTAACTACCGACGCGGGAGTAATCCCATGCTTTTCGTTATACTCAATTTGGAGCTTTCGGCGGCGTTCTGTCTCCTCAACTGCACGATGCATCGAACCAGTTACGTCGTCGGCATACATAATTACTTTTCCATGGATATTTCTCGCCGCTCGGCCAATTGTTTGAATCAACGAGGTTTCAGACCGAAGAAATCCTTCTTTGTCTGCGTCTAAAATTGCAACTAAACTTACTTCCGGAAGGTCGAGACCCTCGCGAAGAAGATTGATTCCAACCACTACATCGTAGACGCCAAGGCGAAGATCACGCAATATCTCGTTGCGGTCGAGTGTATGAATCTCCGAGTGGAGATAGTGAACCTTAATACCCAAATCCAGCAGGTATTCAGTCAAATCCTCCGCCATTTTCTTGGTTAAGGTAGTCACAAGAACGCGTTGCCCTTTGGATGCACGTTCCTTAATCTCATGCACTAGGTCATCAATTTGCCCTTGTGTCGGGCGTATTTCAACTTCAGGGTCAACCAAACCAGTTGGCCGAATTATCTGCTCCACAATTTGCTCGCTATGTTCCCTCTCATAAGGCCCGGGAGTTGCCGAGACAAAGATGACTTGATTGACACGATCAATGAATTCCTCAAAACGAAGCGGTCGGTTGTCCAATGAGGATGGAAGCCGGAATCCAAATTCGACCAGCGTTTCCTTTCGCGATCGGTCGCCCTCATACATACCATGAAGTTGCGGAATAGTCTGATGGGACTCATCGATGAAGATAAGATAATCATCAGGGAAATAATCAAGCAAACATGCAGGCGGCTCTCCGGGTTTTCTGCCATCTAAGATACGAGAATAGTTCTCGATTCCGGAACAATAGCCTACTTCCCGCATCATCTCCATGTCGTACCTAGTGCGCTGTTCAATTCGTTGCGCTTCGAGCAACTTTCCTTGCCTTTTGAAATATTTAATGCGCTCCTGGAGCTCAGCCTCAATCCCGGCAAGAGCACGCTCTAGAACATCAGTAGGTGTTACAAAATGCGTTGCCGGATATACGGTAATCCGTTCCTCCCTGCTTAATAACTCACCAGTAAGTGGATCGAGAATGGTAATTCTCTCGATTGTATCGCCGAAAAATTCAACCCTTATTACTACTTCCTCGTCTGCAGGTTGAATCTCGAGGATGTCGCCCCTTACTCTGAACGTCGCTCTTTGTGGCGCAATGTCATTTCGGGAGAACTGCATTTCTATAAGCTTTCGCAGCACTTCCTCGCGGTCGTATGTTTCGCCCTCTTTTAAAGCCAATATTGTCCGCTTATACTCAGAGGGTGAACCCAGTCCGTATATGCAGGAAACACTCGCCACGACTATGACATCTCGACGCTCAAGAACGGCCTGCGTCGCCGAGTGGCGCAACCGGTCAATTTCGTCATTGATAGAAGAATCCTTTTCAATATATGTATCTGTTTCGGGAATATAAGCTTCAGGTTGATAGTAGTCATAATAGCTGACAAAGTATTCAACAGCGTTGTGAGGAAAGAACTCCCGAAACTCACTGCAGAGCTGAGCAGCAAGTGTTTTATTATGGGCAATCACCAGCGTGGGTCTCTGCACTTGCTGGATAACGTTCGCCATCGTAAACGTCTTTCCAGACCCCGTGACGCCTAGAAGTGTCTGGAAGCGATATCCTGCGTTCAACCCTTCAGTCAATTGGCGGATTGCCTTAGGTTGATCGCCCTTTGGTTCATATTCGCATACTAACTTGAATTCGCCCATATCTTCTTTGGTGCAAAAAGTAGAATAGCTCAAATGATTTTGTATTGTTCGCACACATGTTCGCAATTTTTCGATTTGAGTCTTTATAATTATACTTCAAAATGCACCGGTGCCCAACTCGAAAAGTATTTTATGCTGCGATTTTGACCAAACAGCCATCACTTCTTGATTGCCGATGCGCTTCCCAAGTGCAACTTCAAAATCATTATAAGTATTTGCCACCCATGTTGTGCCGTTGAAAGAAGGAAACTCATTCAGAGTAGACCTGAGTCCAATTCGCCAATCTTCATCAAGCCTATAACTTAGACTACCAAACATAGTAAGCGAATTAGTATCGAGTCCTTTTATAGCATAAATAGAAGCGTTCCACTTCCGCATATCACCAACAATCCACGAAGCCATTAGGCTCTGCTTGTCTATAAGCTGGCTGGAATACCCTGCTCTTTCCGCAAATCTGTAGCTCAACATGAATCGGTTATTGCGGGATATCTTCCAATTCAATGAGCCATAAGCATTTATGCTCATGCCAGATAAACTAGAGGTGCCAAAGACATAACCAATGCCTACCGAAGTTCGAAAATCTAAGTTACGGGAAAACTTGATAGGTGATGAAGTAATGTTTCCACGAAGGGTTTCCGAAAACCCATCATTTTTTTCATCACCGAGCTCTGCATATCTGAGAAAAGAAGAAATATTGAATCTAAAAGGCGAATTGCCAATCTGCTTTGGCCGCGTTTGAACAGCAAACTGTCCCATCCAAAAAGGCGTTGCGCCTGGTGACCTACGCGTATCTATATTTATGCCGAAGCTAAGATCGTCCAGCCTTTTGTTTAGATTTAGTGATCCCCAGAAATCTCTATGAGCAGGATAGTCTAGGTAGATTGATGCGTCTGTTTGATTATCGAAGCGCTGGGTGTGAGTGAAATGTGCGCCCCAGTCGCTACTTGTAATTTGACTTATTACTAAACTTCCTTCGCCATGGTCTGTGAAGTACCTTTGTCGCATATCGATGAACCATCCTGGCGGCCGTCCATACCAGCCCCATCCCATGGGCTGACCATGCCGAAGAAGTAGCGCCCCGCTCGCATTTGGACTCAGCATATAATATAGAGGTACATTTAGTGCGAGCCCTGAGTTGGTATATCCAACGTATTGATCACTATCTGGCTGGTAGCCGGTTAGCGAAAGGACATAAAGCGGCAAGGAAAACATTCGCTTTCCATCAACGTAAAGGCTAGCTCGCCTAAATTGAATTTTATCATTAGGAAAAACAGTAGCCTCCTTCGCCTTTACCACGATTCCAGCACCTGAAAGATCAGCAAAGTCGAAACGCTGGGGTGAATATTCGGGGCTATCGCCAAAGGGGAAGCCTTGATTTGGGTCGCCTCTCAAGTCCACAGCGCGCAGTCCACCTTTGCTTGTTGCCAAGATTACGGCTTGCTCCATCATTAAATCTGTTGCGAGAAGTTCACATTCTGTCGTTCCCTTATCCGTACTTATCTTTATTGGCTTGCCTAAAGTCCCACGGGCTACAATTTTGTTTTCTTCAAGGCTTATCTGAACTGCATCAGCTTCCATGCGAATTATTTTGCTCTGGAGATGCACGTTACCAATCGCCTCAAGAACTTTGTGGTCAGCGCTATACGCAACGTAATCGGCTATGTCAATGGTAATATATCTCCGATTCTGGGGCACTTGTTCTTCTTCGCCAAAGGTTACGCTCGTCTGAGCTGCCGCACGGCCCTCAATCCACGTAGCCGTTATAATGCATGTGCCTTGAATTTCGGAGGCAATAAGTTTTGCCCTTGCAACTCCAGCCGATGTTTGCGCACTTTCCTCAATCACTCCAAGGGTTGCTGTGAAACGAACTTCAGTTCCATCTGGTACAAGGGCTCCGTCCGAATCTCGAACCTCCGCATTAACAGTTGCAATACTCTTACCATCCGCCGGAACAACAACTGGACTAACTCTTAGAATAATAGTACCCATAGTTCCGCCGAGTGTGGGAAGCTGTAGCATTATGAATATGAATAGGTATAAGAAGGCAAGTGTAAGTATTTTTCTGCGCATTGCGTTGTAATGCTAAAACATTCTGAGATAGCTGTCAATGTGTAAGCATAAAAGATATTTTTGCGGTTAAAAAGGCCCGCGCTGTCATTCAGTCACGGGCCTGATTTGCATGTTTTGGGCGAATTGGTTTTTTCTCTAACCTCCTCCGCCAAGAAGTAATCCCAATAGCAAAGCGCCAAGCATTGCCGGAAGCATGTTATCCTTTCTGTTGGTCTGAGCAGCAATTGAATTTTCCTGCTCCGTCATTGTGACTCCAAAATCGGCTCTCGTAAGACCCTGTCCTTTTTCAAAGAATTTATCCACGATGTCTGACACCGCCTGTATGCATAGAGCTTCCTCGGTTCTGCTTGCAGTTTCGGAATCTGCTTTTGCAACTGCTGTTGCCTGCACTACCTTCTTTGGAGCTTGAGCTGCGATATCCAAATACTCCAACTTAGCCTCAATCTCGACGCTTGCTTTGCTTGTATCATACCGGTACTTTGTCAGCGATACGAGCACGGCTCCCCCAATTCCCATTTCGCTACAGACTTTGTATGCCTTAGCCTCTCCGGTGGCATCTGCCTCAAATATATCTGCTGTTTTTTCATCGAGCCTCTGCTCGCGTATCATGCGCTGTACAGAAACATTTTTAACATCGTACGCTACTACTCGAATGCCAGGTTGTTCATTCAATCGTTCTTTAATAAGAATGAACAAATCGGCCGCACAACGACTAGCCCCTCCGTTAGATTTAACTGCTACTGGAAATAGCATGACTGTCGTTGTTAGCCTGCTTTCCGGCTCAGCGCCACTGCAATACCCTGTGCCGAAAAGGGATAATACTAGACACGCAATACATAGCAAGCAAATCCTTGCCACAAATAATTTCCTGCCCACGGTCATATACGCTCCTGTCATATGACATCAAATATCCTTATAGCGATTAGAACGGTGGAGGTGGTGGCAATTCATCCCCTCCGCCAGCAGAACCACCTCCGCCACCTCCGCCGCCACTTCCGAGGAGCAAACCTACGCCTAAAGAAAGCAGCAACATCGGCAGCCATGAGTTCTTCTTGCTCTTTCCGTTTGTCTTAGCTACAGCTGCTGGCTTGGAAGTTGTTTCAGCGCGATATTCTTGACCGGTTATGCCAGAAACAAGCTTTTCGCTTAATTCTTTCACCGCCTCAGCCGTTATACTCTTCTGAGTTGCTGTGGAATCACCTGCAGACCTTGCCCTTATACCAGTAGCAGTCAAGGTGTCTACTTTCTTGCCAGTCTTGAGATCATACCATTCCAAGGTAGCAGTCACCCTTGCCTGTCCTTTTGCTTGATCCCACACGCACTCATCTAGCGAGCCAACAACCGCGACATCGGCTGACAACAATCTGGCTAGTTCAAGCGCGCGATTTATGCTAGCTTGGTCGCTAAAGAAGGGACCCTCAAAACTCAGCTTTTTCTCTGGCTGAGAAACAACGAGTCGTTGTATTGCCGGCAGACGGTTGGAAAAAGGCAGAACGATATATTTCGGACTGCTTTCCAAGCCATGATTTAATAGCATACTGAGTTCTTCAGCAACTTTAATATTCTCGTTGTCCACAACATCCAACGGGAATGTCACTACCGTCTGTGTATAAATCTCCGACTTCCCGGCTGCAAGAGCACCGCCTGCTAAATAAGGAATGCTTAGCAAAACAACCAATAACCATGCTAAAATTCTAGCTGCTCTAAATCTATGCATCACCTGTACTCTTCCTCTCTCCTAACACGGCTGGATTCCCAACCACTTGTTACTTTCCAGCAATTATGCGGAACGGCCTGCCTCCAAGAGCTGCTCTCGCTGGCAGGATGAAAGAGCTATCGCTCTTCATATCAACAGATTTACCTGAAAGCTCATCAACGAGAGTCAAGCTTATATTGTCTGGCATGTTCTCGATACCAGGCCATGTGAGTTCGATATCTCCGCCACCCTGGTCAGTTGCCACAACAAATCGCCACGACTTACCGATAATCTCACCAGACTTCAAGTCAATCGCGTACATGCCGCCCTTGTCATCGGTAAAGTAGACATCCACGAATCCCTCAAAGTAAGCAGGGCTCTCTACCCGCAGTGTCGATTTAGCCATACCAAAGTAGTTTTGCTCATCCACGAGATCATCAAGCTTGGCTACGAGACTCACTTCCCAAATTGGCGCACTGGCTCCTGCCGAAGTAGCCTCTTGAATAGCCTGAGTTTCTACGCTCATTCCATCACTGGGTGGTGGCGGGAAGTCGTTGCCAGAGAACCGAAGCTGACAGTTCTTAAACGCACGGATCCAATAACCATGCCATGGCTTCAGCGTTCTTTCGGCCCCTGACCTTGTGGCATGAACTAATCTGTACTGTCTTGTGGCTGCGTCGTAACCCCAACCGTAGTCTCTTATCCAACCTCTACTTGCAGCAGTTACCAGGTCGACGGGATCGCTACCGTTGTAGGAAACGCGCAGGTCAGCCCAGTTTACTTCACTTATATATGGACAACCTATTTGGTTCCATCCGGGTTTAAGCTCAACCGTCACTGTCGATGTATTCAAAGAGCCCTTCGGAGCAATTACCTTGGGCACATCCGTCTTGATCCAGTAACCGCGCCCTTGGAATATCCCTGGGAAGTCAAAGTCGGTCCTATATCTCGGCAGTAATGAATAGATCTTGTAATTCCCAATTGTTGGGTCATATGCTGCAACCGCATATGGTGGGTCACTGCCAAACGTGGTATTGACGAAGCTATTGTTTGGCCTCATTGGAATCGAGATTAGGTCAAGACCAGTGACTGTATATGATGGACCAAGTACTGTGACCGATATTTCTGGCGAACTTGCCTCCTTGTAGTCGCCTGAACCAGCCCACGTTGCTTTCAACTTCCAAGTTCCTGTAGCACTTGGCGTCCATGACTTCGAATAACGCCCATCCGAACCGGTATTCACATACATGGTCACCAGATCGCCATCCGGCTCTGTAAGTGTTATCGTCAGCTTTACAGACATTGCCGGCGTAATCTTGCCACTTATGGTTGTTGGTTCTCCAACTGCGGGCGAATCACCGCATTGGATGGTGATACTTGCTGTCGGGCGTTCTTTAACCACGGGCCCAGTGTAATGGTCTGTTGGAGGCTCAGGATTAACTGCTTCGTCAAGCCAGTCGGAAGCCTTGAAGAAGAATGTATGGTTAGTGCCCGCAGACAGTCCTGACTGCAAATAAGTATATGTCACACCCAAGGTGTAGTCATTCTGGCCTGGGACCTTAGTCATCAAATGAGCGTGCGCTTCATCGGTTCCATCAATGTATACCTTAACATATTCGGGATCTTCGCCCAATGGGTCGAGATATTTAACGGAATATGTGTACGTAGAATCATCAAAGCCCGTCGCTGGCTCAACTTTGCCTCCAACTAGTTGAGGTGGTAGATTTGCATGCACTCGCGGTCCAATCTTTTCTGGCGTTGGTGTTGCATCTTCTATACCGTCCGACGCGGTGAAGTAATACTTGTGTTCTACGCCTACAGCGAGCATATTCCTTATCGAGTATACATAGCGGACGCCATTAACATAGTCCGTACCAGAAGCTGGGTCGGGATACCCCTTAATCTCAATCCGTTCGCCATCAATATAAAGTCCAAGCGTGAATGGCGGTTGTCCGTCGGGATCTTTGTATATTACGCTGTAGGTATACTCCCGGCCAGCGTTGTGCTCGATTGGCGTCACCTTCGGTTCTAGAAGCACTGGCTTGCGATTGACAACATACGTGTAGTATCCGGTCGCCGGGAGGCGGGTTACCAACCATCCATCGCTAGCCTCGAAGTAGTATCTATGAATGCCTCCAGTCGTCACGGTCACTGGCGCCGTCATTACAACCCCAGTTACCCAATCACTCAGACCAGTTGGCAATAAGTCTATTGAGTGCACATTATCTATTACAACGCGAACATAGCCTTGTGCCTCTGGACGGCGGGTTGGAGGATCGCCATTATCGTCTCTATATGTAACGGTCGCCGTAAACTCGTCAGTAGCCTTGCCAATCTGCGGCAAAATGCTTCCGTCGGAGAGAACCGGAGCAACGTTACCAGGAGGCGCAGATTGGATAACTATGGGACCAGAAATGTCACTTTCTGTTATTGGGAATCGCACAACCGTTTGTCTTGTCTTGTTATTCTGCCCAATTACCTCTGTAGTAATGCTCTTGAACCGGGCTACATAACTGCCGGCGCCAAGACCAGGTATTCGATACTCATACACCACACCATCAGTATAGTTGTTATCAGCCGGGTCTTGCTTCTGAAGCTGTAACTTGCCTATGCTGAACGTATCATCCACCTGCAGCCCTGATCCCGTCAGGTCCTGGATTAATGTCAGCGTATCCTCGGTATTGGAGAGAATAGTGAACGCAGTACCTGAAAGCTGACCACTCGTTATTTGGAGTGGCAAACCTTTGAATTCATCAACAGTCCAACCCGGAGATTGACCGTCAATTGTCACAGCGGTGATGGTATTCGCACCTAGTGCAGCTACTTTGGCATTGTGCTCAACTTCACGAGCCTCAAGGCTTGTGGTAGCTTTGTTCACATAGACAACTGGGTACCCAACATCAGGCGGTTCGTTATTCAAGTCAGTATAAGTAACGGTGTAGTTAACCCACTGGGCTGGGCTAATTCCTGTTACAGGATTTGGATACACGGTTCCAAGTGTAAGAGTCGGCGGATCGTTCACATACGGACCAATTATTTGAGTAAGTCCAAGGATTGGATTTTCGGACGAACGCGAGCCGCTTGCATCAAACACTGCATACCCTGCTCCGTCGGACGCCTCAAAGTAGTATCTGTGGACTCCTGGCGAAAGCTTCATAGTTGTCTGGTATGTTACGCCAATCTTGTAGTTCGGCGTCCCAACGAACACAGGAGAAAGGTCATATGGCACATCATCAACCTTTACCCTAACAAACGAAGGCATCTGCCCTTGCGGTCCATCTTGGTCCGAATACACCACCGAGAACCGAAATGTAGTTTGGGTTGTGCCAGGGTTAGGGGAAACTTGCCCTGCAGTCAATCTTGGAGGGGTGTTCAGCCCAACCGAGGTTGGGCCAGGAACACCAAACCAATATTGCATTTTAATCGTCGTAGCACTTGTGTATAGCTTGATTACGCCATTCTCGAAGTCCGAATTTTCAATATCATAGCTTAAGGGTTTATTCGAAGCGTCATAAACCAATGGATATTCATATAACGGCCAGTTCTCGCTATCGTAATATTGGTCTCTAACTCCCCCACCTGTTGGCACTCCTGCTACTAGCGGTTTATGAGTTGTGAAGAAAGTATCCGTTGGCGTTGATGATGTGAGGGTCTCCATCGGATTCCAAATTGTATGAGCGCTCGTGCTGCCGGTAGATGGGTCATAAACAGCCGGATCTATACCATCTGCAGCTACCATACAATAGTAATAACTGACTGCCGTGGGATCGCCGCCCAACCGCGTGAGGAAGCTGTAGTCTTTCCCATCGGTATATACTACATCCGATGGGTTGGTAGGCAACATTGCGTGACCACCATCCCAGGTAATCGTTCCATCCGCGTGCACTGTTCCAATATAGACTATTACATAGGTTGGTGGCTGGTTGTCCGCATCTGTATAGCGGACTGAGTATCTCCACAATGTTGCTGAATTCGCTGTTCCGTCCGTTGATTCAACTTTGCCTAATGAGAGAATCGGCTTAGTGTTCGGTTTTATAAACGGTCCATCTATCCAGTTTGGCACATCTCCGGACCGAGGTGGATACCAAACCTTTTCACCATATATTCTTTCATTGGGGTCTGTTACTATTCCCCAGTCATCGACAAATTCAAAATAGAATTTCCGCTGGCCAGGCTGCAAGACGTGTTCTAAATTTGCAGAATCAAACTTGTAAACTACGCCGTCATCGTAAGTATTGTCACTTTTGTCAAGTTTCTCCATGACGACCCTTACAGCGCCGCCGTTTTCTAGGGTTCCGCCATCGCGCAATTGAATAATGAGATGCGCCTGGTATGGCCTTTGGTTGTCGGCATCCCTATAGGTTACAGTCCAACGGAAATTATCTCCGGCGGTGCCGATTTTTGGCTCTACCTTTGCATCTAAAAGCTCAGGCCTATGGTTGATATACGGTCCCCAAATCCAATCATCTCCACCTCTAACAGGCCACTTTACTCTCTTTTTTCCATCCGAAGCTGTGAAGTAGCAGACGTGCGGGCCAGCTTCAAGCGAAATAGGTGAAGGAGTTCGATAAAGCAAGCCAGCCTTTATCTTGGATGAAGTTACTGCTTCCGTGGGCTCAAGCGTAATTCGCCGCTCAAGAGGACCATTGGTATTATTGCCTTTATAAATCCAAACGCTAATCTCTTGTGGGGGAATTCCGTCAATCTGCCCATATACTATCTGGAAACTAAGCCGGTCATTGGTTGTAGCACCCGTTGTAGCTTGTCCATTTGGGTTGTGCATTTGATATAACGGGTCAATCGTATACATATGAGTATGATATCCACACTCTTTCGGGCTCCACAACCCAACTGTTACTTTGGGATGTTCATTTGCGCTCCACGGATAAACAGTGGTTACCCCTGGCACGAAAGTTGGGCGACAGACATAAATACCCATGTTATATACATTGCCGAACTCAGGCGATGGCTTATTGTGGGAAAGACAGCTGCCAGATAAAGGTCCATATGAAAACGGCTGCTCTTCTGCCCAAGTTGGAATTTCGCCATTCATATCGCGAATATAATCATCAGAACATCCAAAGAAGTACCTATAATTGCCTATTCTTAAAGCCCTATAGCTGTTCCACCGGTCTGGCCGGATTATATACTCATATACCCCATCGCCAAGTTCTGCGTTGGGCTGCATTGGCAGGTTTGTGTATGCGCCACTCCCGCTATTGGCATAGGGATCGTAAACATATAACACCACGCCCGACGGGTCAATGCCTGGTCGCGTTGTAAGGAAAGCTGTACTATTCCCATAAGACCTGTGCCAAGGCTCAGGCGCACGACTGTCGTCGTTGTTGTATTTTATGCGGAAGGTGTAAGTGCTTGAAGTAGTTCCATCATCTGGATTTTCTGGATCTTCTGGAGACTGACCCTCGTAACCCGTTGTAAAAAGTGGATCAAGAGTAAGAGGATCAGGATATAACACATAGCCTGTCAGCCAATCGCGGTCCCATTTCACGCCCCCATACCTCGGATTTGCACTACAAGGATGGGAGTCATGGACAGTTACCGGCCCTACGTCAGCCGTAACCTCAGTAACTGTTGGCTCGTCACCTTCATTCTCAGGCGGTTGTGTAAATGTGGCCTTGATTTGGAAAGTTACTGACCGTGGAGACCCATCCGGATTGGCTTTTAAAGCCTCAAATAAATACAAATGCTCCATTTTGGGATGAGGAGACTCGTTTTCAAGGTTAAGACCTGCGCTAACCCAAATGGTATAAAGCCGCCCCGTTATTGGATGTCCTCTGCCACACTCCTCAGGGACCGGACAAGTAACCGCCGACCCACCATATGGGTCAGAAAGATATTCAAGCCTGAGTGTACCCGCATCAGGGAAATATGGAGCTTCAGAACAAGTCCAGACGAATTGCACCTTATAGACACTATTTGAAGTTGCTTCGACTGGGTCTATTGTTACACTTCCAATGCTTTGGGCATGGCACTGGGAAGCAATTGCAATTACAAATAATAGTCCAATGATTGCACATTTTAGCGCCATTGTCCCTTTATAGTTCATAATAAAAACCTCCTAAGCGCTACAATTACCAAGAAATTGCTCCTCTATGGAGTTGGCGGCGGCGTTGGGCCTCCATCCGTATCTTCCGGTGGTATCTCGCCGCCAATGCCGGCGCCGATTTGTGCCTCAGGCGTCACTATCATATCTACGCCAGACCTTAATGCGCGTATCCAATAGCCTTGCCAAGGCTTTAGTTGAGCATCCCGCTTGCTATACATATCCCATCTTTGGAATGTTGCGTTCCATGAGAAAATTGTTCTCGAAATTAGGCCTTTGGCTACTGCTTCATCATAGTCTAGTACGCCGCAATCTGCGTGGTAGAACCGTATTTCTCCAAACGTCATTGCGTATATGTATGGATTACCAACCATATTCCAGCCTTGCTTTAGAGGGATATGAAAACCCTTAGTACCCGCCCACTCGCGTGGCACAAAATTGCCTGGCGTCAGAGAAACAGTCTGAGGTCGTGCAAGCCAGAGGTAGTAGCCCTTCCCTGGCACTAGGTTATTCACCGGCTCCTCCCATTGCATAGTCACTGGGTCGTATCCAAGAAGCCGCCAGCTCCCATCGCGGTTTTCCGGTGTCCATTCTTCGCCGACTAACCCGAGCGCAGTCTTTGGCTCGCTATTCATCAGCTCAAACGGCACCGATATCATTTGCCACCGCCACGAGAGCGGTTGCTTTTCCGCAGCAGGAATATTGATTGTTCGTGTAACTGTTGTACCAACACCGGGATATGCACTAAATGCAACTGAGAAGTTCATGATGCCTCTTGGCGACCCAGTAACACGCACTTTCCAAGAAACAGATGCCTCCTTTTTTGCAGGAACGCGAACTAATGTCTTGGTATAGTGGTTGTTCTCTGATGGATCTAGTTCAAGACCTGGAGGAAGTATTAAAGTAAAGCTGGCATTCGTGAAATCCATGTGTGGCTCTAGATTTTCAAGATAAGCAGTTATAGTAAACGGATCTGGATAGACCATGCCGGATGAGCCTGCCCCTATATATTTCAGGCACCTAGGCGAATGAACGGCTGCACAGTACTGAATATTTCTTTCGCTCGGTTCTGACATCTGAGCGCTTGAGCAGGCAAGGCCAATATAGTGTACTATTGTTCTCGACTGTCCGGGCATTAAACGGCGCGGCTTCCAAAAAGCACCATACGCCACATCATTTATATATGTATGCTTTATTGGCTCATAAAGCCATGCTAACCATGGGTCGCCACCCTGGCCCAGCGCGTAACCGTAAGTCCAACCAGAACCGGCTACATCGGGCCAATCATCAATGCCGACCTTATCAGGCATAGTAGCACCGCTTCCTTGGAAAGTAACCCTAATTGATCTTAAGGGATTCGTCACCGAATCAAACATTTCGATTACTGGCGGGATTTGACCGACGGACAAAAGGGTTTTCTCTTCTATTATTGGATAACCTGGAATACTTACAACCATTAAACGGTCACGTGTTCCGTAATCACCATCGCCAAGTGTAAAGTCACAATATATGCGCATTCCTACATAATGGTCCACTATATCTTCATTTGTAAGCTTCCACTCGAAACGCACGGTATTATGCATCAATCTGGCTGTTTGCTCACATTTTATGGGAATTAAACCAGGCGGGTCTTCGGTCGACACCGGATACCATGACCCATAAATCATGTTATGTTTATCCGTTCGAATATGCGGCATGACGTCCCATATGCCGTCGTTTTCATCTCCCCAAATGCCGGATGTACCTCCAACTTCAAAAGGCGCCCACATGCGATTGCCCTCGTCATCATAACCATCAACCATTATTTGGACAGCGCCCCATTTATCACCGGGAGCACCAGCACCGGGCCCAAATGGCTGCCATATTATATCGGAATAGTCATCTTCTCCAACCGTTGGGTCGCCACCGACAGCCCAAATGCAGAAACGCCCTGCTATAGGCTGATTTGGAATTAATGAATGCGCTATTTGAAGGTCCCATTCATCATCTCTTCCAACTGATAGGCCTATGTGCGTATTTTGAACGGAAACAAATCCGGCACTTGCAGGCACAGTAATCCAGCATGTAAGTAATACAAATATTATAGCTAACAGGAGTGCTGACCATTCGTTAAAGGTTTTCAACTCAATCCTCCTTATCCGCTCAGCATCCATTCTAGTACATAGAACCACAAGGCGTCGGCGGAATTATTAAAGTTACATCGCGCCCACCAGACAACCTAGCCAAATCCACATAGACGGTATTCGGTACGGTAGCATTATTAGTAGTCGCTTGTATGAACACGGTCAGATGAGAGCTCTGTGCAGTACAATAAACAATCTGCCGAGTCCAATTCCCCACGGAGTATTGTTCAGCAGACCATACCGCCGCACTTGGGTCTACACCGCCGTAGGGATCTATCCCGACCTTTGTGCATTCGGTTGTATCGCCAGAGCTATTGCGGTAGGTCCAAACTGAAAACACGTATCTGGTGCCTTCTTGGCACTGTACACGCTGGTAAATTCCAGCAGAGTATGGAACGCCTTCTGCAACACTTCTAATGCTTATCCTTTGCGCCTGTGATGGGTAACCACTATGATTTGGAACATTAGCAAGGGAGTAAGAACTGCTTCCAGCTCCAACGTCGTAGGCTACCCAATCATCAGCTATGTCACTAGGCGACGCAATGTTCACAGAAAACTCACCATTTGAAACATCAGGCGGCCTGGGCCCCGAAGTAACAACCCTAATCCATTGACCTTCCCAAGGTCTCAAAACGGCTTTTTCGATTCGCTGCCATCTGTATTGTTTGTAGAATGAATCGTAGGTATAGATAATCGGAGATATCCACCCTGCTTCAACAGCTTCGGTCGCCCGCAGATAATTACCACCGCACTCGACAGTCACGTTTGCCCATTGCACCGGGTACGTAAATGGACATCCGACCATGTTCCATCCTCTATACAACCCTATAGTATAGGGTTCTTCAGGAACAGGAGCTCCAAAGCTTTCAGGTATTGTATATCCGCTGGGATCTTCGACATAAAGCCAGTAACCAAGACCTGCGGGCGCTGTTGCCAGTGCTGTTGGGCTTGATAGCGATGAGATTGGGCACACCAAAAGATTCCTTAAGACGCTTTCCGGCGTTAGCGTTGCCTCATTGTCATATCTATCGCCAGCTTTGCAGTACGCATAATATCTTCCTGTGCTCCCATCGGCATAGGAATATCGCCAAAGCGCTTGATCATCGCCAAACAACGCCTCAGGAGCAATTGATTGGTCAATCTGATATGGCACGGAAATCAAGTTCCAGCCAGCCGCGAATTTGCGCGTCTGAACCCTGAAATAATGAGTATCTTCATCAGACATCGGTATGGCCTGAGGAACGTCCGGTGGATTATCGGTTTCGGCAAAAGCCTTGATTGAGTGAAGTGTGCGGTCGCTGGCTAGCGGTACCTCAAATATTAGATATGTTGTGCCTGCATTCTCGTCCAGAACGTGATAGCCCGTTTCCCAATTCGGAATGATGTCGGGACTTGCACCTGCCGGACCTATTACAAGTTTATCGTCAACCCAAACACGAATTGTATCTTGTTTGGCATGTCGAAAGTCTATGCGGCATTTTGGACGCAAGGTGCCGACTTCGTTGCCGTTTTGAGGCGAAGTTATCTCCACGTCAATGGTAGCTTTCTTTAAAGCCTCATAGACATTCAGCAAACCCCAGCCATAGTTATCATTCGGACGGCCAAATCCCATTGGGGTAGCGCTTTTGCAGAGGATTTCCTGTACATCATAAGAGGGCACGCCTCGAGAAATAAGCAGTGCAGCAGCAGCAGCCACATGAGGACACGCCATTGAGGTCCCCGACATGTAACTAAATGCGTTACCTGTCGGGTCAGGCCATGTCTGAGAAGGCGGTTCCTGCTGAACTACCGAACCAGGTGTGGGTGGAGTTGTACCACCGCCGCCAGGAGGTTGTGCAGGACCTGTTGCTAAAGCCCTATACCAAACTGTGCTCAGAACTTCATAGCCTGGCGCTGCAATGTCTACCACATGTCCTCTTTGGGAAAAGCTAGTCACGTCATCAAGATATCCCGTGGCACCTACGCAAATTACACAATCATAAGAGGCAGGATATCCTGGTGGTGGAGCGCCATTTTCCCATGAATTACCTGCAGCCGCAACTGGAACGACACCCTTACTTACTGCATACTCCAATACTCTTTCTTCCTCTTCCGTCGGGCTTTGACTGCCAAAGCTCATGTTTATGACGTTGCACTTGAGCGGCTCACCGGTGTTTGGGTCTTTGCCTTCCCATGTTGCACAATAATAGATTGCGTTGATAATTGCATCCAAAGGAAGCCCGGGGTCGCCATCAGGCATTACTTTTACAGGAAGTATCCACACTCCATCCCAGCATAGGCCTGCAATACCAATTGTATTGTTCGCCTGTGCTGCAATTATCCCCGCTACGTGTGTGCCGTGTGTAACTGTACCAGATGGAACTTGGTCGTTTTCAGATGGAGAGGGGTCCGAATCAAAATCTCCAAAATCATAGCCTTCTCCTTTGAGGATGCGGTCCTCCAAATCAGGATGCGGCCGCCGAATTATTTGTCCTTGATCGTCAAAAGAAAGCCTATCTCTAACACCAGTATCTATTACACCTACCACAACGCGATTGCTACCTTTTTCGATATCCCACGCCTCTGGCGCACGAATGTGAAGGATTTCAGGCCTAGTTGGGTGCGGCTGCAAAGGCCATTGGCCAGATATAAAATTCGGATTTCTTGGGTTAATCTGCGCTGGGTAGAATTGGTCATTAGGAACATCCAAAGGGTAGCGGTAGTAGTTGTATTGGACGGATTTGATAGCCGGGTATTTTTTGAGAATCGCTTCACGGTTGTTAATTATCCCGTCAGGTGTATTTCCGCTACCTGAAAGGTCGAGCACAACGATATTGCCGAAATTGACTCTGCGAGCTAAGCGTGTTTTGTATTCAGCATTAAAACCCGCAAGATCAGCGTCGGTTTTTCCTTCATGTAGCGAAACCAAGATTTCGTTTGGCACGTACTTTGGGCGCTGGGAATTCACTAGCCAGGTTCCAAAAGGTTCGGCGAAACTGGGCACGACTCCAGCCAGTACCCACACTATTGCTATCAAATATGGCACCCAAAGGGATTTACGGCGTCCCATTGCTCTACCAAACATGTTGCTCCGCATCCTTTCTTTACGTCAGTTAGAAGGGCGTTGGCGGCGTTCCTCCACCATCACTTCCACCGTCTTCAACGCCAGGCGGGCTTGGTGGGAGCTCAACAGTAAACTGCTCCATTAAACTATAAATATATCTGGTATTCTTTGGGCCGTCTTTCTGCGGAGACGGTCCAGCGGGGATTGGGCCCGGCCTGTCAGCACTGTTTCTTGCACCAACGCGCCAGTATAGAGTATCGCCGTTTTGAATACCCTGCAGCTCGGGAACTAAATTGCCATTGCGGTCTCTTAAAACATTCGTGAACGTCTTTGACATGAGTACTCCATCCATCGAAGTACGCTGAACAAATTGATGTACCCATGTAACATCTCGCTCAAAATTCGGACTCTTTGATACTTCAATACAATATGTATCGGCGCCTCCCGAGCTTTCCCACTCAAAAGTAATATCGTTAAGGTCTCCCATGCCCATGGTTATAGGCTGGCATATAGGCCTATTCAAAGCAGTTGCAATACCTGCCGCAACAGGAGGTGTCTCCCAATAGGTTATGTTTCCTGTTGTCGGATTGACACGCTGATAAACACAAGAGACATAATATCTATGCGGCCTACCAATAGAAATGCCGCTCATGCTCATATCTGCTTCTTCCAATGTTGTATGGTCAAGAGATGGATAATGCCAAGCATCCACGGTTCGAGGTGAGGGTTCATCAACTACTCCATAGTCGAACCCAGCAACTGGTCCAATTGTATTGACGCCCGGCGCCAGTACAGGTGCCATAGTACCCTGGCCTCCTGAGGTTGGATTTCCCCAATTATCGCGCCAGACATGGAACTCTCTAATGTTTACCAAGCCAATATTTCTAGGTGCGTTCCATGTTATCAATATGCCTACGTCGCTTTCGTGTGGATTTATATCGGGCAGTGCCCCAGCCTGGGCTGTGACTCCTGGTACTGTCTCAGCTTGATCACCGCCGCCTTTAAAAAGTGCACCTATCGCTAGAAGACCTACGATTGCCCAAGCCAATCGGCTCCCACGAGAGATTTGTTTTCTCTGCTCACTAGGTCGTACTGGTAGTTGGCTAGATGTTACATCCTTTGCAGAGGGCATTTCGAAAATAGCTCTCACGCGGTCTTCAGGCTTCACGCCTTTTGGTGCGCGTATGACTGTAGCGATTGAGTCTGTATCGGTGACCTTTGAGACTTTAACTCGGCCTACAACCTCGTCTTGCCCGCCTTCGCCGCGTCGCAGGACAATCATTTCCATACCAACTTCGATGCCTTCTTGAGATCCCTTATTTAGCAAGACCTGGGTTGTTCCAACTGAGCTGAGGACGGTGGCTTCGGGGAGTATGTATTGAACCATTGTCTCTACAGCGATTCGAGCTGCGTCGCTTATTGCTTCAACCAGGAGCTTGTCTTCATCAGCGGTATATCCTACGTGCGGATAACTCCTGCCAACTGCAATTGCGCCGTTAACTAGTTCCCCAGACGCAACATCACGCATAGCGACTTTAAGGCGAACTTCAGCTTGATTTTTATCCTTGTCAACTTTGATATGATCTAGCTCCCCACTAATAATGCAGTTTGCGCCAACTTCTTGACCTAGTCTCTGCGAAAGACCAGGAGTGAGAGGAACTGAGTATCCAAGCTCCTGCATCTTGGCTTGGAGAGTGTCACCAGAGGTAACATTGAACTTCCCTGAACGGAATAGCTCGACGACAACCGCATCGGTTGCCATTTTGCCAAACATTTTGCCTGGCATCTTGCTGGTATTCAGGAAATCAACTACGGCAACCTCGATTATCCTCCCTTGGCCAAACACTGCTCCGGGGATGAACGCCGTGCAGCCAATGGATGTTAGGATGGCAACAATGCACAGCAAACTTACTGGTAAACGCGTGTCTCTTACCCTAAACGCTTTCACAACAGTGTTTCCTCCTAGGAAATACTTGTCTTGCTGGCGTGCTGTCGAATTAACGCCAAACTATTCTTTTAAATTACTGCCTTTACGAAACTGGTATATGCTGCAGAATGAAATCACGCGAGGAGCGCTATAATCCAAAGTGGAAAGTAGATAAATAACTTTCATGAGTTCACGCTTTTTCATTTAGTCCTAATTTGGATTGAGGATATCTCACGACTGCCCCCAGCAGATTTAAACCAATAAACTACCCCTATCAATGCTCTGCGCCTGATTCCATTCGCAGTAGAGGCTCATACCAGTATTTCTAATTGTGCAAACAACGCCCCGATTATAGCACAGCTATTTTTGTTGTGCAAGCAATTCTTGCATTGCATGCCACACAGAATTTACCTGCTCTTTCGTTTTTTCGAAAGTATCCTCAGTGCTAATTACCCAATCAGCATGCTTGATTTTTTCAGCCATTGGTAACTGCGCCGTGATGCGTTGAAGTGCTTCACGGCGAGAGATTCCGTATCTCTTTTGTAGACGCTCTATCTGCGTCTCTTGTTCCGCACTAATTACCAAAACCTTATCAACCATTCGAACCGATGACGTTTCTATTAGTAATGGAATTTCAACCACTAGTACTCCTTCGCATTGCTTACGAAAATTATTTATCTCGGATTCTATTTGGGCTAATACGCGTGGATGTATGATTTTCTCAAGACGGGCTCTTTTCTCTGCGTCTTTAAAAACTATTTTGCCGAGTTTTCTACGGTCTATCCGCCCCTGCTCGTTCAGAATGTCTTTACCAAACGCCTGAATTATTTCCTTCTGAACTTCAGGATCGTTATCCAGAAGGCCGTGCACCATATCGTCTGCACTTATTACGCGTGCACCAAGGTCAGCGAGCATTTTTGCAACAGTGGACTTTCCACTAGCGGCACCGCCGGTGAGTCCCACAATAAGCACTTTCCGGCCACAAAAAGGGCCGGTCCGCATTGTTTGCTCTTTGCAGACCGGTCCTACCTTTTTATCCTGACCTTCGCTCATACGACCTCTGATATTTGACGAAGGACACCATATGATTTTGCCGTGTTTTTATTCTTCACCAGGCTCTTCTTCCGCCCCAGTAGTTGACTGCTTCATTGCCTCTTCGGTCGAAGATATTTCAGAAACTGCCTCATTAGTTGAGGAATTAACTTCTTCGCATGCTTCTTGAATTTCGGTCTGGACGCCCTCGACTTCGATAGCAACCGCTTTTATCTCAGCTTCAGCTTCGTCGTCTTTTTTTGATAGAGTTTCTTCGGCAAAGGAAGGTCCCGCAACATCAGCTTCAAAATCTTCCTCATCTGCTTTGATATGCTGTTTCTTTTTTCGCTTCCTAGAAGGTTGATCCTCTACCTCCTCGACTACACTTCGAAGCTCCCTAAGTTTATCTCCAACCAGGTCGCCCAGTGTCATGCGGCCTTCGTCTTGGGCTGGGCGATAAGTCTCATATTCCGATTTTTCTTTTTCCTCAAGGATCTGGCGAATGCTTAGAGTCATACGCCGCTCTTCGGGTTTGAGCTCGACAATCCTTGCTTCTACATGATCGCCAACTTTAACTACATCCTCTGGCTTTTTAACCCGTTTTCTGCTCAGCTCAACATTTGGAATTATCCCTTCAATACCTTCGTCCAACCGAACGAAAGCGCCAAACGGCACTAGTCTCGAAATTTCACCTTCGATTACCTGGCCGACACTATATTTACTTTCGATATCCGCCCATGGGTCGGGCAGAATTTGCCTCAGCCCGAGTGATATCCTGTCGGCCTCGAGGTTCAGCTTCAAAACCATCACCTGAATCTTTTGGCCGACTTTTACCACTTCCGACGGATGGTTTATTCTCGTCCATGACATTTCACTAACGTGCAGAAGCCCATCAATACCGCCAAGATCAATGAACGCACCGTAGTCGGTAATGCGTCGCACAATACCTTCGCGAATTTGGCCCTCTTGCAGTGACTTTATGGTTTCGGCACGCCGCTTCTCCCGTTCGCTTTCTACTGCAAGTTTATGCGATAAAACTACTTTTCGGCGGTCTCGGTCAACTTCGATAATTTTAAGGGGAAGCGACTGGCCGATATATTTATCAAGGTTTTTAACGTTCCCGCTACCGACATGAGACGCTGGGATAAAACCCCTAACCCCAAGGTCTACTACCAAACCACCCTTTACGCGGTCGGTTACCATTGCGGTAATTGGTTTATCTTCCTCGTAGTGTTGGATTACCCTATTCCATGCGTTTTCGAAATCGGCGCGTTTCTTTGATAGTAGCAAGCTGCCATCCTGGCTCTCCGTTTCCATCACATATACGTTAATTCGGTCGCCAACGGAAACTACTTCTTCCGGCGACTGAAACGGCTCCTGTGCTAGCTCCGTCATTTTGATTATGCCTTCTGACTTTGTGCCAACATCCACGAGCACCCCATCTTTATCGATATGGACCACGACTCCGTCCACTAGGTCGCCCTCAGACAACGATCGAAACGTTTCCGAATAATGATCTCCACGTTCTGAGGTTTTCTTCACGGATTGGGGCTCGGCTTCTTCAGCAGATGTCGCAGCACTATCAGGCTCAGGAGCTTTCTCCTCTGCTTTTGTCTCGGCCTCCACCGAAACTTCTGCCTTTTTCTCTGCTCCTTCTGTAAATGTCGTAGCTGGTTCGCTTACTTCTGATTCCGTCAATTGCTCATTATTCATGACCAAATCCTCTGATTTGGCCTCGCTCTTGTTGGAGCCCGTTTTCTCTAGCGGGGTGGCTTCGTAAGCCTCTTTGTCGTAAGTCATGATTAAATACTCCTCTCTTCTAGGCGTCAATTGCTTTACTCAATTGAACGCCTAGTACGGACAATATTGCTGTCCGTTCAAAGTATTTGGACGTAGCATCCCACATCCGCCCAGTCGTGCATGTTTTTGGAATTTAGCAGTAGGTAGGTGGGAACTCTACTGCTTTAAATTTCCCTGCGCGGCACCTTAATTGTCCCGGCAGGTCCAGCTTGTTCATGCTACTTTAGGACCGCTTCCGCATGTCGTTGCTCAGTATTATAACACATAACTTAGATACATGCCAATACCGCATGGGCAATAACTCAGGCACCAATATGCTCCTCGACAGATACTGGTTGAGCCGTACACCAATCCTTTCCTACTTTTGCTTCCACTTCAAGCTGAACATCCAAAGGATATACATCCCGCATTGCCGGGAGTACCAAATTTAGGAGTTCGTCGACCTCATTTTCAGGAACTTCAAAGACTAGTTCGTCGTGGACTTGAAGCACCATATTTGCTGTTAAGTTGCTTTTCTTGAGTCGCTCGTTCACTGCAATCATCGCCAGCTTAATAATATCCGCAGCTGTCCCCTGAATCGGCATATTTACCGCTGCACGTTCGGCAAACTCCCTGTAGACCCTATTAGCGCTGTTCAATTCCGGAAGATACCTACGTCGCCCCATCAAGCTTTCTACGTAGCCATTTATTCGAGCTTTTTCAAGAGTTTCGCTTGCGTACTTCCGCACTCCGGGATATTGCTGGAAGTAGCTTTCGATATATTTCTTTGCCACCCCAGTCGGAATATTCAGCTCCCTTGAAAGACCGTAATCGCTCATACCATAAATAACCGCAAAGTTTACGGTTTTAGCCTGACGCCGCATTTCTGGCGTCACTTCATCTGCTGAAACGCCAAACAACCTAGTAGCGGTAGTTGTATGAATGTCCTCACCTTCCCTGAAAGCACGCAGTAGCTCAGCATCGCGGCTTACATGCGCCAAGATGCGGAGTTCGATTTGTGAATAGTCTACCGAAACAAGCAAATTGCCAGGAGCTGCGATAAACGCTCGTCTAATTTCCCTTCCTGTCTCTGTCTTAATGGGAATGTTCTGCAGATTTGGCTCGCTGCTAGACAGCCGTCCCGTCGTAGTGACAGCTTGATTGAGTGTAGTGTGTATCCGACCCGTCTTGGGATTGATTAGCTTGGGAAGGGTATCTGCATAAGTTGACTTTAGCTTTGTAAGTTCTCGGTACTCTAGAATTTTCTCTACGATTTCGTGCGCTGGTGCCAGGGCCACAAGAGTATCAGCATCTGTCGAAAAACCGGTCTTTGTCTTTTTCTCTGCCGGTAAGCCCAGCTTGTCGAAAAGCACAAACGAAAGCTGCTTGGGAGAACCAATGTTGAACTCCATCCCAGCAAGCGTGTATATTTCTTTTTGAAGGTTATTAATCCGTTCACTTAACTTTTCAGATAAAATCCCCAGCCAAGCACTATCTACGGCAACGCCCGTCAATTCCATATCCCCAAGTATGGGCACCAGTGGCATTTCGATGTTATACATCAATAGCTCGATGTTATCTTTCACCAAGTGATCCGTGAGAATACTGACCAGACGCATAGCCGCATCTGCCTCTGCCGCAAATAGCCGCTCTTGCTCAGTTTCTTGTGTCCCCTCTTTGCCTGGGAATTCACTTGATAGATAATCAAATACGACGTCTGACAACTTCTGAACATTCCGTGAGCTGTTTATTAGGTATGCGGCAAGCATGGTATCAAACTCAAGACCTTGTATGTCGATGCCAACTTTTCGCGCTATTTCATATTCGTACTTGAGGTTATGGCCGAATTTTTTTATTTTCTCTGACTCCAATAACTTCCTGAAATCCAGGAGACTCAGCCCGCTATTCTCGCCAAAGCGCACATAATACGCTTTACCAGGGGCAACAGAAACCCCGACACCCAGCGCATCTGCATTAATTGGGTGTGCGGCTGTTCCATGAATCCTAAAAGCAAAACCCCCGGCTTTTTCAATTTGTACCAATAATGCTTCTAAAGAGGGTCTATTGCAAACGAGTTTGTATTCAGACAATTCCTCTACTTTGGCGTCCGACTCAAATTCAAGAACAGGCTGGGCATTATCCTCGGGTAGCCGCTTCAACAACGAACGAAATTCCAAACGCTTGAAAAGCTCTCGAAGCTTTGGCAGGTTTGGCTTTCGAAGCCTACATTGCTCAAGGTTAATGTTAATGGGGACATCAGTCTTAATGGTTGCCAATCGCTTTGAGAGCAACGCTTGGTCAATCGAATTTCGTATTTGCTCACGTAGCCGCGCTTCTTGTATATCATCAATATGCGCAAGGATGTTCTCTAGGCTACCGAATTCTTTAATAAGCTTTACAGCTGTTTTATCGCCGATGCCCGGCACGCCCGGAATATTGTCCGAAGGATCACCTTTAAGAGCTTTATAATCAATAAGTTGCTTAGGCTTAAGGCTATAGCGAGCCTCAACAGACTTCTCATCGTAGATGACAGTCTCAGTAACACCCCTTACGGTAGTCATTACTTTAACTTTGCTGTCCACAAGTTGCAGAGCATCTAGGTCACCTGTAACAATGATTACGTCATAGCCTTCTGACTCGGCTTTTCTAGCAACTGTGCCAACAACATCGTCAGCTTCATAGCCTGGAACCTCAAGAATAGGAATATTGAAGGCTTCAATCATCTCGCGAGCAATAGGCCCCTGGGAACGAAGTTCATCGGGGGCCCGCTTTCGATGGGCTTTGTATTCTACGTATTCTTCATGCCGAAAAGTTTTTTCAGGGGCATCGAAAGATACTATAACGATATCGGGCTTTTCCTCTTCTAGGAGGCGCAATAGCATCATTGCAAGCCCGTAAATTGCATTCGTTGGCTGATTTTCCAATGTAGAAAAGTGTGGTAGGGCAAAGAAAGCTCTGTATAGAAGGCTGTTTCCGTCTATAAGAATGACCTTACCTTTGCTCATTTTAAAACTCATATCTAACGCCAAACAAAAAAGATTAATTCCCAACCCCAATTAGCCAGAACAATCAAATATTGGTTTTATATCTGTAGTTCAGTAATCAGGATGGGATAGCGAGTTGAAATTATCCACGCGCAGTAATCTTCGCGCTAATCCCATAAGAAATTTAGCGCGAGACTGGCTGGTAAAGCTTGATTCTGCTTCACTTATTAGTTGACCCAAGAGACCTCTTTGTTCATAATACTCTTTGACCTCGAACTCCCCCTTTATTCCCGCATCGCGCGCCGCTGCCTTGAGCGCATCCTCGAGACCGCCAAGCTCATCCACCAACTTCAATGCTTTCGCCTGACTGCCGGTAAAAATGCGCCCGTCAGCAAGTTCTCTTACCTTTTCAAGTGGAAGTTTCCGGCCTTTGTGAACGTCTCTTACAAACTGCTCAAAAACATCGTTTATCAACCCCTGGAGAATTTTCCGCTCTTCAGGAGTAAGGGGACGCGATATACTCCCCATATCCTTGTGCTTCCCGCTCTTAATTGATCCCAATTCAATTCCCAAACGATTAAGAAGGACATGGAGATCGGCGATTTCCATGACTACCCCAATGCTGCCAGTTATAGTTGCAGGGTTAGCATATATTCGGTCTGCAGCAGCCGAAACGTAGTATCCTCCAGAAGCAGCAACATCGCCCATCGAGACTGTAACCTTCTTGCCTGACCGTCGAACGCGTAAAATCTCGTTGTATATCTCTTGTGAGGCTGCAGCGCTTCCCCCAGGACTATTAATCCTGATGACGAGCGATTTTATGGAATTGTCTTTTCTCGCACGCTCAAGCGCCCGAATCACTCTTTCCGAAGCTGCACCTTGATCACCGAAAAGTCCCCCCTGACCACTTCCCGAGAAAATTACTCCCTCAATTCGAACTAATCCAACCTTGTATCCAAATCTGGGTATGGTGCCACCCTTACCTGCCGTCAGCGCAATAATCACAAAGGAAACAAAAACAAGAACAAGCACCAACACAATAATCAAAGCAACGGCAATTGTTTTTTTCATAAAGGGCGGCCTCCTCATTGACAACCGACGTGAAATGGGTTATAATTTGCTCAGTGCCGAAGTGGCGGAATTGGCAGACGCGCCGGTCTCAAAAACCGGTGAGGGCAACCTCATGTCGGTTCGACCCCGACCTTCGGCACCATTTTATTAGGATTCCCTTTTAAACGGTTTATTGTAGCAATTCGTTCATGGCTGTGTCAATTTGCAATCCTTTGTATTACCTCGCCAGACTCCACCCGATGAGACAGGAATTCCTAATCATCTAAACCGACCAAATTTGGAAAACTACTCACCCAAAAAGCATGGGTAACCGCGGACAAATGCTTATTTGAACTTCAGCAATCAACAAGTGAACGAGGCAATTACGAGGTCATGTCAAGTAAATTAAGATTCGTAGCAAAAACTAAATTTTGCTAAAGGTACCTTAGAAATTTGTTTTCTTCGTCGACTAAAATAAGCTTGGGGGTTACTTCCTCATCAGTAATGGCAAAGGAGACAATTATTACCTTATCTCCTTTCTTTACAAGATGTGCCGCGGCTCCATTTACACAGATGACTCCAGACCGCTTCGGCGCGGGAATTGCGTAGGTTTCAAACCGTTGACCATTGGTAACGTTCCAGACATGCACAAGTTCACCCTTCTTTATGTCTGCACGCTCCATCAAGTCTTGGTCAATTGTAATACTTCCTATGTAATTGACATCAGCGTCCGTAACAGTTGCTCGGTGGATTTTGCTTTTTAGAAGTGTCAGAAGTCGCATTTCTTTCGCCCCTTACTATTATTATAGCAATTGACATTAGCTATTGTGAAGATACTTCGCGATATATTTATGTGTTTTGTATTCCGATACCATTTTCTCGTCAAGAGGGTATTGCCCAAACTGCTTTGCTGCTTCAACCATGGCCAAGTAGTTTTCTGGCTTAACCCCGGGATGAATACTGTTACTCGATGCAATTACATGACCGCCCCCAACCGAAGCTTTCGCTATTGTTTCCTTTACTGCATCAATGACCTCTTCCCGCGTGCCGTGCGGGAGGACCTCAGTACAATCGACATTTCCTACAACGGCAACGCGGTCGCCATACTTTGCCTTAACCTCCCCGATATCCATCCCAGCAATTGGTTCGAGTGGGTCAATTGCATCTGTCCCTGTCGCAACAATCATATCAAGTATCGGCCAAATATTCCCATCGGTGTGCTTTATATGGGGAACTCCACCTTGATGAGCTGTGTTTACCATTTCCTTTATATAAGGAACACAAAACTCCTCAAAGAAAGCAGGAGACATCAAGGGCGCTGTTCGGTAAGCATAGTCATCTCCACATACTACGGCATCTATCCCTTCATTAATCGCTCGTTGAAGCACTGCCTTCTTATAATCAACTATCATTCTTGCCAGACGATGGGCAAACTCCGGGTTCTCAATGTAGGCGGCGAAGAGATTTTCAAGACCAATAAGGTAATGAGAAAACTCGAAAGCCTCATGTCCACAGAGGACAATAGCTTTTTCGCCTTTAAAGCGACGAACAGCCTCAGAAACTGTTTTCAACCTGTGGTCAGCATAAGGGTCGGGGGGCTTATAAGAATCTAGGTCCGCTGGACTTTTCAGCGGATGGCCAGCTGGATAAGCGACTCCACATGGCTCCACTCCCCACACAATGCCCCATTCGTCGCGGAAATAGCCGCCGCCCAAATCCTCCCGGTGATGATCTTCAAAAACCGTAATTGCATCTAAGTCAAGCTTCTCGGCCAAAGCAAAATAACCTATATTCCCATAGAGTGCAGAAAGTGTGGGTTCGTTTATAATGAGCTCCCAAATTGGAACCCTGTCAGGCTGCCCCCGCCTAAGAGCAGTCAGAAACCTCTCTCTGCCTGTCACTTTGCCTATAGCTCCTCTTGCTTATTATCTAATATTCAATCCCCTGTCTTGAATTTCCAGGATGCTTTATTTCAACCATTTCTGTCACAAGGTCGGCGGCATCCACAAGCTCCTTAGGCGCATACCTACCTGTTAAAATGATATCGACCCAAGGTGGACGCCGATTGAGAATTGCTAATACTTCCTCAGTATTGACAAAACCATAATGAAGCACTATGCACATTTCATCCAAAATGACCATGTCATACTCGCCAGATTCGATTATTTCAACCGCCTGCGCCCAATTTTGACGGCTTTCCTCACGAAGGACTGCTGATTCACGTTGGTTGACATTCGGATCAAAAGGCGATGTTCGTCCAAAAACTGAAATTGCTGACCCAAGGCGCTCTGCGGCTAAAACCTCTCCTGATTTACCAGGCTTCAGAAATTGCACAACTGCCACCCTAAGCCCACGCCCAATAGCTCTAAGCGCAAGTCCCCACGCAGCGGTTGTCTTACCTTTTCCATTTCCCGTATAAACTTGTACAATGCCCTTGCGGATGTCCATTTTTACGGCCAGAGTTTACCTTTGCATTATTAGAGGATTAGAAGCCTTGCAAGCTTTGCGCTGAAACTAGGACTTTTATGTCTACTTGGAAATAACTTCACAGATATTTCTCCAAACCCCGCTCTTTCAATAACTCTACTAACTTTTTCACATCCTGCGCACGGTCTTTCGGACAAACAAGGAGCGCGTCTTCGGTATCAACAATGATCATATCATCAAGCCCAATGGTTGCAATTAGCTTGTCCTCCGAACCAACAACCAAGTTATTGGTCGTATCTACTCCTATGTGAAAAGCGTTAACTGCGTTTCCGTATTCGTCCTTTGGCATTATGTCGCTTACTGCCGTCCAACTACCAATGTCATTCCAACCAAACGTTGCCCGCACGACCATAATATCGTCGAGTTTCTCCATTATTCCATAATCAACGGAAATCCGACGCATTGCTTCATACTCACGATGAAGGACGTCGGTTTCATTTTCTCCGCCGACGGCATCTTTTATTCGCATTAACCGCTCATGAATATCCGGCAAATGAAGAGCAAAGAGCTCCATAATTTTTGGCACACTCCATACAAACATGCCGCTATTCCAAAGATAATCACCACTCTCAACATATCGTTTAGCAGTCGGAAGGTCAGGCTTTTCAACAAATCGTTTTGCCTTATGAACCTCGCATCCTTTAATGACTTCGTACTCGGGCTCTATTTGAATATAACCATATCCTGTTTCAGGGGCTGTCGGAGGTATACCAATTGTGACCACTTTTCCCATTTCCGCTAGCTTTTTCGCAGCCAGTATAGTTTGTGCAAACTCTTCATCACCCGAAATATAATGGTCTGACGGGAAAACCCCTAAAATTGCCTCTGGGTCTATTAGGCTTATATATGCTGCCGCAAGGCCTATGCAAGGTGCTGTATCGCGCCTATAAGGATCGATAAACACCACATCGGGCTTCCGCGCGGTTGCTTCGCAGATTAAATCTACATGATGGGCATTAGTTATAATGTAGACCTTGTCCTCGCCAAGAATTGCGGATAATCTATCTGTCATAGCCTGCACAAGCGGCTTCTCTCCCACCAGAGGATGTATCTGCTTAGGGAAGTTTTCTCGAGACTTTGGCCACAATCGTGTGCCTCCGCCGCCTGCCATGACAATGCCATACATCTCCATATTGCTCTTCTCCTTCAAAATGTAACCTGGCCCAATGCTCATTTATTCTAGCATGGGCCGCTTCGTTTCGGCAATTAAAATGCTAAGAAATCGCCACTCAAGATATTACCCGTTATACTGCTGAGCTAACCTTCTTTCACATCTTGCCATTTACTACTTGGGGCGCTTACAATGGTGGCATGAGATCCCAACTCTAAATAGCCCTTTTTCTTCCATATGGCAAGAGAAAAAGCGCTAAATGCGAATAAATAACTAATCAGAAAAATCTATCATGGTTTTATTCTTGATCTTATCAATCATCTTCAACACTGGCTTTGCTATGAGCTACAAGATAGCAACACGCCGAAATTCGAATGTCCAAGCCGTAAACGTTTGGATGTACATTGGCTCTACCCTAACCGTAATCACCTATACTCTTATAAAGCATGAATTGTCGCTAAACATTCAGGCTATTATTTTAGGTTCAATTTCAGGGTTTATGGTTTTCTTTGCAACTTTGGCATTTTTTTATCACATAGGCTACGGTCAGCTTTCAACATCCTGGACAGTTATCAGCCTGGCGATAGCATTTCCCGTATTGGCCTCTATCTTCGTCTGGCACGAGCAACCGAATCACAAGCAGATTGTTGGCCTTGTGCTAATTGCTTTGGCACTTATTCTTTTTGGCAGGCACGAAACAAGAAATGGAGGCATGGGTTAATGAGCTTTCTTCTCCTCATGGTTGCATTCATGCTGACAGGTCTGCTCCATGTGGCAAACAAAGCGCTTCATGAATGCAGGTTGGACGCCTACCGTGATTTATATATGCTAATGTACTACGCAGTTCCAATGACAATGGGGTTGATTCTCCTAAAGATGCAAGGCGGAAAAACAACAATGACCGACCGAAAAATAGGTTTGTTCATGGGATTTAGCGGTGCACTAAGCTTGCTCTTTTTCTTGATTGCGCTTCAGCACATCCCTGGAATAGTTGCCTTCCCTGTAAGGAACCTTGGCAACCTAGTTCTTACGGCAACCCTCTCTATGGTCGCATGGAAAGAAAAACTTTCGCACAGCCAGTGGCTCGGGGTCATTCTTTCACTTATTGCTATTTGGCTAATTTATTAGAAGCCAATGACTAGTAATTATTCCAGAACCCCTGCTGCGCCCTCCACCCCAGCGCCCGAAGCACCTACAATTTGACTGCCATCTATTCGTACGCATGAAGCGAGGCCGGCAAGCGTTTCGCGCTCCTCCAGCACATGCCCACGTGCCTTCATCGCCTCCCTCGCAGTCTCCGGCAGATGCTTCTCAACAAGCATTCCTGCAAGATGAGTGTGTATCCTCGGGCGATTAAGTGTTTCCGCAGGTGTCATATCAAAGTCGATGATATTTACCGCAAACTGAGCCACCATGTTGGGTATCATGCGGCCCCCTGGAAGTCCAAAAGCTGCAACTGGATTACCGTTGCTAGTAACGATTAGCGGCGACATGTTATGCATCACGGCCTTCCCTGAGCCGACAGAGTTTGGAAACCCTGGCCTCGGATCAAAACGCGACATTCCATGGTTTAAAACAATACCAAGGCCAGGAACGCCAACCTTCGCACCCCATCCACCACCATGAGTCTGCGTTAGGGCAACCATATTACGCTCGGAATCACAAGCCACCAGGCTTACCGTGCAGCCCACTATTTCAGATTGGCGCCGTCGGCGAGCAACTGGCCCCTTTTTAATCCTTCTAGCGAGCTTGCCAGCATGTTTACTGGAAATCAACCATCGAATTTTTCGCTCAATGCCAGGAACATCGCCGATATATTTGAACCGATCTCTCCAAGCTAGGACTAGCGTATCTGCGAGATTTGCCCAGTATTTTGGATCGTCCGGCGAGTATGGCTCTGGGCTCAACACCTTAAGTACCGACAGAATCTCAAGTGCGGTTGGACTGCCTGATAGTGCTGGACAAGCATGAACTTGTTTTCCTCTGTATTCAAGAACTAATGGCTTGCAGACCTGTGCCTTGTATTCTGCCATATCATTTAAAGTGAGTATACCACCCAATGATTGAACGCGGTTTACAATTCTTTCTGCAATTTCCCCAACATAGAAAGAATGAGGATCGGAGGCTAGCGTCTCCAATAGGCGAGCCAAATCCGATTGCACCCAGATTTCGCCCTCCTGTGGTATGCTGCCATCGGGAAACATTGTTGCTATCGAATCTTCGTCTGCGCCATTCTTCAGTCCTTCGAGTTGCACAGCCAACCCCGGATAAACTGGGAACCCATCAGCCGCTAGGCGGATAATCGGCTCCATAATTTTACCCCACCCAAGGCGGCCGAATTTCTCCGCGGCAAGAGAAAGGCCTGCTACAGTTCCGGGAACGGATACGGCAAGAGGGCCTACGAAATTAGCATTGTTAACAACAGGGGCAAACTCCCCCAAACCATACTTTTTTGTATTATTCTCGATTTCAAACATACCTTCGGTTGCCGCCTTTGGCGCACGGGTATTGTAGTCAATAGAGACAACTCGTTTTTTACTCGAAAGATAAATAACCATCTGCCCTCCATAACCACCGATTCCGTTAGACGCAGGTTTGACTACGCAAAGCGCTAGAGCGGTCGCAACCGCCGCGTCTATGGCATTCCCGCCTGCTTGAAGTATATCGCGCCCAACCTGAGAAGCCAGCGCATTGTCTGAAGCAACCATGCCAAACTTACTAACAACATCAACAGCCTTGCCCATTTCACCCTCCAAAATGCCCTCTGGGAATATTAAAAACGGCGGCTCATGTACTAACTTTAGATAATTGCTCCCTGATCAAGCAGGTAATCTCTTAGGAGTTTATAGTCCAGCTTCCGAGGGGTCACATCTTCCCTAACACAAAGCGCAGCAGCTACACCAGCGGCCTGGCCAAGTGCCATGCAATTCGGCATTATTCGAACTGCTCCCTGACCCTCGTGGGTTGCTGAAAGACATCGGCCTGCAACGAGAAGATTTTCAATTTCACGCGGCACCAAACACCGATAGGGAACCTCATACCAATCACCTGGCGGAGGAGCATTTGTTGGCTTTCCATCGTCCGCCCGCGAATAACCAATGCCAGTAGGCCGATGGATATCCACTGGATACGCAGACCTCAACACAGAATCAGGGAATTTTCTTCCAGTTACTACATCTTCTGCGGTAAAGACATACTCGCCTAAAATGCGACGTGTCTCCCTTACGCCAATTTGGGTTGCGGTTTGAACTAGGTAAGCATTCTCAAAACCCGGCACATAATTGCGGAAGAATTTCATCAAAGCCATCGTTTGTCGCCGCCCCTCAATCTCTGCCTGCGTTAAATCTTCCGAACGAGTGCCATCCAATCCTCCAATGTGCGTCGTGTTCACCACGACGTGACCAGGCGTTGGTAATGCTATAAAGAAAACCATATCTTGCGGAAGTGGAAACTCGCCTTTACTACGTGCTTCATCAACTTCCTTATAGAAGCCCGCAACTCCAACAGATGTTTTCAACAGACGCTCCACATCCGCATCGGTTTGCGGCTTTGGAAAGCGCATTTGGTCCGGGTTGTCCTTGGCATACACTAGCGCTTTGCGAATATCAACGCCACCGATTGTGAACATAAGAGTCATCGCCTGAGTCATTCCATGCTCTGGGCTTCCCATCTCAAATGGTGCGCCTGCCATTGCTGAAACATCACCATCTCCAGTAGCATCAATTGTAACTGCGCCATCAAGGTTAATCATCCCGCTTTTTGTTAAAACCTCAACGCCGATAACCCTTTTCCCAACAACACGAACCCCTGTTATCCAAGAATGAAGAAGAAGGTGTCCGCCCGATTCGAGCAACATTTCCTGTGCGACAAACTTCATCGCCTCTGGGTCGAATGCTCTTCCAAACATACCACCCATATCTGCCATTCGGTCGCAAATTTCTTTAAAGAAACCTCCAACAAGCTGTTCGCCCCTCGAAGTACAGGAGCTCATAAAAGGATTAACCAGTCCAGCTGTCCCAAGACCACCCAAAAATCCATAGCGTTCAATTAGGAGCGTCTTGACTCCAATTCTTGACGAACAAACGGCAGCGGCAATACCTGCAACGCCACCACCTGCCACAATAACATCGAAATTATTGTCAATATTCAATTTTTCCACCTCTTGACAAGCCAATTTTGCAAGGTAAAGAATTGCTATCCGACCGACATTATAACAAAAAAGCTTTTGCTAACATTAATAGGTTTCATTTTTTCAAGATGTCCATATTAAAAATTAATAGGTTACAGGTAAAAATACCTGTTGACAAAGAAAATTCGCCCCGATATACTGAGTGCCGATACATAGCGCACGCTGTGCAAGCAATCACGCACCAACGTGCTATGGTCATGTGCTAAACAATTTAAGAGTCAATAATTGCAGAATCTCCACCTACGGTTTTTTATCAAGGTGGAAAACGTAAGGAGGAACGCGCAAAGGTCTAATGGCTATAGAAATCGGAAGCACCGTCGACGGAGTAGTTGTAAAGGTAACTGAGTATGGTGCTATCGTCAGGATGCAAGGTGGAAAGACCGGCTTAATCCACATTTCCGAGATTGCAGATACGTTTGTCAGGGATGTCAAGGATTATTTCAAAGAGCACGACCGAGTTAGAGTAAGGGTCTTGAGCGTCAACAGCAAAGGGCGCTATGAACTCTCAACCAAGCAAGTTGAGCAGCCTCCTCAGGAACCTCCGGAACCTCGCGAGCGCGAAAAATCCATTGAGCGCCCTACCGAAGAAATCAATCTCGGCCCTGAACCAGAGAGCGAACTAGAAACAACAGCAGTAGCCCAAAGTTTCGAGGAAAGGCTATCACGTTTTGTTAAAGAAAGTGAAGAACGGCTGCTTCAGTTGAAACGCAATATAGAAAGCAAGCGTGGCAATAATAGAAGGCGTTGATTTCCACTGATATCATCAGTGGACTCCTGAGCAGATGGTTTCAATTAATAATTTAATTGCTTCTCTAAAAGATGGGTTCTTCTTTTAGACTAGCAAACTTACCTGAGAAGTTCGTCTGATTATTTCCAGAACATATGTTTGAAATCCCGCTTCGATTTCGAGATAGTTATGAAACTTTTGGTTATAGACTTACGTCAATTATATTAAAAAGAAACTAAAAATCTGCCCTATTCGTCAAAGCAAACAAACGTTCTCCCATGAAAGGGGTGACCGAAATGGTCATAAAAGCTAGACAGCTCCTCGTAATTACCATTCTTGCAGTATTCATCTTCGCATTCCTGGCACTTGCAATGGAAAATGCTTCCTATGCAAAAGGAGTAACCAAGACCGAAAAATCAAGTCTTAATTTTTGGGGCTCGGCGAATTCTCGTGCGAATATCCCACGGCCTACTATTAATAGGTCTAGTATTAGTACTGGTTGGAATAGTAATAGATCCGAAAACAGCAGGTTGAGCCCATCATACAGGGGCACTGCATCCTGGGGTGGAACATCCTTAAACTTATCTTCAACAAAGCCCTTTTCGCCCGGAAACCCTGTACTCAAAAAGTCTTCCCCACCAACATCAAAAGGCAGTGGTTGGTCGCCCCTAAGCATCAATGGTCGGTGGGAATCGCGAAGCTCAACCACACAACGCGATAAGCAAAGTGTTAATTTTAATTCAAACAAATCCTCTAACGGCTCAACAAGAAAAGAGTATTCGAGCATAGGAAAAATCTGGTCCGGTCGCACTGAAAAACGGGACACGTCACCTGACTGGGAGAGAAAAAACGAGCGCACGGAAACGCACAAATACAAACGAGGCGATTATAACCCCTACATTATTTCTTATTCAACTCGGCACTTCTTTTACCCAAATTACTGTTATACCTATAGAAAAGATTACTGCTGGCCGTCAATATACTTCTACTATGGAGCTCTTCCACCATATATCTTTGGGCCACGCATCGTATTTATCCCAACGTTTGCAAACCGACACATCTGCGTTCAAATCCCAATCGCTATCAACTGGAACGATGACTACTATCTTTGTGACGCCTACGGCCGCAGATTGCGGGAAACCCTAACTCGCATACAGCGAGCGTGGGAAAGAGGCGATGAATACCTTATAAGAGACTACCTTAGGTTCAATTCACGCATTGCGGTATATTTGAACGGCAAATACGCTTATTCCATCGACGCCGAAGATTATTACGATATGACGCGTGACGCTATGAGAAACATAAGAACGCGCAGTTTTATGTTTGACAGGATTCACAAACGTTCTTCCGATTGTGTTGTTGCATTTGGAACTCATATTTACGTCGATGAAGATAGTGGTTTTGTGAAAACCGTATACGTTTCTTACACGCTTGAACGATTTGGAAGCAATTGGTATATAACAGAGGTCGGATGTTCAACTTCGTACCCATGGTAATGGTGATAAAACACAAGAGGAGAGTTTGAAAAATGGGAGCAAAACTCTCCATAAGGTTTTTCTGCGCGGTTCTCCTAACAGCATTTGTCATGACCGCTGTTTATATTAACGTGCCGCCCTTCAGCAAACCTGCAGTTGCCAAAGGTGTTACCAAGACTAAGCCAAATACTGATTCGTCTGAAACTTCAAGTGAGGAAAAGGAAAACAAAACCGAATCGTCAGAAAGTCCCAAGCCTTCTCCGCCTCTCCCTCCGCCAGTGGAAAAGAAGTCCGAACGAAGGGATGAATCAAGACCCTCTGAACAATCAAATGACGAGCTTTATCGTAGAAATGAGGAACGCAGAGGCATCCCCTATCCTTCACCAGCCCAGAGGGGACCTGCAACGCGCGATCTTGGCAGTCAAATTCAAAAACGAAGCAAGCAGCGCGACCCTCTTTACGAATTCCGCCGACATTTTCACGATGACTTTTTCTATCCTTATGATGAGCACTGTTATAGGTTTTACCCTTACTATGACATCGGTGCGATTGTAATAACCCATGATTATCGGGAGCGAAAGCATAAACCCTGGCAACAAACTTACGAATATAGGGAACCACCCCCAGGGTCACTTGAGGAAGCACTTGTAGATATTCAGGCAACTTGGCGGGAAAAAGACCCCGAGTTCTTAATGTGGCATGTTGACACCTATGGAGAAATAAGCATTTACTATAAAGGTAGGTACTCTCATGCTCTTACCCCACGCCAAATATTTAAGCTTACTGCCGAAGCTTTAGACCAAATAGACACAACTGAGTTCAGGTTCACCACCGTTGAATTTCATGGGGATGAAGCAATTGCAAGGGCAAAGCACGTCTTTGTTGGTCCTGATCATCGAACACGCACCGCCTATTTGGCCTATTATCTTACCAAGACGCGTAATAGATGGGTAATTGAGCAAATAGACTTTCGAAAGACGGATTTCGGCGCTCCACAATGCTTTATTGCCACGGCTGCATATGGAACACCAATGGCAAAAGAAGTGGTAATACTCCGAAAGTTTAGGGATGATTATCTCCTCACGAATTCACCAGGAAGAACTATCATAGCCGCGTATTACAAAATAAGCCCGCCTATTGCAAGGTTTATAGCCAACCACGAGAATGCCCGTACCATCGTGAGGAAATTGCTCAAACCCTTCGTTCAAGCATGCAAATTGGCGGTCTCAGATGCGGCAGATAAATGAGCCGATTCTTCGGCTAGTCGAGTATTCCTAAGTCTATCTGCATATTTGATAATTCTAATGGTAGTACCTTCATCCCCACGGATGAGCTCAACATTGTCTGCAAGCTCCAAAAGCCTATCCCATTCCAATACCTGCCGATACTCATTCTGGCACCCATTGGCAGAACATTTCGGGTCAATAGCTTTGGAAGGGTCAGTTACCTCCACCGTCATGCATGTGCCATAAACAACCAATTTGATAAAAAGGTTTTCCTCACATTTTCCATTTGCTCTGTCTATGGAGATTGAGCATATTTCGCTTACTGCATCCTCAGTATCAGCAATATCTTTCCAACTCATCCCCAGCTTTGCGGCAAGACAGGCAACAATTTTGCGCAGTTGCGGCAGGTAGCGATGGCTTTTTCTTATTTGAACTTCCGTGGTCATGCTTTTTACTCTCCATCCATGTGCATTGTCAGAAATTGCAAAGATCTTGTCGTGAGGAAAACAAGCCTGTCATTGCCGATTCCGCCACTAGGCAATCCTAAAATCGGCATTGGTTTATAGGTACAGCAGAAAATTTACCATGGGGCCACCAGGGCGTCAATGAAATTTGAAGGGTCAGAAATGTTATTTTTCAGCCATAAATTTGGCATGCAGAAAGGCCAAAAGTACACGTTAAATCTAGGAAAATCAAGAGTTTTCTCAATGCAGTTTGTTACGACATAGTCACATAATTCAGAGAGATTTCCCCTTGGTGCTCAAAAATTAGACATAATTGCGAAATGCATAAACCTACTAAATTTTAGCCCTAGAGTTCTTTATTTCAGCTCTTGCCCTGCCTTTACAACAAGCAACGCTAGGTCATCGTGGAGAACGCCTTTTGCATATTCACGGATGCGTAAATCTAGCTGATCTACGATATACAGCGCATCTTCATGAGCGAGCTGGCAAAACATTTCTTCAAGCCCTTCTATGCCCAAGAATTGCCCATTACGCCGGGCCTCTGTTGCGCCATCTGTATATAAGAGAAGGACGTCCCCAGGCTCAAACTTGATGCTCTTTGAAGTAAATGGAAAACTTTCAACAATCCCAAGCGCTGTGCCTGTAGTAGCCAGCGACATACACAGCCTACGTTGGCTGCTATTGAGAAGTGGCAATTCATGACCAGCATTCACATATTCAAGCACGCCAGAGACTGTATCAAGCACACCATAGAAGCAAGTAATGAAGACTTGGCCACCAATAAATTTATACACTGCCTTATTTAATCTTGTGATAAGGCCTATTGGATCGAGACCCTCGATCGCATATGCACGAACAGTATATTTTATCAGAGCCGTATGAATTGCTGCGCTCAGCCCTTTACCTGATACATCAGCCATAACCAAAGCTACCTTATCAGGAGAGATTTCTATTACGTCATAAAAATCCCCGCCGATTTGTGCTTCAGCCAAAGCCGCCTCGTATCTATCAGCAAACTGGAAGCTACCAATTACCTCTGGCACCTCAGGCAGGAAGGACCTCTGAAGTGTCTCTGATATTCGACGTTCTCGCTCGTAAGCGCGTGCATTTTCTATTGCTACCGCACCTTGTGCAGCTACAGCTTGTGCAAGCCTTACCTGGCGCCGTGTGAATCTTCGCAATTCATCCTGAGTAAAAGTTATTCCATAGCCAATCACATTTTCATGAAATACGAGGGGAACCGCAAGCACCGACCGCAATTTGAGCTTTGCGGCAAACTCGGGCGGTACACGAGGGTCATTTGCCGCATCGTGTATAACAATTGGTTTTCGTCTTTCCACAGCCTCCTTCACCATTGGATCAGCCGTTGAAAGAGGCAAGCTCCAGCTAGCATAAAACTCTTTTTCTTCGGCAGATAAACCATGAGATATCGCCGGCTTCAAGTATTCATTCTCTACTAGCCAAAGTGCGGCTTTGCTTGCATCACACACATCAGCAAGGTTTCTGGCTACAACCATCAGCCGGTGCTCAAGGCCCATGGAAAACACCAACGACTGGGATACCCTAAACAATATGTTGGCTTCTCTTGCGGCCCTAACAGCTCGATCATGCTCTTCCTCAAGTTGGCGTCTGGAGACCTCTAAGTTTTCCGCCATCTGATTCAAAGCGTCCGCAAGGTCTTCTAATTCATCTTGCGTTCGAACATTAATGCGCCAAGAAAGATTTCCGGAGCCTATAGCTTCGGCTCCCTCTTTGAGCTTCGATATAGGGATGGTTACTCGCCGAACCAAATACAACCCAAATAAACCAAAAAGAACAGCAAATAAAAATGCCCAAGCCAATGCTATTGCAAACGTTCCAGCCTGAGATCCAAAAGCTTCGCTTACCGGAAGTTGAACAACCACAATCCAACCAAGATTGGGAACCCGGCGAAAAACTCCTGCAACTTCCCTCCCTGACGGGTCTATAAAAATATCTTCTCGCGCAAGAGCAGTATCAGTTCTTCCTTGAAGAGCTTGTCGCACGGGGCCAAGACGTGAGAAATCGGCACCTATTAAGTGCATGCGTTCTAGGGGATGGGCAATAACTCGCCCCTTTTTATCGACAACGAAAACATATTCCCCCCGCCCCATGCGAACCTTGCTTATAATGTCTTCCAAGGTCTCAAGGCTGACAACGCCAAAAAGCACCTCTGATGGAGGCTCTCCTGGCTGACCAATTGGCACAGCAACAAGAACTAAAGGGGAGTGAGGCATGACGAACTGAACATCACTAGTATAATTTCGCCCCGCCATTGCTTCTTTTATTGCCAGTCTCGTCAGAACTTGTGGGGGTTGCCAAGTGGTACCCATTTGTCGAACTATAATTTGGGCATGGCCTGAAAAATCATAGATTGCTAATTGCTCGAAAAAGGGGAATTTCTTTTGGAGATCGCTTAGGGCTTGTCGTCGAGAAACCCAGTAAGCGTGAGAAAGGCTAGCCGTTACCAAGATCGATTGCACATTGCCCATAAATTCGCTAATGTCGTCTGAAACCGCTTCTGTAACCGCCTGCATCTCAGCAAAGATTCGGCGTTGCTCTCTTTCGGCACCCGTGCGCACTAGAATTCCTGCAATCACTACCGAAGGGATAATCACAGCGGCAAGGAGTACAACTAATAACCTGATTTTTAAACTTATCCTTCTGTTAGTTGAAGGCATAATGCTACCTTATTATCTGCAACCAATTATCTCCAAAATTATTATGACACTTTTACCTTAAATAAAAACTACAGTTGGCTAACCCCTAGGAAGCTATTATTGCGGCAATTATTTCATTTCCAATCTATTAACTAGGTGCAGCTATGAGTGAACGCACGTAGGAAATGCTTTTTGAAACAGCACCGAAAGGATCTTCATCCCCCTCGTATTCAATACTAAGATAGCCTTTGTAACCTGTTTCTCTTAACACCTTCAAGCACTCCTGGATATCTGCATCGCCCTCACCAAGTACTGTCCCCATATATTTCCTACCATCTGCTGCAATGCAAGCATTTCCTTGGTAACCAATAGGAACCTCTTTGTAATCCTTCAAATGCACAGAGACAATCCAAGGAGCCAACCTTCTAATTGCATCTGCAGGATATTGGTTTACAAGAAGAAAATTGCCTGTATCAACATTTGCACGCAGTATAGGTGAGCTCACAGTTTTAATTACCCCTTCGATTTGCTCAGACTTACCAACCAAAAATCCATGGTTTTCAATAGCAAGCACCACCCCATGTACCGCCGCGTATTTAACTGCTTCCACCAACCCGGTAACTATCCAATCAAGAGCAGTCTGAAACAAAACCCCATCAGCAACAGTACCCAATAAAACCCTAACTACACCGCAGTTTAGGTTCACTGCTTCTTCAATGCCATTGTAGATACTGTTTAGAGCTTCCTCACGCTTACCACGTTCTGGATTCACAAAGTTATTCCATACAGCCCAGGTGCATACAGGCATTTTAGCTTCCTTTAATGCAACTTTGACCTTCCCAATTTCTGCGTTTCGATCTCGCCAATAAAAGCTACTAAGTTCCACAGCATCAGCACCCAACTCTTTTGCCTTCCATATAAATTTCTCAAGATCCATTTCACCTCGATAGAAATTCAGGGCAAAACTTCGAACATTCACCGCTACCTTCATTGCTTGCCTCCTCAGACGCACAACGCATTCTTTCCAAAGCCGAAAAAGAAAAACGGCACCCACCAACAGAACCATCCCTGGATGCCGTTCACGCAATTTTAATCTTTTAAAAACTCAGTCTTCTACAATCGCTCCTGTCGGGCACACAGCCTGGCATGAGCCACAGTCGGTGCAAATATCAGGGTCAATTACGTATTTGGGGTCACCCTCTTTAATTGCTTCAAATGGGCATTCCTCAATGCAGGTTCCGCACATGGTGCATTCATCAGTAATCTTGTAAGCCACTAATGTTTCTCCTTTCTTATTTTAATCGCTATGAGTTGTGGGCATGAGCCTTATTTAAACCTTTCCAAAACACAACAACCTAGATTTTAACGCATTTTTCATGTCTTGGCTAGCCCCAATTACAAATCAACCTTCCACTAAGATGCCCGAAGCATATGCAAATAACATTTTGTTAGGCTAGATTGTGCATAACTGCAAATCAAGCGCTAGGTGTGCTTGTTTCTGCTGAGTTTAGAACTATCGCACCCATGGGTAGGCATTTTGTAGCCGGATATTGTGTTTGTGAAGATATAATACAGGAATCGCAAAACTTCATAAAGCATAGATCTCGTTCAACGCAATATTGTTGCTTTATAATCTATCAAACATCCCAAAATAACCGAGGTAAGAGAGGTTTTAAAAATGACTGTCGCAGATGAAGCTTTATCAAACAGAGTTAGGAATGCACTTGCATCTGACAAACGAATAAGCGGACTACCAATAGAGGTGCGTGTCTCTGCAGGTAATGTTTTCCTCAAAGGGTATGTAGAAAATCTCGAGCAAAGAGACGTCGCGCAGTTTATTGTTAGCGGAGTACCGGGGGTCAGGCATGTCAACGTTGACGAACTTTTGGTAAGGGGGTTGGATCGATGAGTAAATATGGTGAGTTCTCGCTTGATGGAAAAGAGTATATCATGTACAGACCAGATACCCCGCGGCCTTGGATTAACTATCTTTCAAACGAAAAGTATTGTGCCCTTTGCTCACAAACAGGCGGCGGGTATTCATTTTATGAAACTTCGGGTTACAATCGAATCACCAAAGAATACCCTCCATTTGTTGTGTACCGCGATTGCCCAGGCCGATTTGTATACCTTCGTGACATGGAGACTGGGGAATACTGGAACATCAATTGGCAGCCGGTCCAAAAACCATACGTAAATTGGGAGTCCAGACATGGCCTAGGATATACAAGACTTAAATCGGAGTACAGCGAAATCGCCGGCGAGATTACATATTTTGTCCCAAGGCGCGACGATTGCGAAATCTGGATGGTAAAGGTTAAAAACGTTGGCGACAGACCTAGGAAACTTGCGTCATTCTCAACAATCGAGTGGTCGCTAGCAAACTATGCGTTCAATTTAATTGAGGCGTCTTTCGCTCAACTTTTCAATGAGGTATACTTTGAAAATGACACAATCGTTGTTACCACACGGTTCTGGAACGTTGCGCCAATTGGCACCGGCAATCCAAATCTTCGGTGGGATAAATATGCCTTTTTCACATCAAACACCAAGCCCGTTGGTTTTGATTGCCTAGAGGAAAACTTTCTAGGGGTTTACCGAGGCTGGGAACGTCCTATAGTAGTCGAACAAGGGCAATGCACAAATAGCCTAGGAAATGGAAGAGAAATTGTTGGTGTTCTTCAACATAACTTTGAGCTCCAACCAGGAGAAGAAAAGCGTTTTCTAATAATCTTAGGGGTAGCACCCCGCAAAGAGGATGCCTTTACTACAAAAGAACGATATGATACGTGGGAAGAAGCAGAACATGCTCTTGAAGAGGTTAAAAAATATTGGGAAGGTTATATATCACATACTTGGTGTGAAACACCCGACCCTGATTTCTGCCTTTCTTTTAATATCTGGAATAAATATCAGTCCTGGATTACCTCGCGGTGGTCAAGGATGGATTCCTATTACATTGGCGGCGCCTCAATAGTAGGTTTTCGCGACAGCTGGCAGGATATGCTAGGCGTCTTACCGAACAACCCCGAATGGGCGCGCCAGCGAGCTCTTTATATTATTGAGCACCAGTTTCCTGATGGAAGCACACTGCACAATTGGGACCCGCTTACAAATATTGGAGTAAAAACCGGACACAGCGATGACCCCCTGTGGCTCGTGATGGGTATTGTTGAATACATAAAAGAAACTGGTGATTTATCATTTCTTGATGAGCTAGCCCCTTACTATGACGGCGGAGCAGAGACTGTTCGCCAGCACCTAATCCATGCATTGGACTATAGTTTATCCAGGCTAAGCCCACGACACATATCTTTGATGGAGGCTGCCGACTGGAATGATGGCCTCGACCATGTAGGTCGTCAAGGTAGAGGCGAAAGCACAATGGTCTCAGAGCACTTAGTCTGGATGCTGAAAGAATCATCTGTGATTCTCCGAGCTGCAGGTATGGAACAATTGGCTGAAAAATACGAAAAAGCTGCCGATGAAATTGCCGACGCAGTAAACGAACATCTGTGGGATGGTGAATGGTATGTTCGAGGCACGCGAGACGATGGTCAAGTCTTCGGGAGTTCAAAAAATCCTGAAGGCAAAATTTTCTTAAATGCCCAAAGCTGGGCGGTGATGAGCGGTGTCGCCAAAGGCGAACGTGCGTTAACATGCATGCAAGCAGTCGAAAAGCATCTTGAAACCCAATACGGCCCAGTACTATTCCTTCCGGCATACTCCGAGCCGAACCCCAAGATTGGAATAATTACCCGGTTCGCGCCCGGCACCAAGGAAAATGGAACGATTTTCAACCATCCTGTGGCATGGGCGGTCATGGCAGAATGCATATTGGGAAGAGGAGACCGAGCCTACGACATTTGGAAAAGGAGTTCATTTATAATAAGGGGCAAAAACCCTGATGTTTACAAAGCCGAGCCATACGTTTACGCTGAGTATGTCCACGGCCCAGACTCGCAAGATTTTGGCCTTGGCGAATTTACATGGATGACTGGAACAGCGGCATGGATGTGGAAGGTCTCGCTCGAATGGATAATGGGCGTTAGACCAGAATTGGAGGGACTAAGAATAGATCCATGCATTCCAAGCTCATGGGATAGGTATTCAATAAAACGAACTTTTAGGAACGCTATTTACGAAATACACGTAGAAAACCCAGAACACGTAAATAAAGGTGTTAAAAAAATAGTTGTAGATGGGGAAGAGTATCCTTCAAACTTAATTCCAGCGTTCCAAGATGGCGCTGTGCACCACGTTTATGTGACGATGGGGAAGTAATCCGTGCAAAATTCTTAAGAGATTAAAGTATAGCTTAAGTGAGGTACGTCTGTAAATGTTCAAAGACTATGAAGACTTAATCAGACAAATGGAATTGGAAATGCAGCGTTGTTCTGCTGAGGCCATGCGTCGACTACTCGAGCTTCCAGCCGAGGAGCCCGAGTTTTGGGTTCCAAAAGCCGATACATATGAAACACCAGGCGAGCTGGTCGTGCGAGTTGAGATTGCCGGTGTGCCAAGAGAATCGTTATCCGTTACCTTGTCGGCAGACGGACGCATTCTCAACGTTCAAGGCAACAGGTCCGAAGCCTACGTAGATAACAGGCGCAAAGAACGCTACTATCAATTAGAATGTTATTTTGGGCATTTTGAGCGGGACATACCTCTTCCTCCTGGTATTTCAATTGACCGAAACCGAATTAGCGCTAAATATAAGGAAGGTTTTCTAATCGTAACTCTTCCCAAGCTTGAACACATACCAACTTCGCGCAAAGTACCAATTGAAGGACACACAGAGGAAGAGAAAAAGTCCAATTAGCATTTTCTACAAAGACATTAAATCTACGGAGCAATTTGCATATGGAAGACGTATCATCTGAAATAATGGAAAATGTTGTAAGCTCTGCAGAAGACCGAACGAAGATGCCGATTCCAGAGGAGCTTCGTTTGCTACCGCTGCGCGATACTGTCCTCTTCCCGCTCGTCGTTAGCCCGCTTTCAGTGGGAAGAGAAAGTTCTATAAAATTAATAGACGACGCTGTAACAAGTGGTGAGCGAATCATTGCTGTAGCCACACTGCGTGATCCCCAAATAGAGCACCCAAAGCAGGAAGATATATACCCAGTTGGAACAGCCGTTGTCATACATACAATGATGCGCCTGCCCGATAACATACGCTTAATCGTGCAGGGCATCCAGCGAATAAGAATCCGAGAAGTCACTCAGCTTGAGCCTTATCTTCGCGCGAAGGTTGAGGTCCTGCCAGAGAAAACCGATTACACATCTGAGGAAACAATCGAGATTGAAGCACTGCGGCGAAATGTTGGCAACCTTTTCCAGCGCGTGGTCGCTCTATCGCCGAATATTCCTGATGAACTTCAAGCGTTGCCCAATACTGTAACGAAGCCAGGTTTTTTGGCGGACGCGATAGCCAATAATCTGCCCATCCCAACTCCCCAAAAGCAAGAACTCCTTGAGGCAGTAGATGTTCGCGAACGTCTTTCAAAACTCTTGGCAATTCTTTCCCGCGAAGTAGAAGTTCTTGAAATAGGTAGTCGCATCCAATCGCAAATCCAAAGCGAAATGACAAAAACCCAGCGCGAGTACTATTTGCGCGAGCAACTAAAGGCGATACAAAAGGAGCTTGGCGAAATAGACGAGCGCACAATGGAGATTAACGAGCTTAAGGAAAAAATAGCAAAGGCAAAAATGCCTCCCGAAGCTGAGAAGGCAGCTAATCGAGAGCTTGACCGTCTTCAAAGAATGCCGCCCGGCGCTCCTGAGTATTCAATGTCTCGCACTTATTTAGATTGGCTCATTTCATTGCCTTGGAGCATAAGCACAGAAGATAATCTAGACATCCTACATGTTAAAAAGATACTCGATGAGGACCACTATGGCCTCGATAAGATCAAAGAACGGATTCTCGAATACCTTTCGGTGAGAAAATTCAAGGCGTCCGGCGAGGTTCGGCAACCGATTCTATGCTTTGTCGGACCACCTGGTGTGGGAAAAACATCGCTTGGGATGTCAATTGCGCGCGCTTTGGGCAGAAAGTTCGTGCGCATGTCGCTGGGCGGCATTCGCGATGAAGCCGAAATACGCGGACACCGCCGAACATACATTGGAGCATTGCCAGGACAAATTATTCAAGGCATCCGGCGCGCAGGATCGAACAATCCTGTCTTTATGATGGATGAAATTGACAAAGTCGGAGCAGACTTTAGAGGTGACCCCTCTGCAGCTCTCCTTGAGGCGCTTGACCCAGAACAGAATAGGGAATTTCGTGACCACTATATCGAGGTTCCATTTGACTTGTCTCGTACGCTGTTCATTACAACTGCAAATATGCTAGACCCAATCCTGCCGCCGCTAAAAGACCGCATGGAGGTTCTTGAAATTGCTGGCTATACCGAAGAAGAAAAGTTGATGATTGCCAAGCATCATCTTATTCCAAAACAACTGGCAGAGCATGGCTTGAAAGAAGAAAACCTCATTTGGACTGATGATGCCATCTATACTCTAATTAGAGGATATACGCGCGAGGCTGGTGTCAGAAATCTCGAACGTGAGATTGCCGCAGTATGTCGCAAGGTAACTAGACAATTCGCCGAAGGCAGAACCGAAAGTGTCCACCTTGATCCTGACAAGCTAGTAGAGTATCTGGGTGCACCTAGGTTCCAACATGAAGAAGTCTTGCAAAGAGTGCGGGTACCTGGGGTGGCTACGGCACTCGCATGGACGCCGATTGGCGGTGAGGTAATGTTTGTTGAGGCTGCCAAAATGCCGGGCCAAAGGGAACTTACAATGACAGGCATGTTAGGCGACGTAATGAAGGAATCGGCTCAGGCCGCTCTTTCCTATATTCGCTCTCATGCGTCTGAACTAAATATTGACCCAGAGTTCTTTGCAAAAAGCGACATTCACTTGCACGTTCCGGCGGGAGCAATACCAAAAGACGGTCCATCAGCAGGCATAACCATAGCAACTGCGCTGGCATCTCTCCTCACGGGTAGGATTGTCAAGCCTGACGTAGCGATGACGGGCGAGATTACGCTTACTGGCAGAGTGTTGCCCGTTGGAGGAATTAAGGAAAAGGTTTTAGCAGCACGCCGTGCGGGAATTAAAACAGTGATACTGCCAGCAGACAACCGAAAAGACGTCGAGGAAAACATCCCCGAGGACGTGCGTAAAGAAATGAATTTTGAGTTCGTTGAGAGCATTGATGAAGTATTCAAAATTGCACTTGATTCCCAAAAACAAAAGAGCAATAAGCTTCCGTAAAGAAGGCTATGTGCTCAATAAGATGATGAAAACATGGGCAGAGCAGCAAGTTCTGCCCTTCCCATTTCAATTGCTGACTACTAAAGAAGGAGGACAAGGTGAAGGCTCGTAGCGATGATGAAATTACCGGAGAAATAATAGCCGCCTTTGGCGCATCACCATATGTTAAAGAAACTAACATTATAGTAGAGACCCACGATGGGAAAGTAATATTGTCAGGCGTGGTAGACACCCTCGAGGAAAAAGAAATTGCTGGAGAGATTGCCCAAAGTATCAAAGGAGTCAAGGCCGTAGAAAATGACATCACTGTTAGCAGCGACGGCGAACATCCCGACATTGAGATTGAAAAAGAATTAAGCGAAAAGTTTGCTAGCGAACCGGACCTAATATCTGTTGGTGCAAGATCCTATCATGGAACTGTCGTGTTAATGGGCAAGGTTCCAAGCCTAGCTGTTAAAAAACATGCCATTGAAATAGCCGAATCTGTGAGAGGAGTCAGGGAGGTTATCTCCGATATCCATATAGCACCAGGTAAACCAATTGATGATGTTACGATAGCCAATGACGTTGCAGAGACAATTTCCGACGACCCACGGCTAACAGTTCTAAACCTAGACGTACAGTCTCACGATGGGGTAGTACGCATTTATGGCGAAGTGACAAATGAAAAGCAACGAGACTTGGCAAAAGAAATTGCCTCAGCAGTTCCAGGCGTTCAGCAAGTTGAAAATCATTTGATAATCAAAAAAGCCGAGGAAGAATATTCTTATGAATAAAAACCAGATTAATAAACTTTATGACATACATCAACCATTATTTACCCAATATGGCCCCAAGGCTGGAATCGAGCGTTCTGACGAAGAAATAAGAGGAGATATAATTCAAGCGTTTGAATCGAGCCCTCAACTTGACCCTCGTGAAATCATAGTTGAAGTAAAAAATGGCGTAGTCACGCTTTCCGGCATTGTGAACTCAGAAAAAGAACTTTTAGTGGCAAAAAATTACGCGCTGAGTACACCTGGCGTGGTGGACGTTCACAGTGAGCTTCAAACAAGACAAAGCGACTAAATTGTCTAACCACATTAAATTCACCAATTTTGGTTTCAAACCCCATCGATTAGGAAAATAAAAATATTGCATCAATGCTACAAAAGGAGGTGTTAGTATTGGCAAACGGTTTCGCAATATGTCCTTGTTGTGGGAATCCACAAACCGGATGGCAAGGTGCTCCAATGTGGTCGGCACCAGCATGGGGAGCTGGCCCTGGATGGTGGGCTCAAGGATGGACGACACCAATGCAAAGCCCTGCTTGGAGACATTCTCCTTGGGCAGCTCCTTCATGGGGGTATGCTCCACCTTATACGCCTGCCTACTATGGTGGACTGCCCACAGACTCCGAGATTGAAGAGATGATCTATGATGCAATTGACGCAGACCCGCTTATCCCGTTTGATGCCAATATTGACGTCACCGTAGAGGCGGGAACTGTTTACCTCCGCGGTGAGGTTCCAAGCAAGCGAATCAAACATGCTGCAGGAGATGATGCTTGGTGGATACCAGGCGTCGTAGATGTTCACAATGAAATAAAAGTTGTACCAAGACGCGCACGCCGGCCTGCAGAGGAAGAGGCAAAAGCCGCGTAACATCACATCAAAAGCTGGGTGGTAAGACCACCCAGCTTTTAACCAAATAGTCGACTCACAATATCTTTCTGCTTCAATTACCTTGTTGCCCCAACAGCAAAGCACTCTAACCGCCAACTTAAAAATACTCCCATCTTATATTGCAAAATCATTAATATATTTTGTATACTTTGAAGTAAGTTGAAGATGCCTGATGGCAAAATTTGGGGCGCTATAATGCAGGAAATTGCATAAAGGCGTTTAACCTTTTATCAGTATTATCATTTGGTTTTCATACTCAGGGGCCGGGAAGGGGTTTGACGAAGTGATTGTTGTTCAGAAATATGGAGGAAGTTCGGTAGCTACAACAGAAAAGATTTGCTTAGTAGCCGATCGAATAAAAAAAGTTGCCAACGAATCAAATAAAGTTGTGGTGGTTGTGTCCGCAATGGGTGACACTACAGATGACCTTATTGCAATGGCAAAAGCCATCACCCAACACCCTGATGAACGCGAGCTTGACAAGCTTTTGTCAACCGGTGAACAAGCTAGCAGTGCACTTTTGACGATGGCACTTCACGAGGTCGGCGTCCCTGCAGTTTCTCTCACAGGAGGCCAAGCAGGCATCATAACAGAGAAGGTGCCAGGGAAAGCTCGAATCGCAAGTGTTGATCCTAGCCGTGTCCGTCAAGAACTCGAGTCGGGAAAGGTTGTTGTCGTCGCAGGATTCCAAGGTATCACAGATAACGCAACTTGGGCTGATATTACTACACTTGGTCGAGGTGGCTCGGACACCACGGCAGTGGCCCTAGCTGCGGCCTTAAATGCAGATAAATGCGAGGTCTATACCGACGTAGACGGAGTCTTCACCGCTGACCCAAGGCTTGTACCACAAGCAAGAAAACTTGACCGAATATCCTATGAAGAAATGCTGGAAATGGCGGGACAAGGAGCTCGTGTCATGCATTCAAGGGCGGTTGAGTTAGCCGAACTTTACGGAATAGACGTTTACGTAGCCCACAGTGCTAAGGACATAGTAGGAACATTAATTACTAAGGAGGATGAGAGCATGGAATTAAGAAATCCCGTCCGAGGGATCGCACACGACACCGATGTTGCAAGGATTACTGTTTGCTCGGTGCCCGATCGCCCTGGGATTGCATACCAGATTTTCCACGCCCTCGCTGAGGCAAATATCAACGTGGACGTGATTGTCCAAAACGTCAGCAGTCATGGAGTAACCGACTTATCCTTTACCGTTAATCTTGCAGACCTAGCAAAAGCTGAGAAGGTGCTCGAACCTGTAATCAAAAAAGTTGGCGCAAAAGAAATGATAAGCTCCTCCGATTTAGCCAAGGTTTCGATTGTCGGCACAGGGATACGAAGCCATCCTGGCTATGCCGATAAAATGTTTGGCGCACTGGCAGCGGAGGGGATAAACATAGTTTCAATTACAACAAGCGAAATACGCATCACTTGTTTAATTCCCAAGGCTGACGTGCAGAAAGCTGTACAAGTGCTGCACTCAGCTTTTGAACTTGAAAAGGCAGATCCATCAACCATAAAAATTGATTAATTGATCAACCACCCCTAAGAACATTCGGCTTGCAGAAAACTCCCAATTCATTCTGCAAGCCGAATCCATTTCACCTTACTGGCCACAAATATTGCCATACCGGATGTTTTTCGCCTATAAGACTAATTTACTCCCAAGTACGCCTACTATTCGCATATGCAAACAGATCCTACCAGCGTATCGTTATATTCTTCCTAATTCTTTCTATGGCTTCGGCGACAAGTTCGCCATCGGAATCACCGCTCACAGTAAGGGAAAATCTCACAAAGCCCTCGCCGTATTCGCCATAACCAATACCAGGTACTACGAGAACACCAGCTTTCTCAATTAGTGTGTTCCTAAATTCAACAGACGTATAACCTGGCGGCACTGGCACCCAAACATATAACGTTGCCTTTGTCTTTGGCAAGCTCCAACCGAGACTATTTAATCCATCTATAAGAATATCCCGCCGCTTTTTATACAAAACCAAAGTATCAGGAACACCATTCAAATGATTAAGTGCATATGCTGCGGCACGGTCAATCGCCTCAAATTGTTTCGAATCAACGTATGATTTAAGCTTACTTAGGCCCTTTATTATATCGGGATTGCCAACTGCCCAACCGATTCTCCAACCCGTCATGTTGTAGGTCTTCGAAAGCGAATGTATTTCAATTCCTACATTCTTTGCACCAGGCGCTTGCAAGAAACTTGGTGCGCGATAACCATCGTAAGTGACTTCTGAATATGCGGCATCATGACAAACAATAATATCATAACTTTTCGCAAAAGCTACTACATCGGCGAAAAATTCAAGGGTAGCAGTTGCGCTTGTTGGGTTATTTGGATAGTTGATATAAAGCAGTTTTGCCTTCCGCGCAATGTCCGATGGTATAGCAGAAAAATCAGGCAGAAAGCCATTCTCAGCCAGAAGCGGCATTGTGTAAGGCACCCCACCGGCAAGAGCAATATTGATCTTGTACACCGTATATCCAGGGTCAGGAACTAATCCTATATCACCTGGGTCAATAAATGCCCATGCCAGGTGAGCTAGTCCTTCCTTTGACCCAATAAGTAATAGTACTTCGCCCTTATCTGATTCGAGACCCACGCCAAACCTTCGTCCATACCACCCTGCCACCGCATTGATAAACTCGGGTAATCCATAGTCTGTTTCATCGTATCTATGGGTAGTAGGGTCCATAGCAGCTTTGGCTAATTCTTCAATAATAGGACTCGGAGTTGGCTGATCAGGGTCTCCTATCCCAAAATCTATAATATCCCCCCATTTTTCGAGAGCCTGCGCCTTCAATTTCGCAACCTCTCCAAATAGATAGGGTGGTATGCTTTGAAGTCTCTTTGCGAACTCTACCATTGCTCTTTTTGTCCCACTTTCCAATGCCAATTTAATACATATATTTGCCCACAAAAACTTCCTCGGCAGGGCCTGTCATAAATATTTCGTCATTTTCCTGCCAATCAATGAATAAGTTCCCGCCAGGCAAATGGACTGTAGCCTGCCGTTCACATAATCCGTTTAGCACTCCCGCCACAACTGAAGAACAAGCACCGGTTCCACATGCCATTGTCATACCCGCGCCGCGCTCCCAGACACGCATTTTTAGTTCTGTCGGAGCTATTACTTCCACAAACTCGACGTTAGTACCCTGCGGGAACACGGGGTGCTTCTCAATTTTAGGACCAAGTGTTTCAACAGGAACCCTGTCTGTTGATTGCACAAAGATAACGCAGTGTGGGTTGCCCATCGAGACACATGTAATTTGCAAACTTTCGCCTTCGACATCAAGCTGCCGATTGACAACTTCACCTTCATAGCCGATGACAGGAATATCCTCTGCCCGAAGACGTGGCTTGCCCATTCCAACTGTTGCTCCAATTGCTTTTCCATTTTTCACTTCAAGCTGGATTGTTTTAATACCCGCAAGGGTCTCTATCTTCGCCGTTTCGCCTACCATACCGCGGTCATAAAGATACTTTGCGAAAACACGGATTCCATTGCCACACATCTCAGCCTCGCTTCCATCGCGATTAATGAGATGCATTCGATAGTCGGCAATCTCCGAAGGCAGGACAAGTAAAAGCCCATCCGCACCTACGCCAAAGTTCCTATCGCAAATACGAATGGCAAGGTCTTTTAAGTCAATATCGGGTATGCCATTTGTAACGAAATCGGCAAGAACAAAGTCATTGCCGATTCCGTGCATTTTTACAAACTCAAGCTTCTGCATCCTGCTCTTCAGACGTTTCCTTTTGGGACTCTTGTTGTATGGTTACCTGCCTTGAAGGTACTACCGAAGCAATTGCATGTTTATACACAAGCTGTGTGGGTTTGCCAGGACTGTCCAGCATCACAGTAAAGGCATCAAAGCCGCGCACAACTCCCTTGAGTTGCACGCCACCAATCAAATAGATGGTCACTGGAACGTTTTCTTTGCGCACCTGGTTGAGAAACAAATCCTGCAGGTTTACCGGTCCCTTGTTCATCACGTTTATCCTCCGTACCTAAATGGGCTCCCCCTAGCATTATACGTAGACTAGACTTTTACCTTTAGCAGGCCGATAACCTTCTCGGCAACTTGCGACGGACTGAGTCCTTCAACATCTATCCAATGTATGCTTTTATCCGCACGAAACCAGGTAAATTGCCTTTTTGCAAATCGCCTAGTATCTCGCTTGAGCAGCTTAATAGCGGTTTCTAAATCATATGCGCCACGCAAATATCCTGCAATTTGCTTATACCCCAAACCTTTCATCGAAGGTAGATCAGGACTATAATTCTTCTCCAAAAGTGATCGAACTTCCTCTATAAGTCCAGCCCTGATTTGTTCTTCAACTCTTTCCTCAATACGAGCATAGAGGGTAGGCCTGCTCATGGTAAGGCCGAACAGCTTAAAATCATAAAGCGCTTTGTACTCACCACCAACTCCATGAAAATGCGATATTGGCATTCCAGAAATTACATAAACTTCAAGTGCCCGAATTATCCTTTTAAGGTCATTTGGATGCAGTCGGCTCGCTGTAATCGGATCAATTGCTCGAAGACGTTCAAGTAAATATTCATTTCCATACTGTTCCGCCTCAGCTTTTAACTGCTCTCGAAGCATCCGGTTGGGTCCTATACTTGGAATGCTTAAACCGCCTGTGAGCGCTTTTATGTAAAGCCCAGTGCCGCCAACAACCAAAGGCATTCTTCCTCGTGACAGAATATCTGCAATTGCTTCTTCTGCCAACCGCTTGAACTCCGCAACGCTGAATTCTTCATCTGGCCAAACAACGTCAACTAGGTGAATCCGAACTCCGCCAAGTTCCTCTGGTGTCGGCTTCGCAGTCCCAATATTCATTAACTTGTAGACTGCCATCGAATCAGCGGAGATTATCTCCCCATCCAAGCGCTTTGCAAGCTCAATCCCGACGGCAGTTTTCCCCGTTGCCGTGGGACCAACAATTCCAACTACCAAACCATGCCGCACAATTGCCCCTCCGGCAACCTGTCGAATGCAAACCTAGTATACCCGCATAGTATAACATAAAAAGCCTGCTTCCGCAATCGCATTGTATTAGTAGCCAGTAATTGAAAACAACTATACTAAAAAGAAGTGGTCTGTCGGAAAGTCAACCTAAGGGATAAACACAGATGCGAACTTGCATCTCAAGTTTTAATCGTACTTTATTTCCCAACATGCCTTACTAATTTTTCCAAAAACAAAGAATTTTAGAAGTTTAGGCTTAAAATTCGAACTAGGACTCCACGGCATTCTAATACCAAATTGGCGCTGGATGCTGAATTTTAGTAGAGCTATCATTTTTCTTGCTTTTTTAATCCTAATGAAAGAAGGAGGGCAATTAATGTAGCCAGCGCTGTCAGAACAAACGCGGCACGGTATGATAATTCTTGCGCTATTAGGCCGCCAAGAAGGGGATACAGCATTGCCGGTGTATTCGCAGTGTTCATCAACCCAATTAACCCTCGCCGCTCCTCTGGCTCGGAAATCTCGAGAAGGAAGTTCGTTATGCCAATCCACGAGCTTCCCAAGAGTCCACCAACCGCTAGGAAGACGAATCCAAACGCCCATGCCTGTGCACCACCAACCACAAGAGCCGTGGCAGGCGCTGAAATACCGAGTACAAGGGTCAATATTATTGCGGTCTTTGGCCCTCTGTGGTCGCTGAGATAGCCTGTTACCAGTGCAGCGAGAATACTTCCTATCGTTTGAACAAGAAGAAAAATACCAACCATTTCCCCAGTGACTTTAGATGTTTCTTTCGCATATAGGATATAGAATGGAAGCGAAAGTCCACTTAGTCCTGCTAGCATTTGCACTGCAATCAGCCGCTTAAGCTGGCTATGTTCTTTGAGGGTATTGCCCAGCTTGCCGATATACTCAAGAAAGCCGCCGTCACAATCATCGGCGGGCCCTTCTGGCTCACGAACAGCAGAAAGACTAGCTAAACTCATCCAGAAGAAAAACGCCGATACAGCCATTAGGACTGCAAAATTTGTTGGATAATCTGGCCCTTTTTCCGAAAGCATTCGGCTCACGAAAACACCAGCCAGTACTCCTAATATGCCTCCAACTACCTGCATCAATCCAAACAATCGCCCGCGCAACCGCTCGGGAATCGTCTTAGCAACTAGGTCGGTCCAAGAAACCCCCACTCCACCCTCTGAAAACCAAAACGCTGTATACATTGCAACAAAAGCCCAAAGCATGAGTACTTTATCTCCGCTGTTTGCAAAGAAAAGAATTATTGCCAAGAAAGTTACGGCAATTCTCGAAATTGAGGCAACCTTAATAAGGAAGCCTTTATGGCGCGTCCGCTTCCGAAGATAGTGAGCACTCCAGAGCTGGGGGATGAAAACACCTGCAGGGCGAATAGCCATCAATGCGCCAATCAGCATAGGAGATTTCGTAAGTGTCGCCAAGAAAGTGGGAAGAACGGTTTGAGAATCAATTAAAGCAAGACCACAAAAATAGAAAATGGCATCCATCGAGAGAAGGCAAAAACTTCTCCTGACCTCTCGCTGGTCATGCTCGAGCCCGATGTTTTTTGTTGCTGCTGTCCTTTCATACATTTGGGCGCTTAATACTTGGCACTCAACGTTCGAAAATTAAACGTCAAGATTACATGTTTCTCAAGCGGCGAATGCGTTCTTCAATTGGTGGATGTGTGCTAAAAAGATTGTTTAGCCATCCTCCATAGTAGCGCAGAGGATTGTAGATATACATATGGGCGGTTGCTTTATTTGCTACCTCGAGTGGTTCTGTGTCTGATGCGATTTTCTCAAGAGCGCTTGCCAGACCTTCTGGATATCGAGTAAGCAATGCACCCTGAGCATCGGCAAGAAACTCCCGCTTCCTCGAAATAGCAAGCTGCATCAAAAGAGCGATTAAAGGTGCAAGTAAAGCGGCAATTAGTGCAATTACCAACATAAAAGGATTCCCACCCAATCCACGGTTTCTATTGCGGCGAATTAAGCCGAACCGCATGCTCCGAAGCAACCAATCGGATATTAAGACAACAGTGCCTGCAAGAACTGCAACCAGCGCCATTAGGCGAATATCGAATCCCTTTATATGTGCCATCTCGTGGCTAATAACTCCCTCTAGTTCAATACGGCTCAGTTTTTGCATCAAACCCGTTGTCACGCAAATTACTGCGTGTTCAGGGTCTCTGCCGGTTGCAAATGCGTTCGGTGCGGTGTCATCAATGACATATATCTTTGGGACAGGAATTCCAGCTGCAATTGCAAGCCCCTCAACTGAGTTAATTAGAAAGGCATGTTCCTCTTTTGTCGCTGGCCGCGCATTGGACATCGCAAGCACAATTTTGTCACTATAGTAGTAACTACCTACGCTGCTCACGATGGCTAGAACAAGCGCAAGTGGGAGAATCTCAGGATAGCCGGTGGATTCTGAAAACAAGTACCCTAGCCCGCCAATCAATAAGATGAAGGCGAATATTAGTAAGTATGACCTGCGTATATTTGAAGCGACTTGCTCATACATGGGGCAATAATTAGTAATGGGAAAGCCTTTATTTAAGCAATACTCCTCGCCTTCTATCAAAACTTGACTTGAACGGGTTCACGTGCGGCCTCTTCCATGGGGAAGTATTCTCTTTCGGTGAAACCAAATGCCTTTGCAAAAAGATTGGCCGGAAACGACTGGATAAGCGTGTTGTAAGCCATCACAGTATCGTTATAGAATTGACGGGCATATGCAATCTTGCTCTCTGTCCCAGACAATTCCTCTTGCAGCATCATGAAATTTTGGTTCGCTTTAAGATCTGGATACGCCTCAGCAACTGCAAAAAGGGATTTGAGAGCCTGAGTAATCATATTTTGCGCCTGCCCCTGTTCTGCGATAGTCTGTGCTGAAGCCATTGCGGCCCGAGCTTCGGTTACTTTTGTGAAAACCTCCTTCTCATGCGCTGCATAGCCCTTCACAGTCTCGACGAGATTTGGGATTAGATCGTATCTCCGACGAAGCTGGACGTCAATTTGCGACCAGGCATTATTAATCCTATTTCGCAAAACAACTAATCGGTTGTATAGGTATACCAGCCAAAGAATTATTAGGCCGGCTACGCCCAATATTGCGATGATTACCATCGTTGCTGCTGAAGTCATCATGTGTTTAGCTCCTTCTAGCAGGCCATTGTGCACCCGCTCGCACAATTATACCCATCCATAGCCGAGAATGCAAGCTACAGAGAGGTACTAGCAATGTTGGCAAGCGTTGAAAGCATTCGTTAATGCCAATCATTGCCACTGTGCAATTGTTAAAGCTACTTTGCCTAAGCAAGGAGATTTGCCCAATAATCTAATGACTTTCTGCAGGCGGGAATAATCTCCTCAGGCTGCATTCCGCACCAAGCTGGCACTAGCTCAATGGTGGAAATGCCTTTGAAGCCTGTTTCTCGCAGAACTTTTGCAGCAGTTGCAAGGTCGGCATTGGGCGCATAAGGCGGAGCATGTTGATCTTTTGTTCCATCGTTGCTGTGAACGTGCAACTCCGCTATTTCATACGGGATACCTTTGAGATATTCCTCGACCGCCCCTGCTTTGAGTGGTTGTGGGTTATGTCTCGGCTCCCGCAGGCGAAGATTCATATGGCCAAGATCCATCAGGATGGCTAGGTGAACATGTTTTTCAGCTAATTCTTTCATGCGCTCTGCTTGCCAAGGAAAAATCGGGCAGTCTTCTAATAGTACACGCACTCCAGTTCCCGAAAAGATTGAGAGAACCATGTCTAGGATGCCTAGTATGGGCTGTGGATCTGCACGGTAAATTCCCTCAGCAATTGCTACATGTGGAGTATCATACGATGCGCATTTGATTCGCCCGGTGCGCTTTTGCCATTTCACCATTCTTTCGGCATGGGCAACAATCGTGGATTCATTGGCAACCTTGGGCACCAAACTGCCGTGAAACGTTAACAAAAGGTCATGCTCATCGGCGATTTTGCTTATCTCTCCTTCTTCTTCCTCAGTAAGAAAATCGAGGGCCCTATTGTTTATGCTTACTGCGTTATAGCCCATTTCTGCGAAAGTTCGCACCCTTTCGCAAAGCGGTCCCTCGCCAAAGTTCCACGTTGCTATGCCAATTCTCGACATCAAGCCCCCAAAATTTACGCGCCTATCCGTGAAATCCCCCACAGAATACCTAAAACAATAAGTGAAAATGCAAGCGCCACAAAGAACCCACCAATGTTTACCAATCGCGGATGCTTGAGCTCCCACGGATGCCCTTCGCTGTGTCCTGCGTATACGACCTCAACGCCTGCTTTTCGCAATTCTTCTTCTCGTCCAACCGGCGTTTTAAGCAGAAGATAGAATTCTTCCAGCTTTCGTTTATCTTGGTGGCTAGGGAAAACTATTCCAACCAACAAAGCAAGTACTGCGGCACACAAACAATTGGTCATCATGAGAGCAACCTTATTGAAATCCATAAACGTTCCAAAACTAAGCTTTAGAGGGAAGACGATTGCCCAGAAAACTGCAATTATGCCAAGCCAAATGAGCGCGGGCAATCTGCTTCTTGTTCTGTCAGCAACAATACTTCCAATAATTAATGCTACTATACCTGCAGGCAGAAAAGATAATCCCAAGTTTTGGAGCATACTCTTATCTGCGTAAATGCCTACAACCGCAGGTGCAGCAGGCCAAAAGTTTTTAATCACGCCGCCAGCTGGACCAAGAACCAACCAAATCACAGCCATGACGGCAAAAGAAACCCATGTGCCAGTAGCATTAGTTCTGCGCCATAATACCCCAAACCACATAAAGATGCCAGTAAGCGTTGACACAGCCCAGTTTATTACTAAAGCCTGCGCCACGCCTGATACGCAAAGCGCAAAAATGACGCCGATTGCAACAACTATCAAACCTATCCAACGCGCCAAACACAGAAGCTGCCGGTCGTCGACATTTGGATTGATGTGCTCTTTGTAGATGTTCCGCGCCAGCAACGCCGATGACGCCACCATAAACGCACTCAATGTAGACATCTGTGCTGCAAGAATTGCAGCAAACATCAACCCTGTAAATCCTGCAGGCAGGAGCACCCGAATCGCTGTTCCAAAGGCCGCCTCTCTTTCTGCCCCAAGTGGCGGTATGCCATGCGGCATTGTCACCAAGCCAAGCACTATGACGCCTGTAAGCGCCCACCCTATAGCGCAAAACCGCTTCACGAAGTTGCCATATGTGAATCCTACTCGCCCCTCAAATTCCGTCTTACCTGTCGAGCAAACCTCCATAATATGAGGCTGAGAAACAATGCCAATTAACATCATAATCGAGCCCGTAATAATCCAAGGTATTGTAAGTTCGGTTGGCGCATGAAGACTGAACTTATCTGCACTAAGGAGCTCATGAAGGCGTGAAAATCCTCCAACTTTAATCAAACCAAATGGAACGAGAAGCAAAGACATTACGACAATCAGCAGTCCTTGGATTGACTCCGTCACAACCGTTGCTACTAAACCACCTGCGAGCCCGTACGAAACGAATACCGCCGTCATTGCGGCAATTGCAACCCACTCTGGCACGGCGCCTTGGGTGACAGCATGGGCAAGGGTACCAGTTGCCTTAAGCATCATCCCCGTGTAAAGCGCAAAGGTAATTACGCCCATTACCGAATATAAGAGCGCCATTTTTCTTCCAAAACGCACCTTAAAAAAGTCTGCAGTAGTTATAAACCGCGAACGCCTAAAAAACGGCGCAATAATCCAATAAAAGGGCGTAACAAATAAATAAACGAAAGTATACCAAATTCCTGAGAGACCGTGCTTGTATGCCGCACCGGTGACAACAACTGGGTCATCTGCGTGCGTCCCAGTTCCAAGAGCATGCATCATCATCAGCCATTTGCTGAACTTCCTGCCTCCGGCAAAGTAGTCGCCTGAACTTTTTATCTTTACAGCTTGGTAAATTCCAATGCCGCCTATGCCAATAAGATAAGCAAGCACTACTATGAGGTCGAATATGGTAAAGTTTTCCACTTACCCCCTCCTGAACTTTGATTTCCTGGTAAATCCCTTCTTGCTTCAGTATCGTCCATACTCCATGTATGCATGGAGAAGTGCAACGACATTCTCCACTGGCGTATCTGCTTGGATATTGTGCGCCGTACAAAGAATATAACCTCCGCCAGGCGCAAGTGCCTCGATTCTGTCTCTGACTTCGCTCCTTACATCCCTAGGCGCACCAAAAGGGAGTGTTCTTTGAACAGAAATCCCCCCGTGGAATGCTAGTTGGTTCCCGAATTCAGACTTCAGCGTTCTTGGGTCCATATCCGCCGCTTCCGGCTGGAGCGATTGAAGTACGTCGAGGCCACGCTCAATCATTAGAGGTATTATTTGCCGAACAGAGCCACAAGTATGATGAATTACACGTAGACCATATGCTTTTGCAAGCGAAATATATTTAGAAAACCCCTTGCCAAGAAATTGTGCCCACATCTCCGGCGAAACCAACGGTCCATTCTGTGAGCCAAAGTCATCACCCATAAGAAGAATATCCATTTTGCCTTTTGCCGCTTCGAATATTCTTTCCGCATATTCGCAATAGAAATTGCAAATCCTTTCGAAGATTGCCTCAGCAATTTCGGGAGAAACACCCATGTCGACAAAAATTTCCTCGACTCCTCGGAGGTACATCGCTGGCTTGAGTTGTGCCAAACGATTCATGCGGTCTCCCATAAATACGACCACTCGTCCTTCATTGCGAATCTCGTCGCATTGTTTTTCAATCTCGCTATAATCAAACCAATCAGGCGAAGGCCAGTGGTCATAGGAATAAACATCTTCGACAGAATTAGCAAAGGCAAGAGGAGACCAGGCAACCTCCTTATATGTTTCCTGTCCACCAGGCGTTGGTACAGTTACTGTTGAACGCCGAACACCCCAGATATCTTCATCTGTGCCATCGGAGAATGTTCTAAGCGGTGGGCCAATATATTTAGGTCCTTCGATGTACCGCAAGTCAATATCGTATACGTCAAGAAATGACTTTTCGTCTATCCTAAGATAGCTGAGGATTTTTTTCTTGAAACCGCTAGACATCCAAAAGTCAATCGGCACCCTGTCTGGTTGCTCAAAATTCAAGGCGCGAAATACGCGCTCTCGCGAATCCATTTTCATTTCAAACACTATTCTTCCTTGGCCGGAACGGCATTCCACTTGGGCAGCAAGAGTGCGCCTGCAACAAAAGAACATGCTGCCAGGCTATAAAACAATGCCCCCCAACCAAACTTTTCAGAAATTAACCCAGGCAACGAGCCGCCCAGTACGGCCCCGGCGGACCCAAAACCATTGATTAAGCCAACGGCTGTAGAAGCACCTCTTTTGGTTCCAAAATCCACAGCGGCGGTCGCCACGAGAATGGAGTCTGGGCCAAACAAAAGAAAGCCGATTGCGAAAAGCATTAGCCCCATTACAAAAGGACTTCTACTATGCGTAAGAATATCAAAAAGACAGGTAATAATCGCAAGAAGAATGAGGCTTATTACACAAATTGGTACTCGCCTAGCGTTGAAAAGCTTGTCTGATGCATAGCCAGCGAACAACACTCCTAGAGGACCCGCTGCCGTAAATAAAGCACTTATCAAAGCCGACTCGCCCATTCCCTTTCCGAGCTTCTCTTTTACCATGAGAGGTCCCCAAAGAATAAGTGCATAGCGTGTCGGCTTCAAAAGAAAATAAACAACTGCAAGGCGAATAACCATCAGGTTCTTAAAAGCCTTGCATATACCCTCCCAGGAGCTCTCCTTGTCCTCGGAATTTTCTTTTGGCGCAACCAAGTCTGTCGAGCACTCGCAATGATACTCTTCAATTCCCACTAAGCCAACATCCTCTGGCTTGTTTCTTTGGAAAGCCAAAGCCAAAAACCATATAAGAAGGAAAGTCGCCGCCGGAATAAAAAATGCGTAACGCCAATTTGTGAAGTGTTCAGCCATATATCCTGCGAAAGGTGTGGCGATCATTGGACCAATAGAGTAATTCGAACACCACCAACCATAAATTCGACCGCGCTCTTTCTGCGAGAACCAGCATCCGATATTCTTCGTTAGCGGCGCCCATCCCGAAGCTTGGGCTATCCCCTGCGCAAATGAAAATATTCCAAAAAGCAAGATAACCGATGACACGCCCATCGCAAACCCAGCCACGATGGAAAGCAGGATACCAGTAAGTACAACCTTACGACAACCAAACCTATCGCCAGCTACTCCCCAAATAAACTGACCAATAGCATAAGCAATTAGATACGCAGCATCAACCACGCCAAGCATGCTCTTGCTGACATGTACAAGTGGATCTTCTATTATTCCAGCTTTGGCGGCAGAAAACGACTGCCGAGTTAGGTAAAAGCCTGCGTATGTAATCCAGGTAACCGCGAACGTTGTATAACGCCACCGCTCGTACCGCGAATCTTTTGATGGCGTCGGTCTTACAAATGGCTTTGATAGAGTCTCGACAGTATTCCCGTCTTTATTTGCGGTCATTCTCCGACCTCTATTTTGGGTGGATTAGCATATGCGGAGTATGCGGCGGCAACGCCAGCGGAGTCAGGATCGCCTTTGTGAATAAAAATGCGGTATCGAAATGTAATTTCACCACCCGCTGGGATAGTATGGCTGCCATCTAGCTTTTTGTCATTTTTAAAATCGTGTAAGCCAAAGGGATTGGCGGCGAACAGGCCATAGGTTCTAACATGCCAATAGGTTGGATGTCGGAAGCTGGATGAATGGTCAAAAACCGCTATCCCAACAGTTTTTGCATTGACCGGACCGTAATAATCACACCACTCCGCCTGCTTGCCCCAGGCACTACCATCTTTTTCTCCACGCGAACTGAGAATGTGACCTTGCCCCTTATCAACATCCATGGAGGAGGCAACCCGAATGCCCATCGTACCTTCCTTTGTATCCCCAAACTTTACAGGGCCTTCGGTAGCGCGAATTGTTATCTCAAAATCCATAAGCCTTCCGCTAGAGGTATTGTAAAATCTGAGCTCGCGCTTGTCCTCACAAACTTTCTTTCCATCAGGACCTACCCAATCATTCAGGGAGCATATTTTTGCAAAGACAGGGCCGCTTTCCAACGCCTCGAACTTTCGGTGAACAATCTTGCCAGCTTCAGGCTTTTCGGACCAAAAGTCAACACCGTTCACATCACCATGTGCAAACCAAAACGAGCGGTGATGAGGATGATCTGTCGTCTCTCCAGGCACAACCTGCATCGGGTAGTTGCGGGTAACTCGCCCACCGCTTGGACCAATTATTGGGTAGCAATATGGCTTGGGCGCACCCGTGTATATATAGCTAGTGAAGAGCGAACCACCTATCAACACTGCAACGGACCCTTCGGTATCCCTTAGGCGCACAAGCTTCCCTGGTACTGCAAACCTATCATCGACTTGGACCACTGTATAGGTTCGCCTCTCGCCTTTCTTGAGGTTGCGGACAATCCAAGTAATTCGCAATCCCTCGGGAACGACTTCCGACTGGCAAGGAACAAGCTCCCCTTTACTTGTTTTTAGTACTATAACTCCAGATGTCTTGCCGGGATTTGGAACAAGCGCAGTGACGGGCACTTCGTTGTAATCCGTCTCTTCTGCCACGACTGATATTGTCTGCTTGCCAAATCCGGGTATTTCAAATGCTATTGTGGAAACTAATAATAATAGCAAGAATATGCTAGGTCTCATAGATTTTCTGCTCCTTTGGATTAAAGGTTACGCGTTTGCCTGTTCGGAGCGACCGAGCAGCCATGATTGCACAAACCGAATGAGCGTATCCATGAAATATACTCGCATTGGGAGTCTGCCGACTTCTAATACACTCGAGGAAGTTCTTCACATGGTTCACTCCGCCACTTGTTTGAATTATTATCTCTTCTTTGATTTTGTCTTTCCCGCTGCCACCATCACCGGTGGCTTTCCAAGTAGCCGTGTCAAATGTACCGTTCGTTCCATAGAAGTAGCAACCATTGCCCGAGGTGTTGCCAAGACCTGTGCAATATCGAAGTATGAATCCCTTGGGGTACTCGAACAACGCATATATAGTGTCCTCATGCTCCCTGCCATCCTTCCAGACATAGTTTCCGCCATGGCACACGCAACTCGTAGGCAGGTAGTCATCCATAAACCAATGGACAACGTCAATCATGTGACTTCCTAGCAAGCCAACTGGCCCCAACGTGTAATCCCGGTAAAGCTGCCATTCTCGGAAGCGACTTGCACTGAAAGGACGTGTTTTGGCGCACATGAGAAACCTTTTCCAATCCACGTCTTCGGGCTTGCAATTTGACAAATCACCTTTTCGCCACCGAGGCGCGCAGTCGTTCCACGCCGCCTCCACGCGGCTAATTGTACCAAGAGCGCCCGAACGAATAAACCTGGCTGCAGCAGCGTGCCGCCCATCGCTCCGCCGCTGAGTGCCCACCTGTACAACGCGGCCTGTCTCTTTTTGCACTCGAAGAGATTCATTAGCCTGGTCAAGGAACATAGCCATAGGCTTCTCAACAAAAACGTCCTTTCCGGCTCTCATCGCGTCAATTAACATGCGGCAGTGCAAATGGTCGGGTGTTGCAATTAAGACAGCGTCAACGTCATTGAGTGCTAGCAAATCTTCGTAAGCAGTAAATGCACGGGGCTTTCTGCCGTATTGTTTTTCAACTGCAGCCACGGCAGATTCGAGGTTTACTTTCCAAACATCACAGACTGCTGTAATCTCAAGGTTAAGTTCATCCGAATATCGCATTGCCTGTGCCATGTTGTCGCGTCCCTTCCCACCAGCTCCAATTACACCAATGGAAAGACGGTCATTTGCGCCTATTGCCCTCGAATCCGCAAGCATTGTGCCCAATGCTAACCCGGCAATTCCCGACGCAGATTTTACGAGGAATTCTCGCCTTCCAATTTTACTATCGCTCATAAAATCCTCCTTAATATAACAGCTAGGGCTAGCAAATCACCCATAAAAAGAATGACGTGAGCTTTATAGTCACAACTGCTTCTACGTTTTGCCCAGCCTAAAACGCTTCCTTATTCGCAGTCGCTGTATACTTTCACTCCTTTTGTATAGGCTTCATATGCTTCCTTTGCATTTCCTGAAAGAGCATTGCCTTTGTGGACCCAAAGGCGGTAGCGGTACGTAATCGTTTTGCCAGAATCTATCGTTACTGGGCCCAAACCGGTAAAGCTGGGATTCAGGAATCCATAATACCGATTGCTCCATGCCGTTGGATACACTGGGTTCGATTGATTATCGATAATTGTAACACCGGAGAACTCGGACACATCGCCAAATTTGGCAGATAGGTCGCTCCATTCGAACTGTACGCGGTCAACGTCCCCTTTCTCTTGCCCTTTTGGTGTATAAACAATCGTATCTTTCCTCGGCGCAAAACGCATGCTGAATCCACCATATCCTCTTTCAGATGAATCTAATGTTATTGGCTTGGAAACCGGCGTCCACTTTAGTTCTATGTCAACCACTCTGCCTACGGTGGTTGTGCGATATGCGGTAACGGTAACAACCTCATCCATAATCTTTGTACCATCGTCGGTATACCATCCATCTCGTACACTAAACTTGCCATAGACTGGCCCAAGGTCGACTGAAAGCAGCTTTTCAAAGCGCTGGCGAATACCCACTATTGACCATAGACTGTAGGTTTTATTTCCTATTTTTACGATAGGCCAAGCCCAAAAAATGCCACGGTGATGATAATGGTCTTTAGGGAAGTCATCGCTAAGCAACTCGCCACTCGGACCATAAACTGGGTGAATATAGCATGACCTGCGCCGATCTTCTGGCACTCCTTCGGCAAGAATCATACCGTAGTTGAATGCGAGAACCGGTTTATTATTCTCCCTAAGCACGAGCTGTTTGTGCTTTACATTTTCTAGCGAGAAGCCAACGCGTGTTGAGGAACGGCCTCGTATCAGTTTGAAACGTTTTTTAACTACCTTGTCTGATTTTGGCGTTTCAACGACGAAGTATAAAACACCGTTTGCTCTGTCTAGCTGGCATGGAACTTCGCCACCGGAAGGATATTCTTCTAATCTCCAGTCACCCATGTTAACGTTCAGAGCTACTGGTATCGCTACTCCGGTCTGGCTGGAAGGAATATCAATGCTAATGAGCTTGCCACCACTGCCCGCCCCCAACAACACAGATGGCAACACTAGAATAGTTAGGACCAAGAAACCTTTCTTCATGTCATGTCCCTTTTAACCCTGAGGAATTAAAGGCTTCGATTCTACACTACGTGAATTTCCATCTCTTCGGGGTCATAAATGACTTTACGACCCGTCCAGAGCGCCCGAGCCGCCATAATGGAAGCTATAGAATGCGAATAACCAGCCTCGACGCTTGCGTTTGGTGTCTTGCGACTTCTCATGCAGTCGAGCCAATTTTTCATATGATTTTCGTCCGGTTGCTTCTGAAGTCTGATTTCTTCCTTCCATTTCTTGTCGCCGCCGCCACCTTCTCTAGTAACCGTCCAAGTCCTGCAGTCAAGTGTACCGTTCGTCCCGTAGAATTTGAATGTGTCGGGGCTTGAATTCCCGAACATTGTGGAATAGCTCACCAAGAAGCCCTTTGGATATTCTAGGAGTGCGTGGAAGGTGTCAGCATTCTCACGACCATCTTTCCAAACATAGACACCGCCGTGAGCAACTACACTCGTAGGATAGCTCTCCCCAGTAAGCCAGTGAACAACATCAATCATGTGGCTCAACCATTGGTCGGGAATGCCGCTCGAGAAATCCCTAAAGAGGCGCCATTCCATATATTGGTGTGGATCCCACGGGCGGTATTTCTTTCCCATCAAGAATCGTTTCCAGTCGGTATCCTCTTTCCTGACCTCATTCACATCGTCTCGCCGCCAGCGCGGACCAAAGTAGTTCCACGAAACATCAATCTTGCTGAGTGTGCCGAGGCCACCTCCTTGAATAAACCTAGCGGCAGCTGGATAGATGCCTTCGCTTCGACGCTGTGTGCCAATTTGAACAACACATTTGCTTTCTCGGTATGCCTTAAGCACATTCCTTGCGTCTTTCATATCATTTGCCATAGGCTTTTCACAATAGACGTCCTTGCCTGCTTTGATTGCTTGCAACAGCATCTTTGCGTGCTGGAAGTCGGCGGTCGCAATGATGACGCCGTCAAGATCATCAAGCGCCAGGATGTCTTCAATATAGCGGAACTTGCGTGGTTCATTGCCCCACCATTCCTTTACCTTTGCCGCCCCTCGCTCCAGGTTGAGCGTCCAAATATCGCACACTGCAGTAATTTCCGCATTGCATTCCTTAGATACTTTATACAAATCGTTTGCAAGACTTCGACACCGCTGACCATAGCCTATTATGCCAATTGAGAGGCGATCATTAGCCCCAAGAATTCTTGATGAAGACAACAATCCTGTGCTTGCCAACGCAAGCCCTGTTGCACCTGCAGCAGCTTTGCCGATGAACTCCCTACGTGTGATTTTTTTAGACATAATCAACCTCCAAGATTTTTTGGATTAAAATATGCATCAACCTATTGAATTTAAGGCAACCTTACCTTTTGCCAATTAACCATTAATCAGCATGCTGATTCATCTGACATCATGCCTTGAACATATCGGGCGTGAAAACCAGCTTCTTGCCTTTATCCATTGCTTCGTTTGCAAGAAGGCATGTGACGGTGGCGCACAGTCCTTCTTCGGCATTACATGCTGGTTGCTTGCCCTCGCGTATGCACGAAATGAACGATTCCATCTCACTAAGGTAGTCGTCCTTATTCGCCTCTCGGCCGCTTATTTCCTCACCCTTTTTAGCAGCCTGCTCGTCTAATTTTTTCGTAGCACCGGCATCCAGAAGGATTGCTTCCTTGCCGTCAACTTTTTCCTTGTGTGCAAAATCGCTCCACGCAAGCTTTTCTGCCTTAGGCTCGGGATAAAGCAGTGCCTTGCTTCCCAATACCAGGGTGCCCTTGTCGCCCATAAACTGCTCGTAGCAGCCGTCAAATTGATTTGTGGTCAAAGACTGGAAGTATACTTTGACGCCGCCCGGGTATTCCCAAATGACGTTTACGTTGTCGTAAACTTCGCGGCCATCCTTCCAATAGTCTATGCCTCCCATACCCATCACAGAAAGAGGCGTCGCCTCGAGAAACCAATTCGTCACATGTAGTAGATGACTGCCCAACTCGGCCATAAGGCCCTGCGAATACTCGCGATACAAACGCCAGTTTAGCAATCTTTCGTACTTAGGTTCTGGAACCGCACGACGCCAACTCCCATTTCTGTTCCACATCAGGCGTACATGTGTTATCTTGCCCAAAACGCCTTGCTTCACCAAATCATAAGCGTGATGATACATCGGGCTATACCTACGCTGGTGGCCGACCTGCAAGATCTTGCCAGTCTCGCGTGCTGTCTTTACCATTGCCTTTGCCTGGTCAATTGAATATGCCATCATTTTCTCTGTGAAGACATGCTTTCCGGCTTGCATTGCATCGATTGCCATCTGAGCATGAAGATAAAGGGGCGTTGCAATGCAAATCGCCTGAATATCCTTTCGATCAAGCATCCACCGATAATCTGTATATCCCCTGAGCGTCTGCGCTATCTCCATCCCCTTTTTCAGGTGCGGCGGATAAATATCGCATACCGCCGCGACTTTCACTCCGCTAACGCGCATGAGCCGCCCTAAATCGAGCTGCCCCTGGCTGCCAGTGCCGATGAAACCGCAAATGACGGGTTCTACATCGCTTGCCTTTGCCTTCGTCTGGGCCGCTCCAAAGACTCCTACCGACATTGCCGCAACAGCAGCAGCCGAACCCTTAAGGAAATCTCTTCTGCTTAATGAATCCTGCTCTGTCATTTTTACCTCCTGATGAGTACTTTACTTAAAGATTAATAATCAACAGTATTCACCTAAGATGAATGAGTAATCTGTAGACAGCTTCCATCTTTCTGCGCCAAAACTGCGCTTACGTCCGAATGCCTTTTGCAATAGTCACGTGTACCCTCAACACCGAGTACAAAAAAGGCCGTTGAGAGAGCATCGCCTAAGGTCGCTGAGCTAGTTATTGCGCTGGCGCTGAGTAATCCCTCTGCAGGAAAACCTGTTCGTGGGTCTATTATATGACTATATCTTAAACCGTCCAACTCGATGTATTGCTCATATCCGCCAGATGTTGAGAGTGCCTGATTTTTCAGAGTGATGGTTGTCACTATCTCTTTCGAATCACTTCCTGAACGGATGCCAATTTTCCACCCTTCTTCGCCTGGCGGGCACCCAAGCGCATAAACGGTGCTCGTTCCAGCATGTATCAAGCCGCTGGTAACCCCACGCTCCATTAGAAAGGAGGCAATTTCGTCAATAGCATAGCCTTTTCCTATTCCCCCTAAGTTGAACTCCATGCCCTCCCTTAGAAACTGAACAGTACACCATTCATCGTCAAATTGGACATATCTAAAACCCACGCATTTCAGCGCGTCCTGAATGTCCTTGTCCGAAGGAATATGCGATTGCCTACCCCCACCGGCAAATCCCCATAACCTAACCAAAGGGCCGGATGTAATATCAAAAGCTCCGTCCGTTTCTTCACTTAAATGAGCCGAAAGTTTGAGCAGTTTGTAAAGCCTTGCCTCTACTCTAACTGGCTCCCTCCAAGCGCAGCCATTTATATAGCAAATCTCGCTATCGGGGATGAAGACGCTCAGCTGGCGCTCCAAAGGCTCTAAAAGATCAAGTGCTTCAGCCCCAGCAGCCGTCAAATAATCTTCATCATGTCCCGCAAGTGCCAGCTCAAACAGGCATCCCATCGCACAACGGCGCAACCGAACAAAGACTTGTCCTTCTGCTTTTAGTTTTTCAAACGTCGTGTTCATCTATTTTCTAAACTACTTCTTCCTTTTCGGAATCAAACCGCATGACCTTCTCCTTGCGATAGGACTCAACCCCGAGAGCAATTGCTACCATAACTTTGTAGGCGGTATCGGCGTCGAGATGAGGCTTGTTCCTAGTCCTGATGCAATCAAGCCAATTATCCATATGGCTGGGCCGCTCATTGAGAGCAACCCTAATCTCTTGCTTCAAATCCTTGAATTCATTCTCCGGGCGAATAACTACTCCTGGCTCCTCAAAGTACATCGTTGCTTCGTGACCCCTGATCATTTCGGTTATGCCTTGTCTATTCGCCATGGAGGAACAAAGCACGATGGAATGATCACTCGGATAGTCAATAATCATGTGGAACGTATCAGGCACATCGCGGTCGTGCTGGACATAAATCCCACCGCCAGCTGAGACGCGCTTTGGGAACTCAGGACCAAGGGCAATTTGAAGATGCGAAAGTGTGTGATAGAAAAGGTCGGTTGCAATCCCGCCTGAGTAATCCCAATATTTTCTCCATCTGAAGTACCGCTCCTTGTCGAACTCCCTTTTTGGAGCAGGGCCAAGCCATGCGTTCCAATCAAGGTTGTCCGGGCTAGCATCTTCGTCAATTGGATAGTTCCATTCACCCTTAACTGAGTTTCGGCAGAAGCTCGCGGAAGTCCAAAGCACTTTGCCAATTGCTCCTTCTTTAATCAGCTTGTTTGCCTGCCACCACCTATCATCAGAACAGGATTGTGCGCCCACCTGAAGGACGCGATTTGTCTCTTTGGCAACTTGCGCCACCTTTTTTGCTTCCTCCCATGTGTACGTCATTGGTTTCTCAAGGTACACATCTTTTCCAGCTTGCATGGCATCAATCGCCATAGGCGCATGCCAATGATCCGGAGTGGCAATAACAACGGCATCGATGTCCTTTCTCTCAAGAAGCTTACGATAGTCGTGATATACTTCTGCACCAGAGATTTCCTTTGCACGCTGCTTTCGGCGCTCGTAGATGTCGCATACCGCAACAACCGCAACCTTCCCTTCGTTTTTTGATTTCTGAACTAGACCCCTGAGATGACTTGTCCCCTTGTTTCCACAGCCGATAATTCCCACCAGAATGCGGTTGTTCGCGCCAATTACCTTAGGTTCAGCAAGTGCGGCATTACCGCCATAAACGCCCAAGCTCAAAGCGGCCCCAGTAGCCGCTGAGCCTTTTAGAAAATCGCGCCTACTCAATTTATAATCCTCAACCATGCCATCACTCTTTTCTAATTCGGCAATGCAAATATTGCCAAGCTAATTATTTTTTAGTTTAATTTCAATGTTCGCCAAATCTACCGCCCTACCCTTCAGCGATTGTTCGTATTGCATATATGCAAAAATGATGGCAGGCGAAAATTGTGGGTAGAATCGCATCGGAGAAACTCAACGGAGACAAGGAAAATGCGCCCAAGAAATTGCGGCATGTCGCCATTAGGACCTTTATTCACAGACCTTTACGAATTAACAATGATGGCAGGCTACTACTACCATCACAAACAAAATGAGCCCGCCGTCTTTGAGTATTTCTTCCGCAAACTGCCAAACGACACAGGATTCGCAATCTTCGCTGGACTCGATGACTTGCTTGACGACCTAAGCGATTTTCGTTTTTCCGACGATGACTTAGACTATCTACGGAGCCTTGGCCTTTTCCAAAAAGACTTTCTGGAGGCGATGAAACACTTTAAATTCGAGGGTGACCTGTGGGCGCCGCCCGAAGGCACGCCAATTTTCCCCCATGAACCAGTGGTCAGAGTACAAGCCCCCCTTGCGCAGGCGCAACTCATTGAAACGCTACTTCTCTGCCGGCTCAACTATCAGACCCTAATAGCAACAAAAGCCGCAAGGGTAAAATACGCCGCAGAAAACGACCCCGTCCTCGAGTTCGGCCTTCGTAGAGCGCAAGGACCAGATGGCGGAATGAGCGGAACTCGCGCTGCAATTATCGGCGGCTGCGACTCCACATCTAACACCCAAGCGGCAAAATGCTTTAGCGTCCAAGCCGTCGGGACCCAAGCACACAGCTGGATAATGTCTTTTCCATCGGAGATTGACGCCTTCCGTGCATATGCGGAGGTATTTCCCAAGAATCTAATCCTGCTCGTGGATACATATGACACCCTATCAAGTGGCGTGCCCAACGCAATTAAAGTCTTCAAAGAGCTTCGTGCTAAAGGCTGGACTGGCAGGCCAGGAATTCGTATAGACTCGGGTGATTTGGCAAAATTAAGCAAAGAAGCCTACAAAATGCTTGCCGAAGCCGGCTTTGAGGACGCTCTAATTGTGGCATCAAGCGAGCTTGATGAAATGCTAATCGCTGATATCAAACGCCAAGGTGCAAAAGTAAACGCTTGGGGCGTTGGCACCAAGCTCATGACTGGAGGCTCAGAACCTGCTCTCGGTGGAGTCTACAAACTTGCGGCAATCTATGAAAACGGCCGTTGGGAACCAAAGTTTAAGATTACGGATAACCCCGAGAAAATGACAGACCCTGGAATTAAGATGCCAATTAGATTCTATGACAAAAACGGCTTCATCGCAGGGGACGTGATGTTCCAAGATGATGATGAATCTTGGAAAATGGGCGAGGTTGTCTCACACGACCGCATGGTGTTCGAACAAATACTTAGATTCTCCAGCCACTGTGAGAGGCATCCTCTCCTCCAACCTGTCATGCGCCAAGGAAAGAGACTCGTCCCCCCAAAACCTGTCCCAGAAATTCGAGCTTTCGCCCAGGAGCAAATCAAGCACATCCCGGCGGAAATGAGGCGCCTGGTTAACCCTCAGACCTATTGGGTTGGGTTGAGCGACCGCCTTGCCAGAGAAAAGCGCCGTGCCGTCGAGGAATTCTGGCAAGCACACGGAAGGAAGTAAAACTAAAAGTTTCTTGCTTTTGGAAAATTCGAGCTACTCAGCCTGGCCTCCATTTTTCGAATCCTTGTCAGATTGCCCAGGCACCGACGCAGGCTGCTCAGGCTGAGGCGGAAGCTTCAAGTTTGTCATTTGTTCGGAAATTGCCGGCAAGTACTTTTCCAATGTTCTGCTAATCGCTACAAAGTCAATCTTGCCGCTGGTCCTACTTGCAATTATGCGGTCAAACTGCACAATCAATACAAAGATGCCCTCGATGCCCGGCTTGGCATAGATTCGGCACATGCAAAGCGGTGAATCCACTCGCATAATGCTCCTCCATCCCTTGGTCAAGCCAAGCTTTTGCATGTAGAAGTTGGCAACCTGCTCTCGCTTTACAGCATTATCTATTCGGTAGGTCACCACCGAAAATTGCTTGAGGCCGGTAGTAGCGGCCTGGAGCTCTTTTGCAATCTCCGAGCTAATTCTCATATATGTCTTTGGGTCAACTGGATGAGTCCCCGGCACCCCATCTTTTGCTGCCTCAGAAGTTGGAAAACTTGTTGCCATCTTGCCAGCGAATATTGGAACTGCCAAAAGCAAGTGACGAAATGCTGGCAGGAAGTCATCCTCGGCAATGTTGAGCTCAAAATCTACCTTCCCGCCCGGATAGACCGGCAGTGAAGAAAGCATCTCCTCTGCAGGGAAAAGCGGGCTAACCATAGTCAAAACAATTAGAGCTGTGCAAGCAAAAACTGTTCTCAGGCTCACTTCAAAAACCTCCTCTTCCAAGAAGAGCTGAAAGCAGTTAGATTTTTCGACCCTTTATGCATCTTTAAATTCACTTCACAGATAATCCTTTGCGTTCGAAGAATCATCAAAAAAATTATTATTGACAAACCGCTCAAATGCTATTATCTTAAATTTAAGTTCCCATAGCATGCTACCCTCTAAGAAAGAAAGGAGGTGAATAGTTTGCTTAGGCGAACTGCTTTAGTGGTAATTGCGGCGGCTTTGATGGCAGTCGTGTTTAGCCCCCATCTGACAGCCCAGACTACCCCAGTTCCAGAAGCCAGCGTCAAGGGTACAGGCGCCATCTTGGTTGACCAAACGACCTACGGCGTTTTTGATATCAACGTTGCAAGGTCGGGGAATGTGCTTTTTGGCGGCTTCAAGTATCAAGAGCTTCCCTCAAATCCCTCAATACGTCCATGCGTGATTTACTCACGATCTGTCACAGGATTGAGGATTGAGGGCAATCACGCCTGGATTCACGCCGTCGGCTGGTGGAATGGGATGGCGGCGAATCTGATGGTGGAAGTTATTGACGATTTGAATCAAGACTGGTTCCACATAGTCGCCAAGCCTCTAAACAGCCCGCTGCCCATCATCTACGACAAGGCAGGCGGTGTAATCAAGGGGGATATTGTTGTTTACTCTGCCCCTCCGACTCCTAATCTGTCCGCCAAGGGCCAAGGGACAATAGCCGTAGGAAAGAATACTGGCAAGTTCACCTTTGAGGCATCAAAAATCAACGGAGTGGTAAAAGGCAGTTTGTATTATGTGGAGTACAACCCTTTGGTTCAAGCCGTTTCAATTCGTCCTCCAGTTAAAATCTACCTGCCAGCCGTAGAACACCTCCAAATATCAGAAAACGTGGCGGTGATGGTCGGCAAGGGCACATTTAACGGACGGCCTGCCTTGATTGAGGTAAAGGCAATAGACAACGCTGCGCCGGATGATCCAAGCACTTCGCTGAGGGATGAATTCTACATCAGGGCAATCCCTCTCGTAAGCGACTCGCTGTCGAAGATAGCGTATTCGGCAGGCGGTCCATTGACCTCCGGCGACATCGCAGTAATTGTCTATAGAACACCTTGATAACTAAGGGCCGGCGGAGCGAATGCTCTCCGGCCCTCATTTTATCCAACAATGAACAAAAAGGCTTTGGTTTTTCTAACTATTGTAACAATAGCATTTTTGACTGCTTTACCTTCCTACGCCGCATTCTGGGATGTCGAGCAAGTATACAGCGGTGGATTCGCCAATGGCGATTGTTCCATCGCAATTGGCCCTGAAAACATCCCTTCGATAAGCTACACAGCGGCTGGAGATCTTTATTTAGCTTCAAAGGACCTCGGCGGCTGGAGTTCAACACGCGTTACAGCCGCAGGATTTGCAGGCGGATATTCATCGCTTGCCTTTACCCCAGATGGTCAGCCGTGTATTGCCTATATTGAATGCCCTGACTATTTCGGAATTTTGCTTCGATTCGCTTATAAACAATATGGAAACTGGAATTTTGAGACCGTCCGAGATATCGGCTGGCTTCCAAGCAATATTTCTCTGGGATTCAACTCTTCGGGGAAGCCTTGTATAGCTTTCTGCCGCGCAGTTGGCGAATTATTCAGCGTTAGTTTCGCACGTCGAATTGATTCGGGCGTTTGGTTTACTGAGGATATTGCCCAAGTCGGCGATGTAACGAAGCCAGCCATGGTCATCAATGGCAATGACATATATATTGCTTTTGTCGACGCGTCCTCATCCGAGTTGAAGCTGGCAACAAGCAAAGGCGATGGCCAGTGGAATGTCAAAACCCTTGACGGGAGTTCTTCATCCCCAGTTTTCGGACAGTCGGCCATTGCTTTAGGCCCCGATGGCATTCCTTGCGTAGCTTACTTCCAATTGTCGCTCGATAGGGCGGAGCTTAAGTTCCTGAGAATAGCGGCATCCTTTGCGCCGGAAACAGTGGCAACGCTCTCGATGGGCTTTTTCTACAACTGTGCCCTTTCTATAACGCAGGGCGGCATACCCATGATTGGCTACTTCGATCCCTCCACAGGAAGGTTAATGAATGCATGGAAATTCGGAGGCAGGTGGTTCACCGAAGAAATTGACCCGCTTCCACCACCAGGCGGGCACTTGAGCTACGCACTTGATTCTTTGGGCAACGTTAACGCCGCTTACTTCGACTGCCAGGACTACAACGTTAAGTTCGCTTCGGCGCTGGCGCCTGTAACTATTGCGGAGGCGAAGTGCCTCCCAGACAACAGCTTAGTCCAAATCTCGGGCGCCGTTGCATCCACCGCCAAAGATGAAATCGGCAATTGCATATATGTGCAAAATGCTGACCGAGGCTGTGGAATCCAACTTTATTTTTCGGATGTTCCGCCCGTAGTCCGCGGAATGGTGCTCGACATCCAAGGGATGATGGCAACGGTCAATGGCGAGAGGGCTATTCTCGACCCAGACTTAGTTGAAATTAGTTCGCCCATTTCTCTCAGACCCGTCGGGCTGAAGAATTCCGACATAGGAGGCTCCGACTTCCATTACTCCGAGGGCCCGCCAGTTGTTGGGCAAAAGGGCGTACTTGGGGGAACTGGACTGAACAACATTGGCCTCCTTGTCCGAACTTGGGGCCACGTCGAATCCGTGGGAACAGATTGGTTTGTAATCAACGACGGCTCAAATGCCCACCTAAAATGCTACGCTCCGAACCTCACACTGCCCGGTTTGAACAGCCTTGTTATGGTAACGGGGATTAGTTCTTGCGAGGAAAGCGGCTCCAATCTCCTCCGCCTGCTCAAGGTCCGCTCACAAAACGATATAGCTATTCTCTTTCAGCCCTAGATTCGCAAACCGCAAAGCCCGCACTTCAACCCTTTGGGTTATGAATGGACTGCGGCTGGATGAAAGAGAATAAGTCCCAGAGAAATGAATAACCAGATTAGCCAGCCAAATTCGACTAGCCAACTGCAGTGCCTAGCTGTCATACCCCACTCCCCTTAAACAATCCCCTGTGTCCAGCAGATTGCTCTATTAGGAGTACGCTTCTTGGGGGCTATCTGGTTCCCAGGGCAACCAAGTCTGCCAAATTAACCCGGTGGCGGAGGAGGAGGGAGATCGCTGTCTACAAATATATTTGCAGTTCCACTCTTTGTCGGGTCTGCTTTGCTTGTGCCGATAACGTGATAATCGCCGTTTCTCGAGGGCGCAGTGTATTCTGCCGAAGTCTCACTCAAAGGAACGATGGTTCCGCCGTTGGTTTCCTGTATTCTCCAGTTAACGGGTATGTTTGAATAGAACGTTACCTTCCCACCTGGCCTAAGTGCAACACTGCTTGGGTCTATGATAACGCTAGTCCCACTGGCGGCAACGAATACCGTCGCAATTGCCACCTTGCTAGGGTTTGCCTTGCTTGTCGCAACAATATGATAAGTCCCAGCCACGTTCGGAGCGGTGTAAACTCCACCTGTTGTTATAGTACCTCCATTAATCTCAGCTACCCGCCAGTCAACAGGCTCGCTTGCCGTGAATGTTTTCGTCCCCCCAATATTGAGGGTAACGGAGCTAGGGCTAATTGTGAGGGACGAACCGCCTCCACCACCGCCGCCTCCGCATCCGGCAATCATTAGTCCAAATGCTAGAATTATCGCCAGTGAGATGTATTTTGCCATTTGTGCTACTCCGCATTAGTTTTGATTGTGGAAAAGTTGTAAATATCGGCGAATCGAAGGACTTTCTCTTACTCCAATTTGCTCGGTTTTCTCAGATGAAAATTTAAATGCTGATTGGGTATTTTCCCCATTTGAGCGTTGCTTCCACCATTGCGCGGAAGTTCTCGGAAGGAACGTAGTAAGGCACGGTATTGCTAGAACCAACACAGTACCCGCCGCCCGGCGCAATATCGCGTATTCTCTCCTTAACCTCTTCTTCTACCTCCTCGGGCGTGCCTCTGGTGAGCGTGTATCCTAGGTCGATGTTTCCAATCAAGCAAACGCGGTCGCCAATCTTCTCCTTAAGCTCTTTTATGTCCATCGCCTTCGGTTCAATCGGATGCAGTGCGTTGAATCCGATGTCGTCTATTAGGTCATCCATTACCTGCCAAAGGTCGCCGTCAGAGTGATACATATATGGGACGTCTATCTTGCGCGCTAGGTTCCCAATGCGCTTGAACCACGGGAATATGTGCTTCCTTAGGAACAATGGCGAAACCATTAGGCCTTCCGTGTATGCAATGTCGTCGGAAAGCCAAAGAGCGCCGATGTTTTCCTGCTCGGCTATAACCTCGAAGATTTCGTAGATTATCTCCCCGCACTTGTGGCACATGGCTTCAATTAACTCTGGCTCTTCAACCATCGCATAGGAGAATGTCTCAAATCCCATCAAACACCAAGCGTTGGTAAAGATGTCGCCTTGGTGGCCTATTATCTGCATGCCGTCGGGGAGTATCTTGTTCGCTTGGTCAAAGACGCTGAAATCCACATCCTCAACGTCCATCCAGGGGTAGGTCTCGAAATCTTCAAGTGTTGTAATTATCCCCTCGCCTTCTGGAGCATACTGAATGCTCACCTCGGTATCTGTGTCTGCGGCTTTGCCAGCTCCCCTGCGAACGCCTTCCTTTGGCACTCTGCCCTCGGGATTCCAATTGTAAATTGGGGTTACCTTCAGGTAGTCATAGCCCGCCTTCGCGTAGAATTCTGCGTAGTCCTCAAGATTTTTCGCCTCTCGCCCGATAAATTGCGGCATAACTGTCGGACTAATGCCCAATTCGCATAGCGGAACTCTGTCGGGTTCTCCATCGCAGGTTAAAGCCTTGCGTAGGCGCTCAAAGTCGGGGATTGGTTCAAACAACGATTATTCCTCCTATCCTCAGCTTGCATATTCTATCATGTCGAGATGAGACGGTCAATATACGTACTGCGAATTGCCGCCAATAAGCTGGATCTTTTGTTTGCTTCCGAGATTTTTGGCTTATCATTGCAGATTAAATATGCTCTCTGAGCCTGGATTGGATGCGCCTTAGATGGCAAGCGCAACCATGGAATTATCTTTTGCTACAAAGCGATGGTATACACCAACCATCCGACGGTATACACCAACCATCCGATGGTACACGCCAACCATCCGATGGTACACGCCAACCATCCGATGGTATACACCAACCATTCGATGGTACACGCCAACCATCGGATGGTACACGCCAACCATTTGATGGTACACAAGCACCAAGCGATGGTAACAAGGTAAATATCGGCTATTTTAGCTTGCAATGGATTTGCTGGATGCGGCAATCTTCTTGGAAAAAGCTACGAGCCTCTTGTTTTTCAGGCTCAATAACGTAGCCCCTGCTCCAAGCGAAATTGGAATTGGGAAAAAGCGCTGTGGATATTGGTTTTTTATTTTATTTTGGTCTTTTATGCACCGGCTTCTGAGACTTTAGGTTGGGATATTCAGCGGAGCTATTTGGATTATTTATGCATTTGGTGATTTTCCTTATGCTCATATTTGGACGGGTTTATTTTGTGGCAGAGAATTTTGAGATGCGCAAGCGGTGGAAGGTTGAATTTTTTGGAGAATTGCAGCCACTTAATGGAATGGCGGAGGGGGCGAGATTCGAACTCGCGCTGGCTCATCGCCAGGACGGTTTTCAAGACCGCTCCGATAAACCACTCCGGCACCCCTCCGCTCGTTTTTATTATAGCAGAATTGGGGCGAATCGTGAAGAGATGGAAAATTTTTGCTGGCTGGATTGGATGTTTAGGCTTCGGCTTGTTAGAAGCTAATACCGGCCCCGAAATCTGCGTATCCGGGAACGCTTACGGGGAGGCGGCCGCTTGGCCTTACTTTGCCAAATATCAAATCTGCGGTTGCCTGTACGGTTGCTGCGGGGTATCCGTAAGTTGCTATGCACGTTCTCGAATCGGGGAAATGCCGCAGGTCGTATGGTTCCCTTACAGTTACAATCACGGCGGGAGTTTTGGAATTCAGCATGCGACTTACAAATTCGGCTTGGATTTTTTCTTTAATAAAGCCTCTCGTCCACGGCTCCGAAGGGCAAGTTGTTAGAAGCGCAACTTTCGACTGCTTCATCAACTGGTTTATCCGAGAAATCTCCTCGGGGCTGGGCGAAGCACTTACGCGTAAGTGCTTTGTATTTTTGTGATATTTTCTTATTGCTTGAGCGAACGACTCGGTCGCTGGATGCATCCCTAGCACAAGTATTTGGTCATTTTCGCCAAGTTTGAGCGGCAGTATTTTGTCTTTATTCCTAAGCACGGTTACGGCTTTGTGCGCTATTTCGAGTTCGAGATTGCGGTGGTCATCTGCGCCAATGACCGTTCGAAGCTTTTCCACCTTAACAAAGCGTTTTGACTCAATGTCGAATTTTTCTTTTGCAGCAAGTATCCTTTCGACAGCCTCATCCACTCTCTGCTCTGGTACTTCGCCTGATTCAACTGCTCGGATTAACGCATCTCGGATTTCTGCCTGAACTTCGAGAGTGTGGCAAGCGAGCAGGATATCCACACCGGCGTTTAAGGCGAGAATTGCGGCTTCGGCGGTGCCGAAGTTGTCTGCGATGGCTTTCATTTCAAGACAGTCGGTAACGACAAGGCCGTCGAATCCCATTTCTTCTCTGAGGAGGTTGGTGAGAATGCTTTTTGAAAGGGTGGCTGGCAGTTTGCCATCGAGTGCGGCAAAGGCAATGTGGCTTGTCATGATTGATGCCACGCCGGCTTTTATTGCCTCAGCGAAGGGTTTTAGTTCAACTGCGTTTAGGCGATCGCGGTCGTAAGGGATAACAGGCAGTGAAAGGTGAGTATCGACCGAAGTATCGCCATGTCCGGGGAAATGCTTGGCACAGGCAAGGATTCCAGCGGATTGGTAGCCTTTTATAGCGGCAACTCCCAGCTCTGCGACAAGTTCAGGTGATTCCCCGTACGACCGTACGCCGATGATGGGGTTATCTGGATTGATGTTTACGTCAACGCATGGTGCGAAGTTAAAATTAACGCCGACTGCTAATAGCTCCTCAGCAATTGTATTCGCGGCTTTGTAGCAGTAATCCGGCGATCTTGTAGCTCCAAGAGCCATGTTCCCTGGAAAGATGGTGAATGGGTCCTTAAGGCGCGTAACTAGGCCGCCTTCTTGGTCGGCCGCTATAAAAAGGGGGAGCTTCGAAAGGCTTTGGAGCTCGTTTAGGGTATTTGCAACCTGCTCTGGATTTTGAACGTTCCTTCCAAGAAGGATAATTCCGCCTACTTTGAATTCTTCAACAAGCGCACGAGCGTGAGCGGACACTTTCAGGTTTTCTTCGGCTGTTTCACCCTGCCAGCCGAACATTAGGAGCTGTCCAATTTTCTCCTTTAGATTCATATCTACCATTTGTGATAATTCGACTTTCTGATTAATTGAGCAAACAGCGTTGGCTCTACATTATCCAAATAGTTTTTTTACCCGTTATGCGGCTGTTCCCGCTAAGTCCAACATTGTCAGAAATCCGCGATAAAGATTGTGAAAGTCTTCTGACTCGTAGCCGACTGTGACGGCATCCAATCTCCGTGAGCCAGGCATGATTTCCGCGCGGTCCGCACAGCCAGCGTGTGTAAAGGATATCGCTAATCGGATAGGGGGTTCCAATGTAAATGGTTCCAGCTCCGATAGCCGCTCAACGGCTGACTTAGCGGCGGCTTTAATCCGCTCGCATGCGATTTCAGGATGCAAGCTTTTGGCTGAAGCCCTTGTTATGGGTTCTTTTACTGCTACCGTTTCGACTGCGCCGAGGATAGACAACGCTTCATTGCAGACGGCGGAATCGCCGGTCACAAGCGCGACGGGGACTCCGAAGTATCCTGCGACTGCCGCATTTATCATAACCTCGCCGGCAGGCTGTCCGTTTAATCTAACCTCTGACACATAATCGGTGTACGTGTGGGAACACACTGCCTGCATTCCAGCGCCGCCGTGGTAGCCGACAAAGAAAGCCCCGTCGAATGATTCATCTATCCCTTGCATCATCGAAAGGGGCTTGGTATTCCCTAGGATTAGCCTAGCTCTTTTATCCAATTCAAACGGTATAAGGTTTTTTTGGGTTCCATGGGCATCATTCACCAATACCTCGGTTGCACCGCCTTCGAATGCTCCTGCCACGGCGGCGTTTGCTTCGCGCGTCATCTGCAGTCTCATATCGTACTGCTGGCCGCTTTCTGCCGAATATTGGTGAAAGTGTACCAGTCCCGTTATCCCTTCAATATCTACTGAGATATAAATTTTCAACGGGTGGTCTCCACAGTGCAAACAGCCCGCTTTTTCTTTATTATAACTACGCTTGCTCAGATAGTCAACCAGTTTCAGCGAAAAAATGATAACGTTTTCATAATTTTATCTGCAAGCTCCAACAACTCCTTCGTTGTCGCAGATATTTTTTATGAGGCACGCTAAATCATGTAGTTTGCAATTTTTCATTTAGGCATCATTACAGCAACAATTTTGTTTTGGACTCTCGCTCAAGAATTTGCTAGCCTTTTGCGGCGGAGGGAGGACTCCAGAAGGCAAACGAAGTTGAAATTTTGGGGGCGAAATAGAGAGAAACCCTGGAAATATGTTCTCACGGGAGGTACAGATTTTTTAAATTAGTAGGTTATCGTATTCGTATTTTTACTTTGGCTTTTTGGCTAAAGGTTTGCGGTTGTAGGCGTTGGCGACAGATTTGATGCAGAATGTGCTTCACTTCGCTTTTGGCTGGGATTAGCAATCTCCATTCCAAGAGCGGCTAGCTCTTTTAGACGCCCGATTTCCTTATCAATGTCAATTTCATCAATTCTGCGGTCGTCGAGGGCATTGATTATGCGTTCCGCAAGTCGGATTGCGCCGAGAACAAGGATTTCGTTTTCGTAGTCAACGTACACATGGAAGCGGCCTCTAGGATCTATTCGCCAGTTCCATTGTGTCTCGCCTTTGAGAATCTTAGTTTTTTGAACTTGACCCTGCAATTCGATAATAAGATGCTCAAAAAGGTGTGGAATCTCAGTATTTCGGCATTCTTTCTTGAATGTGTATCCGTTGTCATTGTCGCATCGGTGCCGAGCTAAATGTGGAAATAGCTTAAAGAGCAAGCGAGGGATGTGCGGAGCATGTTCTGTCGAGTATCGAGTCGGGTCAGACATCTCGACGACCAATTTGACCCTGTTTTGGTCATAGAAAAGTATCTCCACGACTCTCAAGGGCGACGAGTACCTCTACATTAAATTGAAGGCTATATACCCGTTAGAATAGTGGTCGCGAGGACTGTGAGTACCACGAGAACACTTTCGTTGAATCGGATGAGGTTGAATAGCATGGCTATTCAACTTGGAACGTGCCTTCTGCGCATAAGTGTATCACATGTCCTTGGTGTTGTAAAGTGAGAAATAAAAATCTTTTAAAAATCATTGCGGTTTTTTGCAGACCTTATGTTGCAAAAATGTAGCATACTCTCCGTTCCTCGTCAAATTTTTCCGATAAAAGAAAGCGTCCCTATTCTAATATAGAAAGAGACGCTGGTAGTTAATCTTTATAACTATTCTCTTTATTTTCTTTAAGGATTTTGGCTTGGTGTGCCCATTTGACGAGGCATCCTTTGCGAATTGTTTGGGCTCATTGGGGGCATCATTCCGCCTGGTGTTGTCTGTGCCGCAGGTGAAATGGTCGTCTCCTTGACCTTTTTGAGGGTATCAGCAGTAAACTGATAAATCGTGCCGCCCATTACTACATAAACATACTTTTCATTGGCGGCGATTGACATACCACCTAGACCCATCATGGGCCGACGCGTCATATTCATATCGCCCATGGGTGGCTGGCTGGGAGGCTGTGCTGGTGCAGGCCGCTCATCAAGAGCAGGCGGCACTTGAGCAAGCGCATGTCTGGGATTGCTCGCCAAGATTGCGATCATGCTGACTAGCACCACCAGCGCTAACACTGCGATTAGGACCTTTCCATGCGTGCTTGAAAACATTTTGTTTCTCCTCCTCTTTTCTGGGGTGGGCGCGAACTGTGCTCACGTTTAAGCAATCATGCGCTATTCAATTAGACTATTCCAAATCTAATAATGTTCAAAAGTAGCTGATAAAACCAGCAACAAAAAGAGCGGAGACTTTTTTTATAGTCTCCGCTCTTTTTGCATTATCTTACGCCAGAGCCAGGAGGAACTTCTTTATCGGGTTGTAATAGCACCGCTGTGCCGTCAACGTCTGCTGCCAAAAGCATACCTTTTGATTCCACGCCGCGGATTTTTGCGGGAGCTAGGTTAGCCACTACAACAATTTCACGCCCAACCAATTCCTCAGGTGAATACCATTGAGCTATTCCTGCAACAATTTGTCTTTGCTCTGTTCCTAAATCAACTTTAAGCTGGAGGAGCTTGTCAGCTCCGGCGACTTTATCGGCGGCAACAATTCTCCCGATACGCAGGTCAATTTTCTTGAATTCTTCAAACGAAATTTGCTCCACTTGCTTATCCTCCTTGCGTTCTGCCGCCACCGCTGGTGCGGGGCGTTTACTTTCGCCAGCCTGAGTTAAAGCAATCTTTTTGGTCTCTATTCGCGGAAATATCGGCTTAGGTTCGGCTGTGCGTGTTCCCGGCTTCAACTTTCCCCAAGCGGCCGCGTCATCCCAAGACTGCTCTGAAAGCGGCTCGGGTATGCCGAGCTGGCTCCAAATAGCTTGCGAAACCGTAGGCATAAAGGGTTGTATGACAATTGCAATTGTGCGAACTGTTTCTAGCACAGTATACAGTATGGTATCTAATCGCAAGCCGTTTGTTTCATCTTTTGCAAGTCGCCAAGGCGCTTGTTCTTCCAAATACTTATTTGCACGGGCGACTACACCCCAAATCGAACTAAGCGCCTCGCTGAACTGCAGGCGGTCAATGCACTCCGCAACCTCTTCGACCATTTTCAAGACCGTGTCAGCAAGGTTTCTGCTTTGCTCATCGTCAGCCGCCGGCTCGGGCACGACACCGCCCCGATGGCGGTGAAGAAGCGGCAGAGTTCGATTCAGGAGGTTTCCAAGGTCGTTTGCTAAATCTGAGTTAAATCGCCCAATCAAACCAGCGCGTGAAAAATCGCCATCTAGCCCAAAAGTTACCTCACGCATAAGGTAGTAGCGCACCGCATCTATGGCGATATCCAAGTCTGCTTGCGACATGGCGGCAATTTCTTCCGCGAGCTGCACCGGCGCTACGACATTCCCCTTTGATTTCGACATCTTCTCACCCTCGGCGGTCCAGAACCCATGTGCATATATACGCTTAGGAAGCGGCAAATCTAAGCCCATTAGCATGGCAGGCCACAACGTGGAATGAAACCTTACAAAGATATCCTTTGCCATAAGTTGAACATCGGGCGGCCATACTTCGGCAAACTTCCGTTCATCTGACAAATATCCTGCCATGGTGAGATAATTAAGAAGGGCGTCGAACCAAACGTAGATGACTTTCTCTGGATCGCCGGGGACTGGAATGCCCCATCCATAAGAAGCTCGCGTAACACAAGCGTCTCTTAGACCAGCTTTGATAAAGCTGATTACCTCGTTCTTTCTGAATTCTGGGCCAAGAAAATCCGGATGCGACTCAATGTACTCGAGCAGGCGATCGCCGTATGCCGAGAGGCGGAAGAAATAATTCTCTTCTTCTACCCAGCGAACTGGCCTTCTGCACTCAGGATTGGGGCACAAGCCATCGACGACTTCGGATTCTCGGAAAAAGGTTTCATCGTAGATGCAGTACCATCCTTTATAGAAGTCCTTGTAAATATCCCCGCTTTTAAGCAGCTTTTCGAACACTGCTTCTACAACGCGACGATGTCTTTCCTCAGTTGTGCGAATGAAGTCGTCGTAAGCGATGTGCATGCGCTTCCAAGTCTCTAGGTATTCGGAGACAATTTCATCCACAAACTCTTGAGGTGTTTGCCCTTTTGCCTCAGCAGCTTCTGCAACTTTTGGTGCATTTTCATCGGTGCCTGTGCCAAACAGCACTCGGAATCCTTGCAGACGCTTGAACCGAGCTAGGACATCTGCGGCGGTAGTGGTGTACGTATGGCCAATATGTGGCACATCATTTACGTAATAAATAGGCGTTGTTATGTAGAATACTTTGTCAATTTTTCTACACACGAGATAAACCCTTTCTTAATTAACAAACTTCCAATTGAGGCTTATTACGCTTTCGCAAGCAACTTTTATTTGCAACCCGCGCAGCTTGATTTTTGGCAACACGCACAGCTCGACGAGCCTGAACTCGAAGGTGAGCTACTACCATGTGAATAAAATGCAGATATTAGACGGCGCACCTCAGAAGCGCCGCAGTTTGGACAATTTATACCGCTCGCTGCAGAGTTAATATTGCAGAGTTTCTCAAACCGCGTTCCACAATTTTGGCACTTAAACTCGTATATTGGCATTGTCTAATCTTCTACTGCTCCTTCTGCGTTTTGTAGTCGCTAGGAATCTCTTGGAATCGCTCTTCCCTGGGCTCAAAATCGCCCTCTTCTTGGTTTATCAAATGCGCAGAACAACTTTCTGCAGGACATCTGCACATCGAAGGCGGTTGAAACTCGGCTTCCCTTTGCTCGTCTTCCACTCTGTCATTTTCTTCTTTGGATAAGCTACAAACTACTTTAACCTCGGAAGCGGGATAGTGGCTAATGATCCCCTCGCCAAAGTCAATCGTAAGTACCTCTTTAATAATGTTTACCTCTGTTACTTTGCCTGGACCTCTTGGCGTCATTACCGTGGAGCCGACTGCTGGAAGCCTGGACTTAGCCTCCTTATAGATTGGATATTCGAATTTCAAACAGCACATTAACTTGCCACATATGCCGGAAAACTTGATAGGATTGAGGAAAAGACTTTGCTCTTTTGCCATTTTCATGGAGACTGGTTCGAAATCCTTTAGGAAAGTTGCGCAGCACAACGCTCGCCCGCACATCCCCAAACCGCCAAAAAACTTGGCTTCATCGCGCACGCCGACTTGGTGAAGCTGAACCTTTATTCGCAAAGTGCTTGCCAAGTCCTTTACAAGCTCGCGAAAATCAACTCGCGTTTCGGCGGCGAAATAAAACGTCACCTGAGAACCGTCAAATGAGTAATCAGCTTCGATTAGCTTCATTGGCAGGTTGTGTTTTTGGATTTTTTCAGCACAAACTCGAAAAGCATGCTCTTCTTTCTGTCTATTGCTCTCCTCGCGCTCGAAATCCTCAGGCGTTGCCTTTCGGAGAATATTTCTCAAAGGCGGCACTATTTCTTCCTCGGGAACCTCGCGGACTTCGGTCATTACCTGGCCTAACTCGATGCCGCGCGCAGTCTCGGCAATGACGAAATCACCTTCCTGCAAGTCAAGCCCGGCAGGATCAAAGTAGTATATCTTCCCAACCTTTTTAAAGCACACTCCAACTACTACAGGCATTCTTTATGTTTCCTCAAATGGGCTATTGACGCTCAATAGCCCACTTGGATGTGTAAGAATTAAAGTTCTGCGCCAGTGCCACCGGGTGCTTTCAAGGAGATATATTTTCTTATAGCTCAGTTATTAACCCCTGCGGCTTCGTATTTGCGAGCATCGCTTTGCTCTTGCAAATGACAAAGTATTCTAACATAGCAAAGTTAAGATTATCAAGCATTCTAGATACCATCACAAAGTGTTTGCCAATTAAGCACGCAGCCACGCATATTTCCATTGTCATAAGTTTGAGCACGGCATTCTAGGGTAAATGAACTCAGGAAAATATTTTTTAAAGAGAGGAGTGGTGCTGATGACTGAAATATCGATGGAAGAGCCGGGTACCCACGAGCCATTGATTTTAGAAAAGCTCAGCGACCTTGAAGATCAAGAAGATTATCTCAATCATTATCCCGACATCCGCGGCCATGCGGTAGTCAATCCTCTTGGCGAGGAGGTTGGAATTGTTGAAGACCTTTATGTGAATCCGCGCAATCGTCAGGTCGAAATGGCGGCAATTGAGTTCAATGGCATGGTTGGTATGGGTGGAAAACACGTCCTCGTTCCGGTTGAAGAGCTAGAAATTCTCGACGACGCGGTTCGCATTCTGACTCACGCAGAGAAAATTCGCTTGGCACCAGAGTTTCATGAGGGGGCTCCCGCATTTGAACCCTACTACGAATATTGGTCCAGCCAGGCGGTTGGGCCAAGCGAGGAGCCTGCCAGCGGATATGTGAGGCCACCAGGGCGTCTCACGCTTGCCGGCGAACAAGAAGAGATAGAAGAAGAAGAAGAAGTAGAAGAAGTAGAAGAGATAGAGGAAGAGGAAGTGGAAGTGGAGGAGGAAGAGGAGGAAGGAGAGGAGGAAGAAGAAGAGTGGTAGTTTACTCGTTGACAAATCCCTAGGCGCTTGATATTCTAAGAGCAAATATTAATTTCTATATGTATTAGCTTTTGGACAGTTTGCCTCAGGAGACTGCGTATGCAATGCACAATTTGTGGGGCTGATGCGTTATTCGTTTGTGGTCGGAGCGGCCGCCCTGTTTGCGCCGAACACGCCCGCATCGAGGTAGTATCGAGACTTAGTTTTGGCTCATCCGACAGCCTTTCGGTAAGAGAAGCAACCCCTGAAGATTACTCACGAATAAAGCAGCTAGCAGAATACTTTAAAGGCAAGACAAAAGTAAGTTCCCTGGATAAAGAATATGATTTATTGAGCTTGCCTGCCTATGTCGCGGATTCAAATGGCAACATAGCTGGAGTGCTTTCCTATGCAATTGAACCCGAGGTTTTGGTAATCGTAATGCTTGATGTTCTACCAGGATATCAGGGTTTGGGAGCAGGTAGCATGCTCATAGAACGCCTCATTGAGAAGGCTTCGTCCGAAAAAAAGAAAGAAGTTTTGGTTTCCACGCCTAATGATGACCTTCCGACGATTTACTTCTACCAGAAAAATGGATTCCAAATATATGATGTGAAACCTAACTTCATTGCCAAAGACAACGAGGTCCAAGTAGGGTTCGCCGGAATACCCCGAAGGGATGAGATACGGCTCAGGCGACAATTATAAAATCTAGTTCTAGAAAATAAGCTATTAGATATAGAAAAATGGCGGGAAGCACCCCCGCCATTTTATTAAATCTCGCTCCAAGGTCTGGCGAGATTTTTTAATTCGCTATGGTTGACCCTCCTGAGATTGCCGTTATGCTACCATCCATGCCAGTGACGAAGGCAACGCCGTCTTTTGCCTCAACGCTCGACATTACGAAAAGACGCGGAGTAACCTGATAAGTCCACAAAAGGCTGCCATCTGAAGCAGATAAAGCTTTTAGCGTGCCAGTGTTTGTGCATACATAAACTACGCCGTCGCGCTCAGTCGGGGCCGCTGGCATGAACCGTACGCCAGCATTTACGCTCCAGACATCTTTCCCCTCAAGATCTATCTTTGTGACATTATTCGAATCGCCTCTGAGGTATACATGTTGTCCGTCCTCGGACAGCCCCACCCCTGCGCAGTTATCGCGGTGATCTAACATCTTGCCCGAAGCGGCGTCTATTATGCTTAAACTCATGTTCCTATCTGCAATAAACACCTTGCCATTTGAAACAACGGGCCCACAGTCGGCTGGACTATAATATCTAGCTGCAGGCTTTGTTGCTGAACCATAGCCAACACATTTCCATTTTGTGGCACCAGTCTTGACGTCAACAGCATAAACATAAGTATCCCAAGCGCCAAAGTAAACAGTATCGCCGTCAACAAATGGTTTGCTCTCAATAGTATAGGCGGCGTCATCGTTCGCCCAAACTAATTTTCCGGATGAATTGAGTGCATAGAGCTTGGAGTCGTTGCATCCGAATATTATTAAATCACCTGCCAGCACAGGTGAAGAATAAATAGGACCGCCTGCATTATATGACCATTTCAGCTTACCATCTATGCCAACAGCATAGAATTTAGCATCGCCTGAGCCGAAATATACTGTATCATTCACCACAAGTGGCTGACACAGTATCTCGCCTCCTGTCTTGAAAGTCCAGAGCAGTTTTCCATCTGAACGTCTAAAAGCATAAAGCTTGCCATCAGTAGCACCAACATAAACCGCATCATTGGTAATGGCAGGCGCGCCTTTACATGAACCGCCCGCGAATGCTCGCCAAATAGCTTTAGCACCCGAAGATGATTCCGTGTAGAAGCTTACCGACTTTTGGAAGGTGCTACCATTTTCGTCGGTAAAAGTAACTTTTAGGTAATGAGCGCCAGGCTGAAGCTGGCGTATATCTAGGGAATCTTTGTATTGTTCCATCTCCAACATAAAATCGCCAACAACTTCTCCATCAACCTTATAGGTGGCCACATTTATACGGCTAGTATTTCCAGTAATAGTTACAATTACAGGAACTGAGTCGCCTGCATATACTTTGCCCTCCTGGGGCTCTAATATTTTGATTTCGGGATAGGTGCTTTTTATAGAAAGTGGCTTCTGAAGAATCGGAATAGTAGCATCCTTTTCTCCCGCTTTTTTATATGCAACGCGCAGAATGCCATCTTTTACAGATACTATGCTAAACCCCGGGTCAGGCTTTAAGAACGAACCACCGGTTACAAGATCATATCCCACTGCATTTGCAAGTACATGTCCGTGTGAATGCCCAGCCATCATAAGAACGACATTATAAGGGCGCAAAATATCTACAAGCCTATCGCACTCGAATTCGCTTGCAAACTCACTTCCATATAGGGGATGATGAAAGAATAGAAAAACCGGCGTAGTAGGCTTCACCTTCTTGAAATCCTCTTTTAGCCAAAGAAGCTGTTCGGTCGTAATGGTCGGACGAGGATCTTGAGGTGTGGAGGTATCTAAACCAATGAAGTGGCAATCGTTAAAATCAAATGAATAACAGTGCGACCCATGCCATCTACGAAGTGCGCGGCGGATACAATACCATGTACCGTCATGATTGCCAGATTGGTTGTAGATAGGAATTTTTACATTCTTCCAGCAGTTAAGATAAGCATCAAGACCGCCCTGGAAAGGACCAAACTCCGTAAGGTCGCCAGTTACTATGACAAAAGACGGCGCAGGTACTGTTACTTTATAAGGCAACAAGTTTATTTCGCCGAGATTTGCGATTTCGCTTATTACTGATTGCGTTGAAGACATACTGTCAGGCAGATGTGAGTCGCTGCCATGGATAAAAGTAAAATCTGGGATATCTTGTGCCCATCCAAATGAGACAATTAACAGTAAGATGGCCAGGCTGGCAAGCAACACTGGCCTTAAAATAAAGTTAGACCGCATCAAAAACCTCCTAGAAGGAATAATGAGGATTATTCAGAATAGAAGTTCATCACTGCAAGGGAAAAATCCTTCGGAGAATGATCAATCGAACCCTTAGGCATATGAATGTGCGGTTCATGTAATTTCGTGGGGTTCTATCGCTTAAATTACGAGCCAACTCAGACCAAACTGGTTGTAAGCTGCCATTACTTATTGTTGTTAAATTCGAACTTATAGCCAACTCCCCAAATGGTAGCTATCCTACATGAAGAATTATCTCTTTCAATTTTTCGCCTTAGCCGCTTTACATGCTGGTCCACCGTTCGCTCGTCGCCAAAAAACTCATCATAATCCCAAACCTGTTTAAGGAGCTGCTCACGAGTGAACACTCTGTCTCGATTGCTTGCCAAATGCCAGAGCAAATCGAATTCTTTTGGAGTTAGGCTTACCTTTTCGTTATTAACCCTTACTTCCCTTGAAAGAAGGTTAATATAGAAACCGGGGAAGTTTAGAACCTGCTGGTCTTCTTGGCTTGCCGCCTGCTTCGTGCGCCGCGAGACTGCCTTTACTCGGGCGATAAGTTCACGCGGGCTAAACGGCTTTACTACATAGTCATCCGCACCCATTTCCAACCCAAGTACTCTATCGAACTCATCACCCTTGCCTGTTAGCATAATAATTGGGACATCGGAGAAACGTCGAATTTCACGGCATACCTCTATTCCATCTAACTCTGGGAGCATAAGGTCGAGGATTATCAAATTGGGCCGGTGCTCGCGGGCAACTGCTAGTCCTTCCTTTCCGTTATAAGCACACACTGGCTCGAATCCGGCCATCTCCAACTGAAGCCTTACCAATTCACAAGTGTTTTCATCATCGTCAACTACAAGAACTTTCTGTTTGGCCACGGTCAAAAACCTCTCTTCCGTTGAACGCTTTAAGATCTTAGTGTTGCTGTTGCATAAGGCTTTCAATTAGACCTGCGGGAAATAATAATACCACAGGGTTGCAAAACCCTATAAAGATAAGCAAACGGTTTTCCAATTAGCGCTCCCGCCATGCGTCAGTCATCCGTGAAGATGCGCCCAATCGAAGATTGCACACCCTGCGGTTTTGCGGCTTCGGAAGGTGGACGCTGGGCTGACTAAATATTCAGCATACAATGCTTTCACTCGAGGCTTTTGCGAGAGCCAGCTACAAAAAAGTATAAGTATTTGTAAACGTTTTGTCAATAGCTCTGTGTAAAGTTTAGGACTGTTTTCTTTCGGTTGCTTTAGGGTCACCTGCTTCGGCTAGAAGGCGAGCAATCGCATCCATTGTCCGACGGCCAACTTCCTCCAAGGCTTCGCGTCCATGGCTTCCCTCATACAAGTCGTCAAAGGTAATCGGCTTGCCATAGACTACTTTAATCGGATGTCTTCTAGGAAGCTTAGAATGAGGGCCTAGTACTTTATCTGTTCCCAAAACAGCAACTGGCACAACCGGCGCCCTTGATTTGAGTGCTACAAGGCCAATGCCTAACTCTGGGTCTTTCAGTTTTCCATCAACACTTCGAGTACCCTCGGGGAAGATGCAAATCACACGCCCTTCTTCCAACATCTTAATCGCCTTCTTGAGAGCAGCTCGGTCTGCCGTTCCGCGCCGAACTGGAAAGGAGCCAACAGCACGTATGAGCTTGCCAAGTATTGGAACTTTGAAAAGCTCTTCCTTTGCCATATAATGAACTTTTCGATTCATTCCACATCCCACTACAGGGGGGTCCGCAAAGCTCCTATGGTTGGGCGCAAGAATAACACCGCCGCTAGGAGGTATATTTTCGGCCCCAACTGATGTTAACCCACCAAGTAGCCAAAATGCGAGCCTAAAAAGTGTGCGTCCAATGTAGTACAGCATTTCTCGATATGACAAACAAACTTTTATATTAAAAAACCTAGAAATCGTAGAATCGGCTTAGATTGCGCAGTGCATCTAACTTCTCTGTATTCCCTATTTTCGCTTGTTCAACAGCCCGCTTTACAACCTCAATCGAGCGGTCATATAATTTGCGGTTTACAGGGTATGGATGTCCATCTTTTCCTCCGTGCGCGAAACTGTATTTAGCAGGGTCGCGCGTTGAAGCAGATGCCCCATAAGCGAGGTCCGCAATCATAGCAAGGGCTCGGACAGTCTTTGGCCCTACACCTTCTATTTCTAAAAGCTGCCGAAAATTCTTCGGCCTGCGTTCATATGCCTTTAATAGGGTCTTCTCAAGCGAACGCGGGGAAAGATCAGTTATGAGGACTTCGTGATGTTTTGGAAGGTTGAGTTCTTTTATGCGCACGATTTCTTTTACAAGTTTCTCAGGCCTCTCTGACGCGAGAACAGCAGAGGTACGCCGTGACTCCTCCGCCTCTTCTGCCACCATATTTAGCACAAACCGACTCTTAGAATCTGAACAAACAGCGGCATGAGGCTCACACACGAAGTCTTGCATGCTTGTAGAAAGCCAATGATACCGCCGCGCCCAACGATTTGTTTCATTCATGCCTTGTTGAACAACTGCCCATTCGCCATGCTTATTGAAAATGAACACGTGGTGATAGAGCTGATAACCATCCTGAACAGCCGTGTTATCCACTTTTGCTGACATCCGGCTTGCGTAGACTAACTTCGAGGGATCAAGGTTTAGAGAAAAGCGGTCGGCATAAGCCACAATTTCCTGGGGAGTTCGACGCGAGACACTACCCTTTCCACCAGCAACAAAGAGACCTATTTCATCTTCTATGCCCTTCAGACCTTCCTTGATGGCACCGCAAACGGTAGTTGTGACCCCGGAGCTATGCCAATCGAACCCCAGGACACATCCCAAAGCTTGGAACCAATAAGGGTCCGAGAGCTTGGCAAGCACCTCGTTTGTGCCGAACTCTATCACCATGAGGGAAATAATCTCACGTGATAGTTTTGTCATTCTAGAAAAAAGCCATGCAGGCGCAGTTCCGCCATGCAATGGCAGGTTCGCAGTACCTGTTCTCATGTTACTTTTTGTTTTCCCATTGTTTTAAAATCATCAATTTTAATTTTTCTGTTACTTTGGATTAGTGATGGAACAGGCGAATGCCAGTAAATACCATTACCATACCATATTCATCGGCTGCTGCAATGATTTCATTATCCCGCGTTGACCCACCTGGCTCGGCTATGTATTTTACGCCTGTCCTGCTTGCGCGATCAATGCTGTCCCTGAATGGGAAGAAGGCATCGGAGCCTAGTGAGACTCCTGTAAGCTTGTCAAGCCAGTGGCGTTTCTCCTCTTTCGTTAAGCGCTGAGCACCAGGCAAGTTCTCCCGCATAAGCGCCTCTTCAGGAGGAGTCAGGTCGTCGCAGAGAAACTCATCAATGGCGTTATTCTTCTCAGCGCGATTCAAACCACTTCTGAACTCTAATTCAAGCACTTTAGGATGCTGTCTCAGCCACCATAGATCCGCTTTCCCGGCGGCCAGTCGAGTGCAGTGCACTCTAGATTGCTGGCCCGCACCAACGCCTATAACCTGGCCATCGTAGGCAAAGCAGACAGAGTTCGATTGGGTATATTTTAATGTAATAAGCGCAACAACTAAATCCCGCTGAGCTTCTGGTGGGATTTCCTTTTTCGCTGTAACAACATTCGCAAGTACGCTGGCATCAATCTTAATGTCATTGCGTTTCTGCTCAAGTGTTACGCCAAAAACTTGACGTTGCTCAATTTCTGGCGGATTATAATCCGGGTCAATGCGGAGAACTAGATATTTGCCTTCACGCTTCCCTCGCAATAGAGCCAGCGCATCCCCGTCGTATGCCGGCGCTATAACACCATCTGAAACCTCGCGCTTGATAAGCTGCGCAGTAGATAGGTCGCAGGTATCGCTCAAAGCAATGAAATCGCCAAATGAGGAGACTCTATCCGCACCGCGAGCACGAGCATAGGCAATAGCTAGCGGAGATAAGTCCATATCATCAACAAAATATGCCTTTTTCAAAGTATCCGATAGTGGCAATCCCACGGCGGCTCCAGCTGGGCTCACATGCTTAAATGACGCTGCGGCCGGAAGATTGAGCGCAGCCTTAAGTTCTCGAACGAGCTGCCAAGCGTTTAGAGCATCAAGAAAATTAATATACCCTGGCGTGCCGTTCAGAATTTCTATTTTGGGACTTCTGTCAGTCAAGATGACCTGTGCAGGCTTCTGATGTGGATTCATACCATACCTAAGTGGAATAACTTGCTGATTCATTTATTTTCCTCCCCCATATCTGGCTACAATAATAATTTTATAATCAGGCCAACAGAACCTATTATACTTCCAATTTTCGCCTACTGACCGCGTAAAAATAAAAAGCCTGGGCGTTATTTTGCCCAGGCGGTCGGCATTCAATAGGTATTAGCGCTCCATCGCGGTCAATTCCGCTCATTCGCCAGTCACGCTGAAACAATGATAGCTTCTCCCGCGCCTAATGTCAAGAAGGCTTCAAATCTGCAACTTTCGCCGCAAAGCGCCTACCCGCACTTGGAGAACCCGCAAAAGCGGCAAACAATGCATCCAGATTCGTGTTCGACAGCACTGCCACAGTCAGGGCAAGCACCAACAAGATTGTCGAGCGGGCTTTGCCATTTGCTTACTGTCTCTACCGGCTCGCCTGTCTGCTTGTATTGAAGGTAATGTTCAAGAGCAATCCCAATAGCATCGGGACATGAGAGTACTCGGCCTCCTTGGTCCCATGCTGGCGAGGGACAAACATTCCCCCTAAGCTGCTTGATGATGGATTCAGGCTTAACCCCAGCTCGAAGTGCCGCCGAGATAACGCGCGACACCGCATCAAGCTGAGATGAGGCACATCCACCAGATTTTCCCATTCTCGCAAATACTTCGCATAGGCCTTCGCTATCTTCGTTTATCGTCACGTATAGATTTCCGCAACCCGTTTTAACTTTCTCGGTCACACCAAACGTTCGAACCGGCCTCGGTCGCGGCTGAAGCACACCGGTCTCAGAGTTCGATGTTGCCTCCTTTTTGCCAGTGCCAACGCTCAGCACCTGTTCTTCACGGCTGCCGTCCCGGTAGACAGTAACGCCTTTGCAGCCCAAACGGTAGGCAAGCTTGAAGACTTCCGCTACGTCTTCGGTTGTTGCGGAATTCGGAAAGTTGACAGTTTTCGAAACCGCATTGTCTACGTATTTTTGGAACGCCGCCTGCATCTTTACATGCCACACGGGCGCAATGTCGTGAGCTGTAACAAATATGCGCTGAACTTCCGTCGGTACTTCGGCTATTCCTTTTACCGTTCCACGTACAGCGATTTCCTTCATCAGGGCATCGCTATAGAACCCTCGCTCTCTGGCAATTTTCTCGAATAATGGATTGACTTCTACAAGTTGGGTCCCATCGAGAACGGTACGGATGTATGCAACTGCAAACAGTGGTTCTATTCCGCTAGAGCATCCAGCGATTATTGACAGAGTACCAGTTGGGGCAATGGTTGTCACTGTTGCATTTCTCATTCGAGTTCCCTCTGGCACATCGTAGATGCTCCCCTCGAAATTTGGAAATGCTCCTCGTTCAGCGGCAAGTTCCGCGGACGTTTGTCTAGCCTCGGTTTGGATGAACGACATCACTTCCTCTGCTAAAGTGATTGCTTGTTCAGAATCATAAGGTATACCTAGCATAATGAGCATATCTGCAAAGCCCATGACCCCTAGTCCAATCTTGCGGTTGCCTTTGACCATCTTATCAATTTGCACCAGAGGGTATTTGCTGACATCAATGACGTCATCAAGGAATCTAACCGCCATCCTAACGGCCTTCCCCAGCCTCATATAATCTACCGCGGGCTCACCTCCAGAGTTAGCAATGAATTTTGACAAGTTAATTGAGCCCAGATTACATGCCTCATAGGGAAGGAGTGGCTGTTCGCCACACGGATTTGTTGATTCAATCTCTCCAAGCTTAGGAGTAGGATTATCGCGGTTGATACGGTCAATGAAAATAATCCCCGGCTCACCGTTCCGCCACGCCATGTTTACTATCAAATCGAAGACTTTGCGCGCATTTAGCGATTTTGTTTTTTGGCCTGTACGAGGATTGATTAGGTCGTAGTCCTGGTTTTTCTCGACAGCTTCCATGAACTGTTCGGTAACAAGAACGGAAATGTTGAAATTGGTAAGCCGGTTGTTGTCCTTTTTTGCTGTAATGAAGTCAAGGATATCAGGGTGATCTACACGTAGGCAACCCATATTCGCTCCCCTACGGGTGCCACCCTGCTTAATAGCCTCGGTAGCCGCGTTAAAGACCTCCATAAAGGAAATTGGGCCACTGGAAACGCCGTTGGTAGATTGGACGACGTCTTTCGCTGGCCTGAGACGTGAGAATGAGAATCCCGTACCCCCGCCACTCTTATGAATGAGCGCAGTGTGCTTGATGGTTTCGAAGATGCTCTCCATTGTATCTTCGATTGGCAAAACAAAACATGCGGCTAGTTGGCCCAGCTTCCTTCCTGCATTCATCAGCGTAGGACTGTTTGGCAGGAATTCTAGCTCTGACATCATTCGGTAAAACTCGGCTTCGATTTCTCTGATTTCATCATCAGACTTACCATACAGCCGCTCTGCTGCCGCGACCGCATTAGCGACGCGATGGAACATACCCTCGGGCGTTTCGATTGGGTTGCCCTGCTCGTCTTTCCTAAGATAACGCCTTTCTAAAACGGTGATTGCGTTCTTGGTGAGCATCTTCGACCCCTCCTATAGAAAATTTTAGCCGGATTCCACCGGCGAAAAACCTCTAGGTAATGCAAACGCAGGGCTGAATCCAGAGTGATTAAAATTTCAATGCAGTCTGAAGACGACCCTGACTTTGTAAATCGTTATCCAGCCGAAGCTGGACTACGCCGTTGGCATTTGTGTGCTCTTAATTGCCTGCCAAATCTGCATCAAGAACGTCTACGAGCTCTTTGAACTGCGTTACATCCTCGAATTGACGGTAGACGGATGCAAATCTTACATAAGCAACCTGGTCCAGGCGTCTGAGCTTCTCGATAACCATATCGCCAATTTCGGATGAGCGCACCTCCTTCTCACCACGATTGTAGAGTGTGCGCTCAATTTCATCTGCAGCAGCTTCAAGTTGAGCAACGCTAACCGGCCGCTTCTCGCAGGCAGTAACCATTCCCTTAAGTAATTTTGAACGGTCGAAAGGCTCCCGCCGTTCGTCTTTTTTCACCACGACAAGACGAAGTTCTTCTATTTCCTCGTACGTAGTAAATCTCCTACCGCATTCGAGGCATTCTCGGCGACGGCGGATTCCCTCTCCATCACGAACCGAGCGGGAATCTAAAACCTTGTCATTATTTTGACCGCAGTAAGGACATTTCATGATAAAACTTGGATGCGCATCTACAATATATTGTGGTGTTTTTAGACTATCACACAATATATTCCATGTCAAGGGATATATTAAAAAAGTTTTCTAAGATTTTTTTCAATTCAGCGCTTCTAAGCCTATGAGGCAAACTTCCCAGGCCAAAAATCATAGGTTGGGATATCGAGGACTATGCCAATGATGGTCCACAAGCATCCGACTGTGATTTCACCGAGAATCAATCCATAGAAGAACGGAAGTGTTCGCTTGTATTGAGATAGCCCGCCGAACTTTAAAGTGAGGAGTTTTGCAGTGCTCCCTATGAAAAGCGGCATCCAAAGCTGTGCCACTCCCCAACTACTCGCGAGACCATATGCTAAAGGATGGAATGGGAACCAAAGAAAACGAACTCTCATCCATCCGAGGAACATTGAGCCAAGGAACCCAACACCAACAAACATAAATGCCGTTGGGTTCGGCGGAAAAGGCTGTTTCATCCAGCCTGCAAGTTGGTTGTAAACTTCTTTCCCAAAGCCAAGCGCCCATTGCTCCATATTTGCAGTGGCGCCGCCGTTTTGATAGTAGGTGTGCAGGAGCATCCAAAACCCAATTGGCATAGCGTAGATTGCGGCAATTCCAACAGCATAAAACATTTGGCGAGCATGGCTATCTGTCCGTTCCGAGAGCTTGTAACCCTCCATTTCGTGCGGTGATGGATGGCTTGCATAAGTTCTGTTGAACCAATAAAACATTGAGAATCCAACCAAATCTTGTGAGGAAAGATTTTGCGTTCCGGCTGCTGTCACTATGGGATTTTGAGGACCCATTACGTGCATGTCGTGCGTTGGGAAACCAAGTTCAGCTCGAATTCGACTTACAATGACTGCAAACACAAAATAAAGTATAAAGAAAATAACGATTATTAATGGCGACATACCCATCCGATAGGCAAAAAGACTGAGAAATAAAATGCCAGCAATTGCTCCAAGAATTGCTGTCCGGTAGCTGACGGCCTCTTTTGATTCATCAATTTCGCGGGTTCGTAGGAACGCCGTTCGGAATACCTTTTTAAGGTAGTGGCGACCGGTCCACATACTCATAACAAAAAAGCCAAGATATGCCCCATATGCCTGGCTGTTTACAAACGGATAGGCTCGGTCAAAACCGCCGCCAACAACCATCAGCTCATGCAATCCCAGCAAATGACTTGCCACCAACTCAAGTTTCACAAGCCAATAAAAGAACCAGCATGAAAATGAAAGTTCAAACGGCATCAAGAATGCAATACCGATTGCCCAAAAATAGAAACCCAAGGGAATTCCACCCATTGATTTCCAGGGCTGGTTGACGATGTACTTACCAATGTCCCTGCGCACAATTTGGATATGGGGAACAGATGGAAAAAGATAATTTAAGCCAGCAAGGAGGGTTAGCATGCCCGAGAAAGCAAAACCCATCCACATATATTTGTTTCTAAATAGCGAACCTGTCTCGTCGGTCATTTCTAAAGGAAGCATTACCACAGGGAATGTCAATTTCTCGGACTCTATCCAGTGCTTGCGAAATATACTATTTATACAAAGCATAGTTATTATCAAAACAAAGCAAAACACAGACCAAGAAATGACCGGTATTATCCACGGTGTAAAGTTTGCTGGGTCGTAGAGCGTCGAATTACCATAATAGAAGTTCCGCAATGACTTCGGGTCGCTTACCGTTAGCCATTTTGGCAGACAGTGAAGGAACATGTTTGCCCAGTTGTTTTCTGGCGACTGGAAAAAGAATGCATAGCCAATCAACGAGACAAGGATTTCCATCATATTGTGCGAAAGTACAGCACTTGTTATGGAAACCATGATGTAAATAGTTGTTAATTCAGCCCTATTAAGGGCAAATTTTGGCCACTTGCTCCTTACTCCCATATTTATTAGGCTTAGAACGAGTAAGGTGAAGAGGCAGTTATAAAATGGAGAGGCATAAGTTGCAAACGAATAACGTACGACCTCCATCTGCACAATCCAATAGTCGTTAATAATGGTCAGAATGAAGGCGATAAAAACAACACGTTTAGTGAGGCCTTTTTGTGGTTTTGCTGTGGTCTCAACAGCCTTTGTTGTTTTAATATCAGTAGGGATACTCATCAACAATTAACCAATTAGCATGTAATCAGGATAGTTTTCTTTTTGTTTACCGCTAACCCAATGCCATATCTATGAACAATGCCGCCGTCCAATGGTAGTCCTTTATACACTCGGCCACCTGCCAGCCCCCAATTTTAACGTCTTGCTTACCTTTTCGGCTAAGTTTTGAAGGCGACTTCGAAGCTTTGCTGTCATAAAACTCGTATACAACCCCATCCTCTGCATACCAGCGTGCAATCTCGCTCAATGTTGTTTTCTTTATCTCGTCAGCCAAAGTTAGGTAGCCATATCGAATTAAACCTTCTATGACCATGTAGTTGAAGTTAATCCAGACCGGCCCCCGCCACATATCATCTGAGAACGAAAGCTCATCAAACGAAACGCTAGGGATGGGGAACTTCAGCCAAAATTCGTCAGGGTTCCTCAAATGCCTCACGAGGTCTTCTGCTTGGCTCTCACTGCATACTCCGGCAAATAAAGGAGTAAATCCTGCTATCGTTTTAAGGTCAATCTGTACTCCATCGGGTGTTAAATCATAGTAAAAACCCTCGTTGGCATTCCATAGCCGCTCATTGATCAAGGCTATACGGCTGTACTTAAGGTCTGCCCAAATGCCAGCTTCATTAGAAAACCCCAGCCTTCGAGCAATTTTCTCAAGGTAGGCAAGGTCATTGACTAAATACGCATTTAAATCGACCGCGTCACCAATGGGTTGGTCAAACCGCGGAGAGTTATCCATGCCAGAGGCATTGCTACTCGGCCATTCGCACAAGCCGCTCTCATCTTTGTCAAGCTCCCTGCAATCATAAAGCAACATTGCCTTTAGCCGTGGGTAACAGTATTGGAGAAACTTCTCGTCTCGTGTCGTCTCATACACTTTCCACGTAGCCCATGAAAGGATTGGCGGTTGAACAAGTAATGAGTCTTGTTCGTCATTTGGCGTCATCATATGTGGGATAAAACCGTCAGGCCTTTGCTTTGACAAAACAGCCTTTATTGAGTTCATCGCCCATTTTGGTGCAAAATGCCTCAAACCAAGTGCGTGAAATGCGGAATCCCATATCCACATATGCTTGTGCGGCCAGCGGTCGGGTGTGCTCCAGTCGAATTTAATACGTCCCTCAGCCCTGTTGCAATTTATTTTTTGAACCGACGCACATTTATAATAAGTTTTTACGAAAAGCTGGTCTTCGAATTCGGGCAACGGCAATTTTTCAAAAAAGGCAAGCCGGTCGTTGTAAATCTTACCTAAGTCCACAGCCAGCGCCCGTTCGGCATCAGCAAGCCTAGATCCAGTCGGCATATCAAATGAGTAAGTCAATACAAACCTTATGCCTTGACCCTCTCCAAGCGATGTACATAGCTTTCCTTCGAAAACGTGCAAATTAGCGCCCTTGCCCATGAGAATAAGTTCCTCGGGCCCTGCTTTGAATATTATACTCGTGGCATCCTGGACCTCTAGCGTTCCCTGCATCATAATAACAATAGAAACATCTTGGGGGGACTGCGACTCTATAGCGAATATTTCACCTGTCACAGTTTTTTCGTCGAGGAATAAATATCTTAAACGCAGCCTGCCGTTTCGCAAAGTAATCAACGAAGAAATGACATCACATGCGACTACCTCATCTTCAATGGAGCAAATAGGAGGGAAATGAAACATCAAAGAGGCAGGAGTATTGGTGTGAAAATCAATGCCCCTACCCTCACCTGAGGTCGAACCTACAAATGGATGAGCCCAATCTGTTGGGCCATCAAAACCGGAGAATGCAAAGAGCGCTCCGCCTTTTCCCCAAATGTTTGGCAGATTGCCCCTCATTTCACTCGCCCTGCGCAAAAGTAGCTGCTTTTAATTTATCGGTAAGGAAAAACTCAACGTTATATTCACAATTGACAATCTTTGGGACGAGAATGCGAACACACTCCCAATCGCCCTCAAGATCAAGTATAAAGACAGCCCATGAGAAGCCCGAGCGAACGCGTGGAATAAGCGGTGGCACCCTATATGGTTCCATCCATACACCATCAAGCCATATGGCACATTGAGCAATTCTCGGATCAAGTGAGGGCCGGAAAGGCTTCTCATCCTCAAAATATCTGATAATTATGACCATAGAGCAATCGGTTGAGTGCGGCCAATCTTCACGACATGCGCTACTACTGTAGTAAGGCAATAAGCGGAGTTTGATGTTCGACTGCGGCTTAATATTGCCCTCTTTGGTAGCCAAATAGACCAGGTTTTGCTTCCCGAAATCGATATAGCTATAATCCCTAGTCCAAGGATAAAGTATAGAGAAACCAGCTTCTCCGTTTACTCCCATTGGGTGGTTGTTTATATATAATTCGCCTTTTAGGCCACTAATATCAATCATTAACGGAAAGGACTCCCAAGCACGAGGCAATTCAGGTCGGCAACGAAATGCCAGTCCGGTACCAAAATCGATCATTTCCAATGCTTGAGTAATTTCTGTTATTACACCTTCCGGTGGCAGCACTAACGTAACAGGGATTTGCTCATTTTCCGTTCGCCTAAATTTCTTTTCCAATAACTCGATATGTTCATCGGATGGCTCTACTTCAAGCCATTTTACCTCCCAAGGGTCAATATGAATATGAAAGCTACTTCCTGGAAGGATCGCCCATGCCGCGTGTTCCGGGAAAATTTGAACGCAGATATTTCTTACAGACGGATCACAGTGTAAATCCTCAGCACGAAGTTCCAAGACTTTTGTTTCCCAGGAGGGATTATAAAGGGCAACCAAGCCTCGGCCGTGTATTGCACTTGAAAACCCATATACCTTTCCTAATTCGGGCTTTCCGATGACTCGCTGAAGCAAACCAATACTCGCACGGTGAGCGCTCCTCACTTGTACAAGACGTTGAAGGAAAAGCCTATCATTATCATCCAACAAATGTAGCTCTCCTGAAAGCATTATTCGCCCAGCTCGGGAAAGCGACATAATCAAATCACGTTTCCAAAACTGCTTTCCAGACCAGAAAGGCCGGTCCGAATAACCAATATAAGTGCCGCTATCTACTTTAAATAAGCAATGCCTAAGGTCATTATGCAATATTTGACTATGCCTCAAGCTTGGTGCTGGAATCTCGGCCGTGCCGTCACCATCCTCGGAAACAAAATCAGCGAATTTTAACCACCAAGGCGAACATTTAGATGTCGAGACTTGGATGATAATCTCAGGATCAGCTGCCTTGAGATTAGAGAACAATTCTATCAATTTTCGAGCGCGCAGATTCAGCTGATATTTGTCAGAAAGCACATTGTCTTGGGAGCCCAAATGAAAGGAGATAAACTTCAGCCCCCTATTCACTAACCCCAAGAGGAGATCCCGGGGGTCCCCAATTTCCGACAAATGATTAAAATCAAAACTAATTCCCGGCTTAAGGCCAGCGTTTTTTATTTTTTCTAGGGTGCTGCCTAAACCATCGGGAAAACATTCGTCTCCGGAAGAGAAGGCTGGCACAACATCACAATCTGAAAAGTCGAGAATAAAATACTCAAATGGTATACGCCAATTTGTTTTTAAGTCTAAGACATGTCTTAGTTGTTCCGCTATGATATGTTCACTTGGCCCTTCGCACTCATGGGCACCACGAGAAGAGTACCAGCAGCGAAAATGCTTGCTTTTATTAATTCTCACCTCTTCGATATAGCTTAAAACCTCAGCCTCAATTTCTCTAGTGCAAAGTCGGAAGATGGCACGCTCGGTCTTAAAAGTTTCGCCTGGCTTAATTATCGACGCCGGATAATATTCTAATGAGACCAACGAATCCTTGATAATGTTTTCGGATTCCGGAAACTCAATTGCGGTGAATGCGCTGTTTCCAATAACTACCGGCAAACCACGCCCGCCTCCAGAAAGGTTTACATCCTCAGGTACCTCGAACCTATCGAGCACCGCGTCGAAAAGCACGAGCGATTTTTCTTCGATATTTTTAATTAATAGTTGCTTTGATAACTGAGGACCTATTCCTGCGCTCACACGAAGCTCTATTTCCAATTCGGGATTATGATGTCTGAAAAAGAAGGCTAAACCTGAGCCCTCGGATTCTCGTACTTCCAAAAAATCAGCATTATTGGGATTGATTTCAACAGATGGGGCATTCTCACCAGGTGAGCCGACGCGGAAAATAAATTCGCATACGTGCGCCAGCACCAGCTCCATGGCGTTCCTGGCGTCACCAATAACTCCTCTTCGGAAACCCGACCCAAGGTCGAGCATCCGGTAGACAACATCATTACCTATATAAATAATGCCTGCAGAATTAGCTTGGTTGGAAATTTTTGCACCCTATTCCACCGCCACAACAGGCGGGTTGATATATCCGTGATACTTCTCAGCTACATTTCCGGCAATCACATCGCCGCTATGAATATATATCCGATAAGCAAATGGAAATATCTCTCCAGCCTTTAAAATGTAGCTCCCATCAACGCTGGGGTCTTTTTTATATGCCGATAAAGCAAATGGATTCGCAGTCATAAGGCCATAATCTCGAACATGCCAATATGTAGGATATCGGAAGTTGGCTGGATTATCAAATATAGTAATTCCAACGGTTTGGCTTTCTACCGGTCCAGAGTAATCACACCAATGTGCGCGCTTGCCCCAAGTTTCAATCTCAGTAACGCCGCCGTATGAATTTGTAATCAAGCCTCCCTTGTTGCCATCCATACTCGTAGCGACCCTAATCGCTACTATGCCGCCTTCTTTGGTATCACCAAACCGAACGTCACCTTGGGTTGCTTTAAATACGACGCGGAGGTCTATCAAACGGGCATGTTCTGATACATTGTATACGATAACTTCACGCTCCTCCTCCATTATCTTATTTCCAGAGGAATCGAGCCAATCATTCAACGTTTTTATCCGTCCAAAAGCTGTGCCACTGCTTTTATCGAGAAACTCTTTGTGCACGGTTACAGCATGACCAGGCTCCTCAGACCATCCATCCGCACCATTTAGGTCGCCAAAAGCAACCCACAAAGACCTATGGTGTTTGTGGTCGCTAGTCTCGCCAGGGACATCCTTCTCCATTGGGAAGCGCCTGGTCACGTTTACACCGCCTGGACCTATTAAAGGAAACATAAATGGCCTTGGGAGATCAGATGCGTAGTGATAGGCTGTAAACAGCTTCCCACCTATCCAAAATTCGACTTTTTTGCCATCATCAATAAGATTCACACCATCGGTCGTATCAGAAGAACAGCCTATCTCAAATTCACGGCTTTCTCCTCTTGGTAAAGCGTCAACCACTATACAAAGATGGATGCAATCTTCATGCCTGGCCATGACCTGGGCCGGAATTGTCCGGCCCGTTCCAATCTCGACAAGAGAAAGACCCAAATCTTTTGGGTCTTCCATCCCATCTATTGCTACAATAACCGGCTCATTGTAGTAGCTATGCCTATCTGCTTTGATTGCAATCTTCTTAGCCAACTTTCACTCCACCCATCAACTCTAGACCTTTCACATTCGCGAGAAGGGAATCCTGCCTTTTTATGGCATGCCTTGTACAATAAATCCACGTTTATTAGACGCACAATAAGCTAATTTTGTGCAATTCCACGGTTATCTAATCTACTACTTTAAGGCTTTCGGTGTCAACCAAACTTTGCTCTTGACTTATAAGATACCGCCAGGTAAGCTGGGGATAACAACCAATAAATGGAGACACATTATGCACAAGATACTTATCCTTCCTGGACCAACACTCAGAGCACGACTCTTCAGCCAAGAATCGGAAGCTAGACTCAATGCTCTTGGTGAGGTTGTCGCAAATCCACATGACCAAAACTACACCGAAGAAGAGCTTTCTTTGCTTATACCAGGATTCGATGCTTGCATTACGAGCTGGGGTTCGCCACGATTTAGTCCTAACGTTATCGCAAATGCGGATAAACTGCGGGTTATCGTCCACGCCGCCGGTTCAATCAAGGGAATAATTACACCTGAGGTCTTCAAACGAGGTATCACTGTTTGCACATCACAACCAGCAATGGCTATTTCAGTAGCTGCAATGACAGTAGCTATGATGGAAATAATGCTTAGAAATGTAGTCAACTTAGCTTCTGCCATCCGTACACAAAAAACCTGGCGGCCCTACGGAGTTGCAGAGCCACGAGAACTGAATGGCAAGCACGTTGGCATCGTTGGTGCAAGCCTAATCGGACGCAAAGTAATCAGATTTATTCAGCCATGGGATGTTGAGCTTTGTATCTATGACCCTTACATTACTGCCGAGGAAGCTGAGAACCTCGGGGCAAAAAAGGTTTCCCTAGAGGAACTGTTCGCAAAATGCGATGTAATTTCAATCCATGCGCCGCTGACGGAAGAAACCCGCCACATGATTCGCCGTGAGCATTTGCAGTCAATTAAGGAAGGAGCGGTTCTGATTAATACTGCGCGAGGGGCAATTATTGACCACGAGGCGCTGTTGGAAGAATTGAAAACAGGTCGATTTACTGCGGCTTTAGATGTAACCGACCCCGAACCTCTTCCAGATGGTCATGAGTTCTTTGCGCTTGAAAACGTTGTCTTTACGCCACACATTTCAGGAGGCACACCTGAGATGGTTCGCCGCCAAGGAGAGGCAGCAGTACACAACCTTGAAATCTTTTTCTCCGGCGGGACTCCTTCGCGTCTTGTTACCGAGGAGATGTTGCCTAGGATTGCATAAGCGTCTCTTGGTGGTATGCGTATGCGTTGTGGGCGTGAATTGATTCCTCTGATTCACACTCAACTTCAAACCACCGAAGGCGAGGCTCCTTCCGAAGAACGAGAACGCAGTCACGGACAACATCTTCGACGAACTTTGGAGTCATAAACGCACGCTCAGTAACGAATTTCTCATCCTCACGCTTGAGGATTGGATAGATTTGGGCACTCCCTTGCTGTTCCAAAATGTGGACTAGTTCCTCAATCCAAAGCGATTTTCCTGGAACAAAACGCACGCTTGCTCGAATGAAAGCCCTTTGGTTGTGTGCTCCAACCTCCGATATGGCTTTACTGCAAGGACATACAATATTAATTGGGACATTTACTCGAAGTGTAAAGTCAAATGTCTTTCCATTTAGGTCGCCACAAAACGCACTGGTATAGCCGAGTATGCTCCTCAGCTTTGATACAGGCGCTTGTTTTTCGATGAAATACTTAAATCTGATGTTAACATGCGCCATCTCAGCTCGAAGATGATCCTTGGTTTGCTGAAGTATCAACCTGACTTCATGGCCTGAAACTGGACGGTTGCGCCATTCCTCCAGTATCTCAATGAATCGGCTCATGTGTGTGCCCTTGTAATAGTGGGGCAGGTCCGCCATCAGGTCTACGGTAGCTAGAACGGTTTGATGGCCATCCTCCATAGCCTTGATTTGAAACGGAATTTCCACGCCTTTGACACCGACCCGCTGGAGATATACCTTCCTTCGGTCATGGCTACTCTGAGTATCCACTAATGTCTTTGATTTATCCAAAGTCCAGCTCTCCGTAATGCATTCTTAATTTACATTTATTTTAGACCAGCATGCACCTTCATAGCTACTAAGCCTTTGACGATTCCCTTTATTTTTACGGCGGCAAATGTTCTATCACAAGGTGTTCCGTCACCACCCCGCCGCATACGCCGTCTCCATACGAGGCGAGGCAGAGCCAAAGATCACATCATTACGTTTTTGAATTCCAAGCACCCTGCCAAAAGCCCATGGCCCACCAACAGCAATTATATGCCCTCTCCGCGCCAGCTCTTCTCGAATGCTTTCGGGTATGCGTTCTTCAACAGCCAACCGCTTGGACAACATAGTGCGTGGATAGAATGAGCTTGGAAAATGAGATGTATGGAATAATGGCGCATCCACAGCTTCCTGAACATTCATGCCAAAGTCCACAACATTCAAGAAGAACTGAAGTGTCCATTGGTCCTGCATATCGCCGCCAGGGGTACCAAACGCCATAAACGGCATGCCGTCCTTAATACATAAAGACGGTGTGAGAGTCGTTCTCGGCCGCTTGCCAGGTTGGAGTGCATTTGGCCGACGTGAATCTAGGAAGAACATTTGTCCCCTGGTGCCCAGGGGGAACCCGAGACCTGGGATCGCCGGCGACGACATCAGCCAACCGCCACTTGGGGTAGCTGAAAACATGTTTCCAGCGGCATCAACAACATCCAAATGAGTTGTGTCATGGTCGGCTGAATCCGACTCATTTGGAGAGGCGACAGACGCTGGGTCATATGGTAATGGTCCACGGCCAACATCTCCCGGCCTAAATTCATCAGATGCCTGCCGTTGGTCTATCAATGCCCTTCGGGAATCCGCATAATCTTTCGACAGAAGAATGTCAAGCGGCACGTCATCGAACTCAGGATCGCCATAATATGCCTCCCTGTCTGCAAAGGCAAGCTTAGCACACTCGATGATTGTATGGATATAATCCGCTGAGTTGTGACCCATTTTTCTAAGGTCAAAACCTTCCAGAAGGTTTAACTGCTGTAGAAAAACCGGCCCCTGAGACCACGGGCCGCACTTAAACACATCATATCCACGGTAGTTGACGGAAACGGGGTCCTCTATTCGGCTTCGGTAGCCTGCGAGATCATCATATTCAATCAATCCAGAATGCGAAACGCCGGTTGCATCCTTCACTTTTGTGCTCTGGGCAAACTCTGCTATCCTTTCAGCAATTTCGCCTTTATAGAAAGCATCCCTAGCGGCTTCAAGAGCGCCATCACGGCCCCTGTTTGATGCTTCTTTCTCCACTTGGATAATCTTCCGGAAAGTAGCTGCCCAGTATGGCTGGCGGTAGATTTCTCCAATTTCGGGAACTTTGCCGTCCGGAAGAAATGCCTCTGCAGAAGTTGGCCATTCTGAAAGAAATTTTTCCGCATGAGTGCAAAGGGCATTTCTGAGATGAGCGTACATGGGGAAACCAAACTCTGCAATCTCAACCGCTGGCACAAGTACTTCGGCAAGCGTCATTGTGCCAAACTCCCGAAGCGCCGTTACCCACGCATCGAAAGCTGCTGGCACAGTGGCGGGAAGAAAGCCATCGCCTGGAATTAAACTAATTCCTTGTTTTCTAAACCATTCAATGGTTGCCCGCTTTGGAGCTGTTCCCTGCCCATTGATTGCAAAGACCTTCCCGCGCTCAGCAGAATAAATCAATATTGGCACCTCGCCGCCAATTCCATTAAGCTGCGGCTCAAGAACTGCAAGACAAAAGCCAGCGGCAATCCCTGCATCAATTGCATTGCCACCTTGATGAAGAATTCTCAGCCCTGCACTCGTCGCAAGGTAATGTCCGGTTGAAATTACTGCGTGTGTGCTCATTATTACAGGCCTGGTGGTGAATCCTGCCAACTGATTCTCCTCTACTAGCTGTTTTTTAGAAATCGAATAATAGTTTCAGGGTCATTTATATCCTTGAGACGCCCATCTATCTTTGTCAAAGGAACGATTGACTTGCCGACTTCGACAAAGAACCGCATTCTGGCACCTTCATCGCGCCCAAAAGCCGCATACGCTTTTTCGCTAAACCAGCCAAAATCTGCGTATCTCGCAAGAATGGTATGCCCATAGATGCATCGCGCCCCATCGATAAAATCCTTCACATAAGGCTTCAGTTCTGGCGCCGAGAAGTTGTCCACAAAGGGCTGTCCTGCCCTGTTCATTTCCGTGCCAACGGAGATTGGCATTCTAAAATCTCTTGCGGCCCGCACGACCTCGTCCAATTTGCGGAGCTTGAGCGCTTTCTCAGCCGGATCCTTAATGTTCCAATTCCGATCAGGTATAATGTTAACCGAAACTACACCCTTTGAACGAAGTAGTGCAAGAAACTCTATCGTATTTTCCTCGCCTGCATTAGTACCATCCAACCACGCAATCATCGGCAATGCATCCATTCCATGAATCATTTGGACTGCTTCCTCAATGGTAGGAAAGCTTCCGCTATCCGGCGGCACGTACCCTACCCCGCCAAACTTCATAAGTTTCGATCTCATTATCTCATGGAACTTCGGCGTATCAGGAATAAGCGCCGTCACTTCCTCTTTTGACATGCCTAACTTCTCCGACCAGAACGATGTAATTTTGTCTATGTTTCCGCCAAATACTTGCTCAGCCTTATACTCATAAGCTTTCAAAAGATGGCGTTCGGTTGCATTGCCCGAAGGAGTCAAAGGAATTACATCTGATTCATAGTCGAGCTGAACATCACCCAGGTATGCATTCACCCGTGACATTAAGCCGATATTTCGCATGTGGGCTGTCTGAGCCATTGACCTAAGTATGCGCTCAGCTTCGCTTCCCTCAGGAGGTTGTTTAAAGCATCCTGCTGCCATAAAGTAGGCAATGCCCGGCTCATTGGGAGAGCTCATCACTTTATCCTCAAGCTCCTTGATAAAAACGCGGGTTTCAAGGCCGACAACTGTTTTCAATCCAAGAATCTCGCCTGCCGCAAGAAACTCATCCATGCCATCTAGGACATCAAAATCTACTATTCCTGATATCTCCAAGCCATATTTTAGGCTCTCCCATGCAATGCAGCTTGGCGACCACCCATTCGCATTGAAGGAAAAGAATGTGTGGAAGTGAAGATTGACCTCTTCTTTCGGCGGCGGTACCTTAATCTGCCCTTTTTGAACTTGCAATGCAAGTTCTTCCAAAGCGGCACGGCGCTCACCATGGTCGAAACTATTGAGTTGCTGTTCGAGAGCTACTTGGTTGGACAATTAAAGCGGCCTCCTTCATCAGCAAGGTCTTCTATTCACCACAAAAGAACTCATCGTCATGTTGCCATGCGGGCACACCAACAATCAGACATCTAACCTCGCCATAGGCCCTGTGTGGCAAGCCAGGTGGAATGAGAATAGTTACGCCAGGCTTTAAAGGAACCACCTCATCACCCAGTTCCATTTCCCCAAAACCTTCGAGAATATAATAGAACTCGGTAACCTCTTTATGGTAATGCTTTTTGGAATCAGTGATATAGGTTACGTGGATATTGGCAACAGGTGTATCTTCGCATGTTATTATCCTTGTGCTCTCACCACAGGGGCATTGTATTGTAGGAACTTCTTCGAGTTTTCGGAAAATATAATTAGCCATGATTTCCCCTCTAGAGCAACAAAATTCTTAAAGATAACAGCACAATTTTGTGGATTAAGTCAATTACAAAGCTCCACAATGCATCAATAATTACTAAGTTACCCTCAACGCTTTAATAAAATCATCTATGTCGAAAACAAAGCCGAACGCAAGGGCAACGCGCCAAAGAGCTTCTTCTTTGTGAAGCTCCTCTCGCGCACTTTCCTTGTTTTCCACAGCAGTAGTCGCCTGCCTGATTACAGAACACATTATCCCCCGCTTTGACATGTCCACCATTCCGCCCGGCGAGAGAAGCAGACACCAATTAATCGCAAATCCGGTGTAAATAAGATGATTCACACTTGCTTCCTTACACAAAGCAAACAATTGGTGGCCATTCTCAGCGATTCCCTCATCCCCGACAGGCTTTGCTGTTGGATGAAAATCGAGATTTTTAAAGCCCTCTGCCACATCTGTTGCATTATGACGACCAACAAAAACGCGGTCATCCCTGAACTTTCTTAACTTTTCAAGAGTTGGGTCAGCTTTTATGCTTTCCAGTCGCTCAGGTTCAGCGCCTGCCAACTTGACTGCTCGCTGATAACCAGGATATTGACTATAGTAATGCCTGCTACCACCGACCACATGGAAAAGCTTAAAGCCAGCTTCTCGAACCGCCGAAAGCAGCTTAGGAAAAACAGTTTGACAGATTTTATTGGCTCTAGGAATATATTCGACCGCCCTATGCCAGCCAGGGTATTTTTCCCTCGTGCCCATATCCCACGCGTGCATTACGACAAGCGCCGTGTGGTCACGTGAGATTTCAATTTCCGCCTTCTTCCACCCGCCATAGCCCTCAGCGGGAACATCGAGATCAAAATCGGCATCGAATTGCCGGTAATAGCTTGCAGGAAGGGTAATAATTTCCGGTAACTTAGTTTTCTGCGACATATTATCCGCCTTAGTTTCGTTACACAAAGTGATTTCCCCAGCGACTATAAAACCAGCTGCTCGCCTTAAAAATTCGCGTCGTGTTGGCATCTTTGGTTTAACAAACCGAACTACTTAATGACATTCAAACTAGTGGTCTTGATATCTTCAGCATCGCCGGAGATAAGCAATGCTTTGCTTTCATCAATGGCTAGCTCAATAAACTCAGGTTTGCCGTTAAAAGCTATTTTGACACCATCGACCTCAAGGAAACTACCTTTACACACGATTATTTTTCTGATTTTGCCTTTCTCGTCCTGTCGAACCATGCAAAGCTCAGCATCTGTTTGCATATCCCATTCCTTTTGGACAAGGATACGGTGTGTGTTTTCAATATCTAATGAGGTGATTAAATCGCGACTTCCATCTGCTAATAGTATTTCGACTGCCACTTGATTGTCTGAGCATGGTTCGCCCTTAGCATCTGAGAGAAAAAGCCTCCGAATCTCCTTAATGGCAGACCTACTTTCATACGGTTCCATTACCGCAACAAAGGTTGAAGATAAGTCTCTAGCAGTTGACCTTCTGCGCGTTATGATTCGCGGTATCCATGCGTCCGCAGTAGTGCTTATGCCGAGTGCAACCCATGCCTCTGCGACATACGCCTCAGCACCGTAAGTCAGGTCGGTATATCGGAAATGGATATCAGAGTTTTTTGGAAGATATTCATATTTATCTTCAATCTTCCAATCAACGCTCCAGGGAATCTGGGGGTTGGAATCAACTTGGAAATTACGCATTTGCGTGCCGTAGCCATAATCTGGTGCTGGTTTGAGTGACAATCCGTCTGTTGAAATAGTTCCGAAATGGCTTCCGGTAAACTTAGCATGATCACTTCCCCCAAATACCCTGAACACATCAAATATATAAAAACTAGTTTCCGAAATATCCACAAGGGCTATCAAACGCTCAAACCGCCTGGTGCCGACTGGCTCCCCTCCTGTAGCTCGAATTGCGTGGAACTCCGCACCATCAGCCCATAGTGTGGAGGTGCCAGCACCGCCAGCATGATCTTTTCCATCCACCACCACCGTATTGTGCGCCGCCGCCATGCCATACCACATTGCCCTAGGTGATCCCCAGCCGCCAAATTGGACAGGCTTGTAGCCAAAGTCAGGCAGGAGGTCGAGACCTTTTGCAAAGAGGCCTAGGTGCATGTGATTTGCATGCCCATGTCCGCCCATTGAGTCATACAGAAGCCATGCTGCGCGGGCGTTCTTACCCGTGCCAGACCGAAGGATTGCTATATGCCATTCCTTTTTGTTGACACTCTTTTGCTCTATGGTTGGCCCAACTCGAGCAATTACATTGCGGACATCCCTTTGAAAAGCTTCGGGGGCATCGCAGAACAAATCGTATGGGAGGTTTTCCAATTTGTTTTCGTTCGCATGGTAAAGCACTTTGACAAAATTGGCATCTCCGGTCACCTCGTACAAACGCCACAGGAAGCTAAACATCGATGGAGTAAGTGCAAACGTCCACATGCTCCCAGCCGCCGGGTCTTTGGAGAAAATCACCCCAACATACGAAGTACACTTCCGAGCGAAACTTCCAGCGTCACCTACGCAAGGATAGTATTCTTTCATGCACCAGGTGTCGATATGAAAGCGAAACATATCACGAATTCTCGGATGCCGCCTTAGAGCATCCGCTAGAAAACTCGAGTCAATTCTTGAAAACTGTTCTAGCAATCCAGCGACGCTCTGAATGGTTATTGCTGAGTATCCAAACAGTCCCTTTTCTCCCGTTACGCCATCCACAGCGGTGGCACGTTCCATCATTGCATCAAATATAGCCATCACTTGGTCTTTATTTGTGGGCCAACCCAGAATTGCCATGATTACTATCTTAGTAATCTCCGCACGAGGGTAGTTGGAATGAATTTTCGCTGGATTGGCTAAAGCATCGCGCAAAATGCGGTCCTCAATATTGCGGCATATATCTTCTGCGGAGGTCTTTCGGCTACTGATGCCAAAAAGCTTTGCTTTTTGTGAAAGAAATTCGATCAGCTTTCGGTCTTCAAAAATGGCGGCAGAAATCATATCGTACGCCATTGCAAGCTCACGGGTTTCTTCGCATGCATCATGCCACACAGAGACATACCCGTTGCCCTGGTTTCGCCCATCGTATAAATCCGCCTGGGACATGAAATCAAAGGTTGGATAAAGGTCAGCGACCCTATCAAGGAGTATAGCAGCTTTGTGAGCATATCTGCGGTCACCGGTAACTACATATGCAGCTGCAAGGTTTCGAATGCCGCCAAGAACCGCCTGTTTCCATTGGCCATAAATCAGATATGCGCCAATAAATTGCCACTTCCTTCCACCTTCAACGTAACCTGTACCATCATCCACACCGAACTTATGGAGTGGGTCGTCTGGATTTGGATGCTCGGTATTGAAGAGAAGTGTTCGGTCGGCCCTCTTTGGATCAAAAATGCCATGTTCATCAAGGCCAGAAAGATAGAATTTGTAGAAATCATTCTTTGGGAAGAACTCTTTGCAGTGTGGGCATTGAACCTTCCACGGATGATTCAGTGCATCATGGCGCCAACCATACATGGGAACAGGTTTCTTGCAAGCAGGGCAGTTGCCATCAGAAAGCACATGCCATGCACGATGAATAGTTGGCCCAAACATGAGCGCCCAAAGCTCATCATCTGACATCTTCAGCCAGGGTTGCGCTGCTTTAATAATCGCATTCTTTTGTCCAGCCATCCATTGATATTTTGAAACATTTTTCCGGGCTCTTGCTACTAGTTCTGGTGGGAAGAAAACGCTATATCTTTTGCTGCCCTCAACAGTGCTGGCGGGAGCCGATGAAGCAAGCATCAGCAGGGTGACTACTAAAAAGTATGATAATTGCATAGAAAGCTCTCCTCCACTGCACAAGATAACCCTGCCATTCTTCCGCGCAAGCAAAAGCTTTTCTTAAAAATCCTGTTCTCTAAACCTATATCCTCGTATCTGCGCCTTTGGTGCGTCATCAACTATGTAATTAACGGCAAAAAAGCAACCCTGTTCAATTTCGACCCAGCCGGTATAACCACCATCCGATTTTTGGCTTCGGTCATGATCAAGAGGTAAGATAACTCCAAACTGTTTTGACCTATCAGTTTCCAAAGCGCTTTCAACCGATTCAAGGTAGGCAAAGGTATTTTTTGCCCATGCTCCTGCACCACCTGGTTGATGGCGATAGGTTATCATGACTTTTCCACTTTTTGTAAGATGAGCAACAGGACGATGGCCAGCCATCATCAAGGTTTCAAATGGCCCTTCCCAAGTTTTACCACCATCTTTTGAAATTGATTTGTATATTGGCAGACCTTTGCCGCTGTTTTCGCGCATATAGCACACAAGCTCGCCAGTCGGGAGTTGGAGAATAGACGCTTCGCAAAAATTAAAGCCTTCTCTCGCCGCAATGGTGATAGGTTCGCTCCATGTTTTGCCGCCGTCTGTGCTTCGACTCACGCACTGAAAGGTATTCCCCCGCCGAAACTGAGTTGCCAACAGCCAATCACCGTTCGCAAGCTCAATAACTTCATCGGGCATGATGCCATGAACGCCAGTTTTTTGCTCAGCAGACCAGGTCTCCCCACAGTCATTGCTGAAAAAGAATACTATATCCGAGCCTGCCCCACCTTTCTCATCATCAGCTGGCGGAGTTTTGAATACATCACAAATCAGCAGTATGCGTCCATCCTTTAGCTGCTGAACCTTCGGACAGTTATATTTCAGCAGAACGCCGTCCTTCTGGTGGCTCTCAGCCAAGATTTTTCGCTCTGAGAACGTCTTGCCATTGTCATCGCTTATCCGCACAACTAGTCTGCAAAAATCCCTTGCAACGTGGGAATCGCTCTCTCGATATGTAAGTATTATTCTTCCATTGTTGCATCTTGCTAGGCTTGGGAAACATTCATACAGGGAATCATCCCGGCTTATGGTGAATTTTTCGATGGTATATCCGACTCCTGGCTTTTCCATGGCAGCTCCTGCATGAAAACTTAGCAACAGAAAGAAACAAATAATACCCGTGGAGCAATCCACACTCATAGCGTTCTACTCGCAAAATACAAGCACGCCAAAGTTTTTCGGCTGATGAAATACGCCTGGTGAAAGGGACCACGAAAGGAATTGGTCGTCTTCCTTCTCTGGCCCGGCACGCTCACAACGAAACATATTAGCTCTCCACGAATCACCTATTTTTGGAGGGACATTAACTTTCCTGCCCTTAAAATCCAACCAAGGGATGGCCAATTCGGCAGTCCACTTCTCATCTTTGTCGTTTCGATTGTCGAGCGTCCCGTAAACCTTCACGCCGGTCTTCAACCCTTTGACATTATAGCGTGCAAGCGTAGCAGCATTAGCTTGAAAACCAGCGCGCGTAATGTTTAAATCAACAACCACATTGCGCGGGCTGATGTCTATCTCCCAGTAGTGCCGCCCGCAACCTTCGGGATCTATGAAAATCTCAGCGGCTTCTTCAGCATAAACGGGGTCATCGAACTTGGTATAATTGCTCCAAATATCATCATCCCAGCAGATGAAGGCTACGTAAAGGTATTTGTCATCCCACAGAAGCTTTGCTGTAGTTCGCGCCTCTTGAAGATCTCCAGGCTGAAATACTTCTCTAAAGGGCGAAGTTTCGGGCGCATGGCCCCACTCTTTCTCGGTAAGGACACCGTCAACTGTTATTGGAGCCTTTGTCCTGTGGACTTCATAATACGACCACTGGGATGGGTCAACAATGGTCGGTTGGACTTTGATTACTGTCTGACAAATAGCAACATAAGCCAGAAGAAGAAGCTTAGCCAATTAATTCCTCCATTCTCTTAGGGAAACTTGCTTAAACTACTATATTCACCAACTTTCCTGGAACAACAATAACTTTTCTCACAGGTTTATTATCTAGGAACGACTTGATTCTTTCGCTTTCTAGGGCAAGCCGCTCAAGCTCTGCGCGGTCGGTGTCCACGGGTACTTCAATTCTATCTCGGACTTTGCCGTTCACTTGAAGCACAATTGTAACTTGCTCAACCTTAGCAATCTCAGGGTCGAACTCAGGCCAACTCTGCTGGTATGTGGTGTCCGATTTCCCCAGGCGCTCCCAAAGCTCATCTGCCAAGTGAGGAGTAAATGGACTGAGAAGCAAGACAAGGTTTTCCATAGCTTCAGACAGAACAGCAAGGCTGACAGCTGATGGGTTAGAACCAATGGCATCTACATAATCTGCCATCTCATTCACCATTTCCATTAAAGCACTCACCGAAGTATTAAAGTGGAAACGCTCAATATCTTCGGTAACCTTGCGAATTGTTTGATGGGTTTTTCGACGCATATTCCGCTCAGGCACGCTCAGGTTCGCGCCTTTGAGCTTTTCTCTCCAAGACGAATCGAAGTTTGCGGAATTTGCGTTGAAGAGGCGCCAGACGCGATTTAGATACCTAAAAACCCCTTCGATGCCTTGATCGCTCCATTCAGCGTCCTGGTCGGGAGGTCCGATAAATAAAATGAACATGCGCCCTGTATCCGCGCCATACTTGCTACAAATATAATCTGGGGAGACCACATTGCCACGAGATTTGCTCATCTTAAAGCCATCTTTATAAATCATGCCCTGGGTAAATAGGCGTGAAAATGGCTCAGAGAAATTAATTAAGCCAAGGTCCTTAATTACTTTTGTAAAGAACCTGGAGTAAAGTAAGTGGAGTACTGCATGCTCAACGCCACCGACATATTGGTCAACAGGCAGCCAAAAGTTAACTGCGTCCTTGTCAAATGGCATTTTATCTTCATGCGGACTGGCGTATCTTAGGAAATACCAAGACGAGTCTATCCATGTCGCCATGGTATCAGTTTCGCGTCTTGCTTTTCCACCACATTTAGGACAATCCGTATATAAGAACGTGGCTGACGTTGTAAGTGGTGACTCACCTTTACCGGTAAACTTCACATCCGTTGGCAAGACAACGGGAAGCTGGTCTTCGGGAACAGCCACCATGCCACATTTCTCACAATAAACAATCGGGATTGGCGTGCCCCAATAACGCTGGCGAGAAATAAGCCAGTCGCGCAAGCGGTAGCTTATCTGCCGATGGCCTATATTATGTTCCTCCATATAATCTGCAATAGCCTTCTTGGCTTCTTCGCTTGGCATACCATCGAATGGCCCCGAGTTGATTTGAATACCTGGTTCGATATAAGCTGCCACCATATGCTGAGGGTCCTGTGGTGCTTGACCTGGAGGAACAATAACCTCTCGAATTTCCAAGCCATATTTCCTTGCAAATTCAAAATCACGTTCATCATGCGCTGGGACCCCCATGACCGCACCTGTCCCGTATTCTAGTAAAACGTAATTTGCAATCCAAATTGGAACTTTCTCTCCATTCATTGGATTGATAGCGTTAGCCCCAATAAACATGCCAATCTTTTCCAGTGTAGTTGATAGGCGCTCTATCTCACTCAAAGTTCGCACTTTAGCCACAAAATCTTTAACAGGCTTTTCATACTCCGTGCCAGCAGTGAGCTTTGCCACTAGTGGATGTTCGGGGGCGAGAACCAGATATGTTACGCCATAAACAGTATCCTGGCGTGTAGTGTAAACAGGAACATCGTCGCCAGTCTCCGCAACTTTGAATTTAATAACGACGCCTTCGCTACGGCCAATCCAATTACGCTGCATTGTTCGCACACGTTCAGGCCATTCTTCTAGCAAATCGATATCTTGCAATAAGCGATCAGCGTATTCTGTGATTTTGAAGAACCACTGTTCCAAATCTTTTCGAACAGCAGTGCTACCACAACGCCAACATACGCCGCCTTCGACTTCCTCATTCGCCAATACAGTCTGACATTCGGGGCACCAGTTCACTGGCGCAAGCTTCTTGTATGCCAAGCCTTTTTCCAAAAACTTTAGAAAGAACCATTGGTTCCATTTATAGTATTCTGGAAGGCATGTTATGACCTCGCGGTTCCAATCGAAGGAAATCCCAAGTTGGCCAAATTGCTCGCGCATCCGAGCAATGCAATCCATCGTCCATTTAGCCGGGTGGATGCCACGTTCAATAGCTGCGTTCTCAGCAGGTAGCCCAAAGGAATCAAAGCCCATCGGATGGAGGACATTATATCCTTGCATTACTCTGCAACGAGAAATAACATCGCCTATGATATAGTTGCGCATGTGGCCCATGTGCAACTCACCAGAAGGATATGGGAACATATCGAGGTAGTAATACTTTGGCTTTTCGGGATCGTCCCGGGTTTTAAATAGCTGAGCTTTAGACCATCGTTCTTGCCACTTTTTCTCGATTGACTGAAAATCGTATTTCTCTGCCATCACCCTCATCCTTACAAAACCGGCAATTATCACCGGGAAAGTATAATTTAATGATTTTCCTATCTTCGCAGAAAGAAAAACCCTGCCACGACAAGAAACGCTAGGAGAATTACTCCAGCATAGACTATAGCAACAAGCTCATCGCGTTTGAGCCTAAAATATCTCAAATTCATGGCTATTACTGCAATCCCTATGGGAACTAAAGCAGGTAATGCAGTTTTATAATATAGAACTAGCAGCATTGAAGCTGTCAAAAGCGCATAGCCCAGCCAAAAAGAGCCTCTTATGTTCATTCGAAAGCGATACAATACACTAAAGAATAGGGCTAGAAATACAAAGTCGCCAATGCCTATCATAGTAATCGGTTGAGGATGTCCAATGGACGGCACTTGCACCGATGCTGCTGCCACCGTAGGCATTGCGTTGGTTAAAAGATGGCTCAGAGGTCCCCAAGTAACGCTCCAGTAATCCACCAGCGCAGCGAACACAGCAGCGGGTAAAAGCAAGTTCGGTTCGCTAATAATAAAGCTAACAAGATAGCCTATGGAACCGGCCAAAAGCATCATAGAAAGCGACCGAGCTGCAAGTATGCAATCCACCAATAAGGGATTAGTAATCCTCACATTTAGCATAATATAGGTCAAGGCAATCGTCAAAGCAAAATTGGGAATTGCAACAAACAAAGCAGATATTGGTCTTAATTGCATCCGAGCGATTACTAGCATCAGAGCCAATTGCACTAGCATGAAGGCGCAAATTGAGATAAACGCCGCTACATCCGGCCGTAGCAGCTTAATCCGAAGCATAGGAAGGCCAATTCTCATAAACAGGTAGAGGGCCGATGCACCAATGCACCAGCCCACATGGTTAAGCCGCATACTTTTTTCCACTTATCTGCAAATAGGCACTTTGACAAAGATTATACCATATTGTAGAATTTTCCAACAAGTTGAAGCGGGGAGGAGTAATTGGTGCAGACACTTCGTATACTCATTGCTGACGATGAATCAATCATTCGGCTAGATTTAAAAAAGATACTCGAAAAAATGGGCCACCAGGTTGTAGCAGAGGCAGGCGACGGCGAAAAAGCTGTGGAACTTGCTCGGTTGCTCAAACCTGACCTTGTCATTCTCGACATCAAGATGCCGAAGATGGATTGACTTGATGCGGCAAAGATAATTTCGGAGGAAAAGATTGCGCCTACCATACTCTTGACCGCATACAGCCAGCAGGACCTCATAGAAAGAGCCAAGAAAGCTGGGGTTTTTGGCTATCTGGTCAAGCCCTTCAAAGAAGCTGACCTTCTGCCTGCTATTGAGGTAGCAATCTCCCGCTATCAAGAGAAGGAGGTTCTTGAAAAAAATGTTGGCGACCTCCAAGAGAAACTAGAAATCCGCAAGCTAATCGAGCGTGCAAAGGGAATACTCATGGAGAAACGTGGCATGAAAGAACAAGAAGCTTTCCGCTGGATTCAAACACAAAGCATGAATACTCGAAAAACAATGAAGGAGATTGCAGAGGCAATCATCCTGACGCAAGATATGGGATAGATTGGGTAGCCAATTTCGCTTGCTTCCCATGATCCCAAAACCTAAGACTCCCATGAACCAACTCATAGAGGAATATAGCAAACTTGAGGCAGAGAACAAGCATCTCCGAGAAATGCTGGCAGAGCGCGATATCGAAATCGAAGCTCTCAGGCGGCTTGGGCAAGCAATCGGTTCGACATTCGATACCCAGCACTTGCTTGATGTGGTTGCCGACATAGCTGTCCAAGTCACAAAGACTGATACTTGCTTCATTTACCTCCTGGATGATGAAAGCGAGGAACTTGTTCTTAGGGCAGCAAAAGGTGCTAATAGAGAATTACTTGGCAAAATAAGAATGAAGGTTGGCGAAGGAGTCACGGGTTGGGTAGCCCAAGAACGAAAACACGTAGCGCTTGATAGAGACGCATTTAGGGATCGCCGTTACAAAGCCTTCGCCGGGCTAAAAGAAGACCGCTTTCATTCCATGCTTTCTGTTCCTCTCATTGCAGGCGAGCAACTTGTTGGTGTTATTAATATCCGCACGAATCCGCCCCACAAATACACTGAGAGCCAGATACGCCTGATGGAGCACATAGCCGAACAAGTAGCGAATGCCGTTCAAAGTTCGCGCCTCTATAGAAACATGGAGACCCAAGTATCGCGCCTTTCAACCTTATCTGAAGTCAGCCGCTCGATGACCTCCGGCATGTATCTCGATGAAATACTTGGCCTTATTGTTAACATGACTGCCGAAACGATGAATTTTAAAATCGTAACAGTCATGCTTGTAGATGAGGAAAAGCAAGAGCTTGTAATCCGTGCCACACAGAGCACCAGCCGAGAATATATATTCAAGCCAAATCTCAAGCTCGGTGAGAGTCTAGCAGGCAAAGCAATTCAAGAAGGCAGGCCAATTACTGTTCTTGACGTCAAAAGCACTCCTGAATACCGATATCCTGACATTGCCCGAAAGGAAGGACTCTGCTCAATGATTTCTGTCCCCCTGCGCGTGCGCGAAAAGATAATCGGGGTGCTCAATTGTTATACAGACAAACCGCATGTCTTCACGAATGGCGAGATTGGAATCCTCACAGCGCTTGCTAGCCATGCGGCTCTTGCCATTGATAACGCAAAGCTTGTCGTCAAGTCAGCAATCATCCAGGAAATGCACCACAGGGTTAAAAACAACCTGCAGACAATAGCTAGCCTCCTACGTCTACAAATGCACTATGCGAAAACTAACTCTGTCGAAACCGTGCTACAAGAAAGCATTAACCGAATCCTCAGCATAGCTTCCGTCCATGAAGTTCTTTCCCAAGAAGAAATGGATACCGTCAACATTAAGAAGGTCGCAGAAAATATCTTAGCTGCAACTTGCCAAAGTCTACTATCGTCCGAAAAACAAGTTGAAACCTCACTAAGTGGTCCGGATATCCTACTTCCCCCAGCAAAAGCCACCTCAGTGGCTCTCATCTTAAACGAACTCATTCAAAATGCGTTCAAGCATGGATTTAAGACTCTTGATAAGGGGAACGTTGCCGTAAGGTTTTCAGAAAATGAACGTGAAATTGAGATTGCAGTAATAAATGACGGCACACCGCTACCAAAAGGATTCGACCTTCGGCAGAGCCGCAACTTGGGACTTCAAATCGTAGAAAGTCTAGTCCGCGATGACCTCCATGGCCACTTTTCACTAAAAAGCAACAAAAGGATTACGGCAACGGTTGTGTTTCCGAAATAAACCGAACAATAGCATCGGTCATTCTCGCCACCTTTGCCATTTGTTTTACATCATGCACCCGAACGATATTCGCTCCGTTGGCAATACTAATGGCCACAGTGGCGGCAGTACCTTCCAAGCGCCCGGTGGGTGGGAGGCCGCCCAGAATTTTGCCGATGAAGGACTTTCTTGATGTGCCTATCAAAATGGGGGAGCCAAGCGACTTGAAATCGCGCAGTTTGTAGATAATCTCAAGGTTGTGTTCGACAGTTTTGCCAAAACCAATACCAGGATCAATAATTACGTATTCTTCTGGCAAGCCAGCCTCGACTACTTGCTCTGTGCGCTGGCGGAGAAATTTCATAACCTCAGATACCACATCTTCATAGACAGGATTATCTTGCATGGTTTGTGGATTGCCCTTCATATGCATGATTATCACAGGGACTTTTCGCTCGGCGGCAAGTGCCCTCATAAGCGGATTTACAAGGCCTGTGATGTCGTTGATAATGCTTGCGCCTGCATCCAGCGCTGCACGTGCGACTTCCGGCTTATATGTGTCAATTGAAATCGGAACCGATACACGCTTTGAAAGCTCCTGAATTATCGGAACGACCCTTGCAAGCTCTTCTTCAACAGGCACAGGTTCGGCACCGGGACGGCTTGATTCGCCGCCAATGTCAATCACGTCAGCACCCTCATCTATCATTTCCAAGCCGCGCTCAATGGCAGCATTTTTATCTACATACAATCCTCCGTCGGAGAAGGAATCAGGCGTAACATTCAATATTCCCATGATTAGGGTGCGCTCGCGCATAGTAGAATAGAACGACTGGAGACAGACAGGAAGCTCACTTGGAGAAGGCATAAGCGAAATTGGGCTACGGTAATTTTCGATTGCCAAAGTGATTTCGTCGGCGATTTCCGGCAACGAAAACTGCTGGTCGTGGAGGTCATGAATCACCTGGTCAAAAACCTTCCCAGTACCCATGAGCAGTACGTCTGAGTGCTCAATACGACCGGTGATGCAGTCTCGATGGATGGCCGCATCTCCACCCTTTGCCAGCATTTCTTCCTTAAGGATGAGCGCCGCTGGGGTGCGCACGTTGTCCAGCTTGATAACGTAGTGTTCTGCCTTCGGAAGCATTCTGATGACACCGGCCCACTCCGCTCCGATTCTCGTCATCTCAGCTTCCAGGTCATCCTGCCTCCGAGAGGTATAGACCCTAGCGTTGTGCCCACCCATGCTCTTACTCCAACATGCACTCTTATCCCAAGTTCAACTAATCAAACACAAGTAGGAATAAGAGCGATTAGTGGTAAAATTTTTGCTTCCATTCAGCCCAGACTTCCGGCAATTCTTCAAACTGAATTTGTTTGAGTGTCGCCATTCCGGAGTAGCTAAGATAGAATCCCCTTTCCAAGGCTGCCGCCGCCGGATCGCGAATTAGCTTTGCGCGGAATATGTAATCCTCTGCCGCTAGCATAAGTATGTGGCGAAGCTGGTAATTGTCCAGAACCTCAATTGCTTGTCTAGCCTCACGCGCTGTATCCTCATCGGGCTGCATTTCCAACACCCTAGTGAACTCCTGAACAGCATTGCCAATGTCGCCCTTCTGCTGATAGAGCACTGCCTTCTTAAAATGATTTAATGGTGACATAGGATCTAGACTTATCAATTCATTTGTAACCTGCAGTGCTTTTTCAAGCATTCCTTTTTGAAGATAAGCTATGCTGAGAACGTCTCGCGCACTTAGGCTATGTGGTGAGTATTTGAGGAGTTCTTTTGCCTCTTTTATCGCATCATCAACTCGCCCAAGCTCCAACAGGATTTCCAGAAGCAGATCGCGGCTCCGAAGATCATCCGGCTTGATTCTCAGGGCACGCTTAGCGGCCAGAATGGCGTCATCCATTCTTCGCTGGCTTCTGCAAAGCACAGCTAACCGATAATATAAAAGCGGCTTGTCTTTGGCCGTACGAATGGCTTTATTTAGAAGCTCGATTGCCTTCTCAAACTCTCCATTCGCCTCAAGTTCGTCCGCTTTCTTTAAATAATCAGCCGATGTCAACCTTTTCTTTCGATTTTGTTGAGCCGACACGGTAATCCGTCCTCTCACATTATAGTTTGACAGGCTGGCCAGTCCGTGCCGATTGGTAAACAGCAAGAATCACTTCAACTGCGTGCCTTGCCTCAGCACCGTTCACCATTGGCTCCCTATCTTCTTTCACAGCAGCAATTAAGTCCGCAATTTGCACTTGGTGGCCGTGCTGAGAAATAGCAGTTGGGTCCGAAGACGCATTGCCCACCTGGTCTTGAAGGCTTTTTGTGACCTCTTGCTTATCTTCGCCCGGCACGTCCCAGCGAACGATATTTTCACCGTCTACAAGTATTGTCCCCTTCTCGCCATGAAACTCCAATCGGTGATTCATACCTGGCGTCACAGAAGTTGTTCCTTCTAGCACGCCAAAAGCTCCATTTTTGAATCGAATTGCGGCGACTGAAGTATCCTCCACTTCAATTTTCCTTACAAGATGGTCGGCAAAACCAAAGATTGTGTCAATTGGCCCCATTATCCAGCGGAGAAGGTCAACACAGTGAACGCCTTGGTTCATGAGGGCACCGCCACCATCGAGCGCCCACGTTCCACGCCAACCCGCGCTATCGTAATATTCCTGACTTCGGAAATACTTAAGATACGCATCGCCCAACACAAGCTTGCCCAACTTGCCAGCATCGATTGTTTTCTTGACAAGCTGCCATAATGGCGATGTGCGCCGCTGAAAGATGCACGCAAGCTTAACTTTCTGTTCGGCGCAGGTTTGGATTAGCTTGTCTATCTTCTCAAGGCTGATATCAATAGGCTTCTCGGTCATTACATGCTTTCCAGCAAGAGCAGCGTCTATTCCCATATCCGCATGCATACCACTGGGCGTACATATCGAGACGATATCAATATCATCTCGTTTGAGCATTTCTTTGTAATCGGTATATACGTATTTCGCGCCAAAATCGTTTTTGATTTTCTCTGCTTTTTCTGGAACGATGTCGCATACAGCAATTAATTCCGCATCAGGAATTCTGCTAACTGCTCCGGCGTGCCATGGTGCGATTACGCCGCATCCAATAATACCGTAACCAACTTTGTCTTTCATCAAACTCCCCCTGTTAGTAGCCATTTAGCTAAGTTCACGTCTTATTTTTCTCCATAAACACAAAATTTCCTTTATGCTTGAAATGCAACACTGAGCATTTATTTCCGGGGAAACTATATACGTCTTAGCCAGTATTCGAGGATTTGGGTAGGTTTAAAGTCGCGGAGACGAAGGTCTGTAGGAGAAGCACCGTCGAGGTATTTTTGGGAAACGAGGCCTATTAATTCGCTTTCATCCACCTCGACATCATACTTTCGCACCTCTCCTACGATAAAGTTAAAAATGCGAGGAAGAGCTACAAAATCAGGGCGCGTTACATTCATCGAGACCTGTGCTTTTGAGCGACTCTCAAGCCAAACGCTAATTGCCTTGACGCCTGGCAAGTGTGCGTTATCATTCCGAACCTTGCGCGCGATATCTGCCGCAATTTCCATGTCATCACTTTGGAGATTGACATTATATGCGACAAGAGGACCGCGTGCACCAACAACCACTGCACCTGCGGACGGATGAAGTCGTTTTGGACCGACATCGGGAGCGCGTTCACCTTCTAAGCCAACTTCCGCAAGGCGCTCGTAACCCCCGCGGCGTACATCAGCAAGGTTAGTACGGTGAGCCTTTATGGCTGACTTTTCATAAAAATAAACAGGAACGCCTAGGGTCTCAGCGATTTCCTGCCCTAGTTCATGGGAAATTGAGACACACTCAGCCATTGTAATGCCCCTAATGGGGACAAGGGGGATAACGTCTGCGGCCCCAATTCTTGGGTGACCGCCAGTATGTTTTTGCATGTCAATAAGCTCGACTGCTCGGGCCGTCGCCGCTAATACTGCCTCTCGAATACCCTCTGGCCCACCAAGAAAAGTAACAACGAGACGGTTGTGATCAGGGTCTGAAGAATAATCAGCTAGCGTAACTGACTTAACAGTACGCACAGCATCCACAATTGCCTGGATGACGGACTCATTTCTGCCTTCACTGAAGTTAGGCACACATTGAATGATTGCACTCACAGCTGACCTTGAGGAATAGGATAAACGCTGGTTATCCTGGAGAGCATGAATCATGCTACTCCAGGTTCGAGACGAGGCTTGCTGTCTGGCGCAAGATTTGGCTGCTCTAATTTTTCCGTCTGTTCACCAGACGATTTTGGTGTTTCGCCTTTGCCCTCAGCCTCCGAACTCTTCTTGCCGTACATGAGCACTTCAAGTTCCTCGCGCTCGATGGTCTCCTTTTCGAGGAGCACATCTACTATCTCAACCACTTTTTCTCTTTTTTCCTGGAGAATTGTCTCTGCGCGCTTATAACACTCATCGATAATTCTGCGGACTTCGTTATCGATTGCTTTTGCCATTTCCTCGCTGTAGTTTCTATCCTCCATCAGGTCACGCCCAAGGAACGGATTTCCATGCTTTCTGCCGAATGTAACTGGGCCAAGTGTCTCACTCATCCCAAACTCACAAACCATACTTCTAGCAATTTCCGTTGCCCGTTCCAAATCACTATTCGAGCCAGTTGTGACTTCGTTAAAGAAAATCCGCTCCGCCGCACGTCCACCCAGCAACCCTGCGATGTCATCAAGCAATTCGCTTCTTGTTGTCAGATACTTGTCCTGAAGTGGAAGCTGCATTGTATAACCCAGCGCAAGTCCACGGGGTAATATGGATACCTTGTGCACCGGGTCAGTGAGCGGTAGAAGTTCCTGTACGATCGCGTGACCGACTTCGTGATACGCCACCATAATCTTTTCCTTTTCGCTGATTATGCGGCTTTTCCTCTCCGGACCCGCAATCACACGGTCAATGGAATCTTCAAAATCCTCCATTTTGATTTTGGTGCGCTCGCGCCTGGCCGCCAGTAGCGCTGCCTCGTTCACAAGGTTCGCTAAATCTGCACCAGAGAAACCCGGAGTCCTTCGAGCAAGGTTCTCGATGTTAACATCAGCATCTAGTGGTTTGCCACGCATGTGCACCCGAAGAATAGCTTCTCTGCCTTTTGCGTCGGGGTGGTCAACAACTATGCGTCTATCAAAGCGACCTGGTCTGAGAAGCGCTGGGTCTAAAACATCTGGCCGGTTAGTCGCCGCAATAAGGATAACGCCAGTGTTCGGGTCGAAGCCATCCATCTCGACGAGAAGTTGGTCAAGTGTCTGCTCTCGCTCATCATGACCGCCACCGAGACCCGTACCTCTCTGACGCCCAACCGCATCAAGCTCATCAATAAATATTAAACTAGGCCTGTTAGCCTTTGCTGTCTCAAATAGGTCGCGAACGCGTGATGCGCCCACACCTACGAACATTTCAACAAAGTCTGAACCGCTGATATGGAAGAAAGGTACTCCTGCTTCTCCTGCGATGGCTCGTGCCAACAATGTTTTGCCGCACC